>CALUUT010000084.1 GCA_944324045.1 uncultured Desulfovibrionaceae bacterium | reverse complement strand
CCCATGGACGAATGGGGCATCGACTGCCTGGTCACAGGCTCCCAGAAAGGCGTGATGCTGCCGCCCGGACTTTCGTTCATCGCGCTTTCCGAACGGGCCTGGAAAAAGACCGAAACCGTGACGCCGGGCTGTTTTTATTTCAACCTGACCAAGGAACGCGCCCAGCAGGCCCTGGGCCAAACCTGTTTCACGCCGCCGGTCAGCCTGATTGTGGGCTTAAAAGAAAGCCTCGACATGTTCTGGGAATTCGGCCTTGAAAACGTCTACCGCAAACAGTGGGCGCTTGCGGCCATGGCCCGGGCCGGACTTTCGGCCATGGGCCTTCGCCTGTTCGCCCGGACGCATTTTGCCTGGGGCCTGACCAGCGCGCTTGCGCCGGAAGGAATGGACGCCGGAAAAATCATCGGACACGCGGCCAAGGAATACGGCGTGATTCTGGCCGGAGGTCAGGACCACATGAAAGGCGTCATGATCCGCATGGCGCATATGGGCTGGGTCGACTGGGCCGACGTCATGAGCGGACTTGTGGCCCTGTCCCAGGCGATTGTGGCCAACGGCGGCGCTCTTGCCGACAAGCATTTCATGGACCCGGCGCTTCGCGCCTACCATGACGCGCTGCAACACTATGACCCATCGGCGTCGACGCGCTGAAACGGAGCCTGCCATGCCGAAAGAAAAACCATGCGCCGGCGCGCAGGGCCGCGAAAACAAGAATGCGGACTGCTCCATGCCGGAGGTCACCTTTTCCACATTCATCCTGTCCATGGCCTCTTCGGCCCTGGTGCAGCTTGGAGAAGTGCCGAACCCGGAAAACGGCCGGACAGATCAGGATTTGCTCATGGCCAAGCATTCCATAGATATTCTGTCCATGCTTCAGGAAAAAACGCGCAACAACCTGGATGCGTCCGAAAAGGAAATGCTCGATGCGCTCCTGTATGAACTGCGCATGAAATTTGTGATGAAATCGCGCTAGGGCGGCATGCGGCGTACACGGCGCTTCGCCTGACGCGCAAGGGCGTCTTTCCGCAGGGCTTTTCACGCCGCGCGGCGGACAAACGCCGCGGCCGGCCGCCAGCGCGGCCCGCAAAGGAGGATATTTCATGAAAACACTGATTCGCGTAGGTCTGGTCGGCGTCACCGGCTATACGGGCGTGGAACTTCTGCGGCTTCTTGCGGGGCATCCGCGCATGACCCTGACGCGGGCCACATCGCGCAATGAAGCCGGAAAACGCATTGAGGACATACACCCCGCGTTTTTGGGCACAAACGTGGGCGGGCTTGTCATAAGCGAACCTGAGCCAAAAGATCTGGCCGGGGCCTGCGATCTTGTCTTTCTGGCCGTGCCGCACGTCACGGCCATGGAAATCGGCGCGGACCTTGTGGATGCCGGGCTCAAGGTCGTGGATTTATCCGCGGACTTCCGCCTGCGCGATCCGGCCGTCTATGAAGAATGGTACAAGCATCCGCACGCCCGGCCCGCGCATCTTGCCGAAGCGGTCTACGGTCTTCCTGAACTCTACGCGAAAGCCATAAAAAAAGCCCGCCTTGTGGCGAATCCCGGCTGCTATCCCACGGCCGCGATACTGGGGCTTATGCCGGCGCTGAAAAACAGGCTTGCATCCAGCCAGGGCATCGTAATCGACGCCAAATCCGGAACATCCGGGGCCGGCCGCGGCCTTAAAGCCGCAAATCTGTTCTGCGAAGTGGCCGACAGCTTCAAGGCTTACGGGCTTGGCGCGCACCGGCATACGCCGGAAATAGAACAGGAGCTGTCCGCGCTCGCCAGAAAAACCGTGCGCCTGTCGTTCAATCCGCATCTCGTGCCCATGAGCAGGGGCATCCTTGAAACCATATACACGACACTGAAAAAAGACCTCTCCGCGGAAGATATTCACGCGGCGTATAAGGCGGCCTACGATCATCATCCCTGGGTGCGCGTTCTGCCTCTTGGGCGGCTGCCTGAAACCCGTTTCGTGCGCGGCACGCTTTTCTGCGATATCGGACTGGTCAAAGACGCGCGCACAGACCGGCTGATCATCGTCTGCGCCATAGACAATCTGTGCCGCGGCGCAAGCGGCCAGGCCATGGTCAATGCAAACCTCATGACAGGGCTTTCGCCGGACGCGGGCATCCCGGCCGCGCCCATGAGTCTTTAAGAACAGTTCGCGCCTGATAAAGGACGCCTTTCAGGCGCGAAGCCCCACAACTTGCGCAGGCCGAAGACGGCAATCCTTTTTTCCTGTCTCCCAAAGCCCGAAGCCGCCGCAACGGCTTCGGGCTTTCATGTTTCACACCCTCTCCCGGAAAGCCCGCCTGAAAGAGCCAGGCTTTTACCGTGCGCGACGGCTTAAGTATTTCCCTGTTCTGTACGATATGCATGGATACAGCCTGCATTGATGCAATCCGCCTGCACGCCCGGCGGGCATCCGCCGGCATCCCGCCACCAGCCTTTAAAAGCTGGGATGGAAACGACATAAGGAGAGAGAGGATGAGCATTTCGACACGGTTATTAACGTTTATTCTGGGCATTGTGTTGCTTGGCATGATCGGCACGGCGTATTGGACCAACAGACTGGCGGACACGGCCCTGACCAAAACCGTAAAAGCCGAGCAGGATTTTGCGGCCATAGGCGCGGGCAAAGCCATTGAAGAACGGCTTACAAAGAATTTCGCCGCTGTGGATATCATGGCGCATGCCGAAAGTCTCATCCGCGCCCTGCGCGGGCCCGGCGACTCATTTGCCGTGCGTGAAGCCAACGAATTTCTGAAAGAAGAAGCCCAGAACCTTCCCGGCGTCGCCAGCATACGGCTTTTGGATGCAAACGGCGCCGTTGTCGCGGCCACGGACTTTGGCGCAACCGGCGCATACACGGACAGCGAACGCGCCTTTTTCCGGCAAGCGCTTCAAAAACCGCTCTCCATTTCCCAGCCGGCCAAAAATCCGGCCACAAATCAGCTTTCCTTTTTCGCGGCCGCGCCTGTCCATGTCGGCGGGCTCGCCGAAGGGATATTGCTTATGAGCATTGATATCGGCGCCGTCAGCCGGGACGTGCTTTCCGCCATAACAGTAGGCGAACGCGGATACGCCTTTATGTTCATGCCGCCGGGCCGGACCATCTCCCATAAGGATGAAAGCCGGGTTCTGGAAGACATTTCCGGATTCGACTGGGTCAAGACCATGATAAATATGCGCCATGGCGTGTTTGAATACAAATTCGGCGGCCTTGAACGCATTGCGGCGGTGTATGCGATCAGCATCGACAACCTTGAATGGTTCGTGGCAGTGGCCGCGGAGCGCGACGACGTGCTGTCGGAAGTGGCTTCCATCCGCAACGCCATTATCACTGCGGCCGTCATTGTGCTCATCGTCGTGGCCATTGTGGTCGTTTTCGTGGTGCGCGGCATCACCGGCCGGCTGGGATGCGCCGTCGCCTACGCGGAGGCCATAGCCAACGGTGATTTGAACAGGGAACTTACTGTGGTTCGCCATGACGAGCTTGGCAAACTTGGCCTGGCCTTGCACGCCATGGTCAAAAATCTGCGCGCCATGATCGCCACCTCGGAACAGAAGACCAAAGAAGCGCAAAGCGCCGTGGAACGCGCCGAAACGGCGCTGAAAGAGGCGGACGCGGCCCGCGCCGCGGCGGAAAACGCGCGGCGCGAAGGGTTGCAGGAAGCCGCAACGAAACTTGAAACCATTGTCGCGCATATCGCTTCGTCTTCAGAAGAGCTTGCCGGGCAGATTGAAGAATCATCCAAGGGCGCGGGCGTGCAACGGGAACGCGCGGCTGAAACCGCCACAGCCATGGAAGAAATGACGTCCACGGTCATGGAAGTGGCGCGCAATGCCGCGGAAGCGTCGCAGGCTTCGGAAGAAGCCCGCAAGCAGGCGGAAAGCGGGGCCAGCGTCGTGCACGCCGCGGTCGGCGCCATTGGAGAGGTCAGCGACAAAACCGCCGCCCTGGCTCAGGGTCTTTCCGCTCTTGGCGAGCAGGTTGAAGGCATTGGCCGGGTTATGGGCGTAATTTCCGATATCGCGGACCAGACCAATCTGCTTGCCTTAAACGCCGCCATTGAGGCGGCCCGGGCCGGCGACGCCGGACGCGGCTTTGCCGTTGTCGCCGACGAAGTGCGCAAGCTTGCGGAAAAGACCATGAACGCCACCAAGGAAGTGGGCGACGCGGTGCGCGCCATTCAAAGCAGCGCCGCGGAAAACATCAAAGAAATGAACATGGCTGAAGAAGCGGTCAAGAAGAGCACGGAACTTGCGCAACATGCGGGCGAAGCCCTCTCAAGCATCGTGAAGCTGGTTGAGGGCAGCACTGATCAGGTCCGGGCCATTGCCGCGGCAAGCGAACAGCAATCCGCCGCATCAGAACAGATCAATCGGGGGACAAGCGAAATCAACCAGATTGCGGCCAGCACCGCGGACGCCATGGCCGAATCCAGCAAGGCCGTGACCGATCTTGCGGACATGGCCCATCAATTGAACACCCTGGTTGAAGAGTTAAAGAACGCATAGCGTCTTTTTTACGGAAGCGGGCCGGACAAGGCCCGCGGCCAACCCCAAAAAACGGCGCGGGACAAAAGAGCAACGCTTTTGTCCCGCGCATTCGGTTTTCATGCCGCTTCTTCATGCCCCTGGATACGTTTGGATGCGCTCTCTGGACACGCAAAACCGCGCGCATACGCAAAAAGAAGCCGGCACGCAAATATATTCTTCTCAAACCGCAGAGCGGCTGGAACGACCCGGAAAAACAGCCGGTACAGGAACGTGCGCCATGCCCAGATGGGCGCCGCCGCGCGCGCCCAAGCCGGACATATCCGGACCGGCCGGTTTTTTCCGGGCCCCAGCGCTATGAAACAGCGGCGCATATTCCCGGAGGAGCGCTTCCGCGACCAGGGAAAAAAGCGGCGCATATACCGCGTCCATCCCGGCCAGACGTTCGTCCAGGCGCGCGCGTTTGGCCCCAGATCCATCCGGCGTCCCCGAAACGGCCCAGTCTTCGCACATGGAAAGAAATTCAAAGACGCGCAGGCCCTGGAACGAAAACGCATCCGACATAGGCCAGGACTCTTCGCACAGCGCGTTCAAAAAAGTCCTGATCCGGCCCCGCTCGCGTTTCATGCCGCAATGACTCCATGTATGACGGCGGCTGGAACACTCATAATCAAAGACCGACGCATGCGCCTTTTCAGCGGCCCGCGGCCCAAGCGCTTCCATTTCATCGAGAAACAGATGCAGCACCGGATTTGCAAATCCGTTCACGCCTTTCTCAATGCATGCGCGATACTCAGGAATACGCGCAAAAAATGCGCGGTCAGGATACTCCAGCAGCAACGAGACGCAATGCAGCGTGTTTCTGTCATTCTCAGTCATACGCATTCCCTCCGAAAATTCCCTGCTTTTCTTAAGAATGGCCGCGTCATAGCGCGGCGTTTTGGACATATGCGCATAGAACAACTGACGTACGTGCTGTTTTTGGCGTCAAAAAGAAAAAACAGCGGCAATTTCATGAATTTTTCGATGTCGCTTTTGCAGCGCAAAGCCCTTGCTGAAAAAACGCCTCAAACCCGCCTCCATGTTCCATTGCGGCCCACCGGCCCGCTTTTCCATATGGCGCTTCGCCATCCCTTCCAGTTTATCAAGCAAAACAAACGGCGTGTCAACAATAATATTAATAATTACAATATATTATGTCGATACATAACTATTTGGACTCCAGAAGATGCCTGTTGAGCGCACGCCGGAAGCCAAACAGCGCCGCCAAACGCAGCCAGGCCTTTTTGAACGGTCAAACCGCCCTGTCCAAAAGACTTGCCCAAATAACAAAGCCCACGTACACTTAAAGGCGCGGCATATGGCGGCGCGCAGAAAAGCCGCATTGCCGGACAGTCCCATACGCCGCCTTACGTCAACGCGCCAACGTCCTTTCAGTATGAACAGCCCGATTGCCGAATATATTGCCGCCCTTCTGCATTCCGAAACCTTCGGTCCCCAGGTCGCGCATCACCGCGTCCTTCCGGCGGCAACCGCCTGCCTTCAACCTGTAAAGCGGCCCTTAAGCCGTGCGGTTCAGGAGATTTTGCGGGAAAAAGGCATACCTGGACTCTACCGGCACCAGGCTGAGGCCATAGACCGCATCCGCGCAGGGCAGCATGTGATTGCGGCCACGCCCACAGCCAGTGGAAAGACGCTTATCTATAACCTTCCTGTTATCGAAGGATTTCTTGCGAATCCGGACAGCCGGGCACTGTATCTCTTTCCGCTCAAGGCCCTGGCCCAGGACCAGCTTGCCGCCTTCACGCGGCTTACGGAACACTGGCCCAAAGACGCGCGTCCCGGCGCGGCCGTGTACGACGGAGACACAAGCCCGCATTTTCGAAAAAAAATCAGGGCCCATCCGCCGGCCGCGCTCATGACCAATCCGGAAATGCTCCATCTTGCGCTTTTGCCGCATCATGAAACCTGGAGCGCGTTTTTCGCCTCGCTTGAGTATGTGGTCGTGGATGAGGCGCACGCCTATCGCGGCATTCTGGGTTCGCACATGGCCCAGGTTTTCCGCCGCCTGCGCCGCGTATGCGCGCACTACGGCGCCGCTCCGCGTTTTATTTTTTCGTCCGCCACCATAGGCAATCCCGGCCGCCTGGTCGCGGATCTGACCGGGCTTGACGCGCATGTGATCAGCGAAAACGCAGCGCCCTGCGGCGCGCGCCACATTGTGTTCATCGAGCCCCTGCGCAGTCCGGCGGCCGCCGCGATTCAACTGCTCCGGGCCGCGCTCGCGCGCGGTTTGCGAACCATCGTCTATACCCAGTCCCGGCGCATGACCGAGCTTATCAGCCTCTGGGCCGCGGAGCAGTCCGGCGCGTTCAAGGAACGCATCAGCGCATACCGCGCGGGCTTTCTTCCGGAAGAACGGCGGGACATAGAGGCGCGCATGGCCAGCGGCGAGCTTCTGGCGGTCGTCAGCACCAGCGCCCTGGAACTTGGAATCGATATCGGCGGCCTTGATCTGTGCATCATGATCGGATATCCGGGCACGGTCATGTCCTTTTTGCAGCGCGGCGGACGGGTCGGACGCGCATGCCGGGATTCGGCCGTAGCGTTCATCGCCGGCGAAGACGCCCTGGACCGGCATTTCATCCGCGACCCTCAGGACTTTTTCAATCGCGGGCCGGAAGACGCGCTGCTCAACCCCTGGAATCCGGTTCTTCTTGAACGGCATCTGCCGTGCGCGGCCGCCGAGTTGCCCCTGCGCATGGATGAAGAATGGCTGCTTGCGCCGGATGCGGCGCGCGCCGTCCGCAATCTTGAACGCACAGGCGCGCTTTTGCGCTCCGCGGACGGCGCGGCGCTTTTCGCGGCCCGCAAAAACCCGCAACGCGACATTGACCTGCGCTCCGCGGGCGCGCCGTTCACCATCCAGACCCCAAAAGGCGAAATCATCGGGGTCGTGGACGGATTTCGCGCCTGTCGGGAAACCCACCCCGGGGCCGTGTATCTGCACCGCGGCCGAACCTATGTCGTGCAACGCCTGGACATTGAGCACGCCACGGCCGTGGTTCAGGCTCAAAGCCCCAATTACTACACCCGGATACGCGCCCACAAGACCACCGAAATTCTTGAGACGCTCGATGCGCGCCTGGCCGGCTCCAGCCTGTTTTGCCTTGGACGCCTGCGGGTCACGGAACAGATCACGGGATATGAAAAACGCGGAACACGCGACGGACGGCTGCACGGCGTCGCGCCTTTGGACATGCCGCCCCTGATTTTTGAAACCGTGGGCCTGTGGTTCGACATTCCGGACGATATCCGCAGGGCCGCGGAACAAAAATACCTGCATTTCATGGGCGCAATCCACGCCCTGGAACATGCGGCTATCGGCGTCCTGCCGCTTCTGGTCATGACGGACCGCAACGACCTTGGCGGCATTTCAACGCCCATGCACCCGCAAACAGGAGCGCCGGCCGTGTTCATCTATGACGGAATGCCCGGCGGAGCGGGCCTGAGCGCCCTGGCCTTTGCCAGGGCCCCTGAGCTTTTGCGCCATGTGCGCGACGCAATCGCCCATTGCCCATGCGAACTGGGCTGCCCTTCATGCGTCCACTCTCCCAAGTGCGGCTCCGGAAACCGCCCCATAGACAAAGCCGGGGCCCTGTTTCTTGTGGAGCAACTTCTCCAGACAGGAACTCGAACCATGGACAACGCGCAAATTCTTGCAACTCCCCGTCCCGATGCCGGCGCGCAGGCGCGCCATACCCTGGAAACCGCGCCGCACACGCCTGAGCAATCCATGCCGGCCATGCCGGAACGCGGCCGCATTCCGCGCTTTTCAGCCGGTCCGGACCATGCGTCCGGCGGATTCGACGCCTGCGGCGTTTGCGCCCCGGCTGAACCGGAACCGGAAACGCCTGTTTACGCGGCAGCCCCTTGCGAACATTATGTGGTGTTTGACGTGGAAACCCAGCGCTCAGCTCAGGAAGTCGGCGGCTGGCACATGGCGCGCCGCATGGGCGTGAGCGCAGCGGTGCTCTATGACTCGCAAACCCGCGAATATATGAGCTTTACCGAAGACGCGGTTCCGGAAATGATTGAACGCATGGCTGCCGCGCCGCTCGTTGTCGGCTTTAATTCCAAGCGTTTCGACTATGCGGTGCTCTCCGCCTACACCCGGCGCAACCTTCTTGCTCTGCCCACGCTCGACATTCTGGAAGAAATACGCAAGCGCCTTTCCTATCGCGTGTCTCTGGACAATCTGGGCAAAGCCACGCTGAACGCGCCCAAAACAGCGGATGGGCTTCAGGCCCTGCGCTGGTGGAAAGAGGGCCGCATTGCGGATATCGAACGCTACTGCCGCGAAGACGTGCGCATCACCCACGAGCTGTACCTCTACGGCAAAAAACACGGATATCTTGTGTTTTCCAACAAGGCCGGGCAGCTCGCGCGCGTGCCGGTCTCCTGGTGAGCGCGCAAAGGCCCGTACGGCGGCAACGTCCCTGCCCGAACCTCAAGCCAGAAAGCCCGCTCCCGTAAAACAGGCTCGTCCGGCAAAACGGCGAACGCGCCCCTTTTCCGGCTTACGGCTCCATTTCATCACCGGCGTACAGGCAATGTTCCCGGCCGTCTTTGTCCACCAGACGCAGGCGGCCCTCCTGATCAATATCGCGCGCCACGCCCTCAATCCGCGTCCCGGAAACATCCAGACATATGCTCCGGCCAATGCAGTTTGAAAGCGCTTTCCATCGTTCAATGACCGGCCCCGGCTCGCCCGCGCGCAAAGACATGTACCATGCGTCCGCCCGCTCCAGAAAAACCCGCGCAACCTGATGCCGGGGAACAACGCGCCCGGTCTCCATGAATAAAGACGTGGCGCGCGCCGCCACAGATTCGGGCATGTCCGACAATCTGGTGTTCACATTGATGCCCGCGCCCGATACGGCCCATTCCATGCTGTCCGCAACCAGCCCCAGCTCCGTAAGGTTTCCGGAAATTTTTCGATTATGCACCAACACGTCGTTCGGCCATTTGACCACCGCCTCGCATCCGCTCAGGATGCGCACGGTCTCGGCCACGGCCACAGCCGTCATAAGCGTGATCAGGGGCGCGCACTGCGGCGCAAGCCTGGGCCGCAGGATAAGAGAAATATACACGCCGCCAAGGGGCGAAGCCCATCGGCGTCCTTTACGGCCGCGCCCCGCATCCTGCTGCGCCGCCAAAACCACGCTTCCTTCCGGCGCATCCTCCAAAGCCAGCTTTACGGCCTGACGGTTCGTGGACGCGCTTTGCGCGGACCAGTGCCACAGCCCCTGACCAATCACTTTGGTTTTTAACCCCTCGCGCACCATCTCGCAGGCAAAGGGCTCAGCCTCGGCCGTCAAACGGTATCCCCGGCGCGTGACGGCCTCTATGGCATGCCCTGCGGCGCGCAACGCCGCGATATGTTTGGCCACGGCCGCGCGGCTCATGCCAAGCATCCCGGACAATTCCTCGCCTGATAGCCACCCGCCGCATTCGCGCAAACTCGCAAGAAGGCGCGCGCGTATGTCCGCCGTCTTTTCTCTGGTCATATTGTAAACCATTTTTTAAGAAAATAAAGTTGACAATTATCCATGCCTGTGCGAAAGCGGAACCGGCCGCTTTTTCCGAACGCGCCGCCCGAAACGCCGACCAAGAGAACGCCATGATTTCTTTTCTTACTACGCTTCGCAACCGGATTTTGGAAGACCCGCAGGCCGCGGCGACCCCGGCGGAAGCGCTTTACGTGGCCCGGATGCCAAGGGCCATGCAGCTTGACATTCTGGCCACGGCCCAGCTTGTGCGCTCCGCGCATCTTGGGACCGAAGTCGCAACCTGCGGCATCGTCAACGCCAAATCCGGACGCTGTTCCGAAGACTGCGCCTTTTGCGCGCAATCCGGGCGTCATCACGCGCAAACCGCCGTATATCCTCTCATGCCGGCAAAGCGGCTTTTTGAACGCGCCCGCGAACTTTCCGACGCAGGCGTCGCGCGCTTCGGCATCGTCACGAGCGGCAACACGCTTGCGGAGCGCGAGTTTGAGACGCTGTGCGACGCGGCCCGGCGCATCCGCGCCGCCTTGCCCATCGCCCTGTGCTGCTCTTTGGGCCAGCTTACCCCAAAGCGGGCGCAAAAACTCAAAGACGCCGGTTTTCTGCGCTACCATCACAACCTGGAAACAGCGGCCAGTTTCTTCCCCGCCATATGCACGACGCACGAGTATAAAGACGATGTGGAAACCGTGCGCTGCGCGCGTGCGGCCGGGCTTGAGGTGTGCAGCGGCGGCATTTTCGGGTTGGGCGAATCATGGGAACAGCGCGTGGAAATGGCGCAGCTTCTGCGGGAACTGGACGTGACCGCCATTCCCGTCAATTTTCTGACTCCCATCCCCGGCACGCCCCTGGGCGTCCGAAGCCCCTTGCCGCCGCATGAAGCTCTGCGCATTCTGGCCGTGTACCGGCTCATGCACCCAACGCGGCATATATACGTATGCGGCGGCCGGCGCGCCGTCTTGGGCGAGTGGCGAACCTGGATTCATCTGGCCGGCGCAAACGGCGTCATGACCGGCGACTATCTGACCACCAAGGGATGTTCCATGGAACAAGACGACGCCATACTGCGGGAAATGGGAGCGCGCGCATGAACGCAAGCACAAAGCAGACGACGGAAACTCTGCGCAAACTGGATCAGGAATACATCTGGCATCCCTTCACCCAGATGCGCGACTGGATGCAGGAAAAACCGCTGGTCATCAGCGCAGGTCAGGGCAACTGGCTCATTGATTCGGACGGAAACCGCTGGCTGGACGCCGTATCCTCTTTGTGGACCAACGTGCACGGACACTGCCGTCCGGAACTGGACAAAGCCCTGATTGAGCAGATCGGACGCATCGCCCATTCAACCCTTCTGGGCCTTGCAAGCGAACCGGCCATACGTCTGGCCGAACGTCTCATCCGCATTGCGCCCAAGGGGCTTAAACGGGTGTTTTTTTCGGACAACGGCTCCACCTCTGTGGAAGCGGCCCTGAAAATGGCCTTTCAATACCATCAGCAGGCCCCGGACGGAGACCCGCGCCGGACCAAGGTCATGGCCTTTGTCAACGCCTACCACGGCGACACCATCGGCTCCGTGTCGCTTGGCGGCATGGACCTTTTCCATGCCCTATACCGGCCGCTCTTGTTCAATGCGACGCGCGGCGAAGCGCCGTACTGCTACCGCTGCCCGCATGGATGCGTAAACCGCAGTCTTGAAAACCCGGAATGCGGTCTGGTCTGCCTTGAAAAACTCCGCCGTCTCTTTGACCAGGAGGGCGCGCATCTGTGCGCCGTGGTGGTCGAACCGCTGGTGCAGGGAGCGGCCGGGATGCTCATGCAGCCCAGAGGATGGCTTAAAGGACTGCGCGAACTGTGCGACGAATACGGGGCGTTTCTGATTGCGGATGAAGTGGCCGTGGGTTTCGGCAAGACCGGAACCCTGTTCGCCTGCGAGCAGGAAGGCGTGGTTCCGGACATACTCTGTCTGGCCAAGGGCCTTGGCGCGGGGTATCTGCCAATTGCGGCCACGTTGACCACGGAGCGCATCCACAACGGTTTTCTGGGGCGGCCCGAAGAATGCCGGACCTTTTTTCATGGCCACACCTTTACCGGCAACGCCCTGGCCTGCGCCGTGGCGCTTGCCAATCTCGACCTTCTGGAACAGGACCGGACCCTGACCAAACTCGCCCCCAAAATCGCGCATCTTGCGGAACGCCTTGCGCCGTTGCGCGAGCTTGAGCATGTGGGCGATATCCGGCAAAAAGGCGTCATGGCCGGCATTGAACTTGTTGCGGACAAGGCCGCCAAAAAGCCCTATCCCGTTGCGGAACGCATCGGACACAAGGTGATTCTCGAAGCGCGAAAATACGGCGTAATCCTGCGGCCTCTCGGCGACGTGCTTGTGCTCATGCCGCCTTTGTCCGTCACCATGGACGAAATAGATCTCATTACGCACGCGGCGCGCGAGAGCATCATCGCGGTCACGGAACGGCGCGCCGCCGAAAACAGGACATAAGCCATGCGCGGCGTACTGCGCTTCGACCCGGCGCATCCTCTGTTCAAAGACCATTTCCCCGGCGCGCCCGTGGTTCCGGGAACCCTGATCATCCGGGCGTTTCTGGAGCTTGCGGCCGCGCATCTGCCGGATATGCGCATCACGGGAATACGGCGTTTCCGTTTCCTGCGCTTTGCGCCGCCCGGATTCCATAGCTTGAGCATGACCATGGAGCGGCGCGGCCCGGCCGTTGACGCATGCCGCCTGCGCTGCTCCCTTCTGGACAGGGAAGGGCAGCCGCTCGCGCACGGATGCATACTCATGGAAAAAGCCGCGCAAAAACAGGGGCGAAGCGATTCATGAACGCGCGCAATCCGCATGCATACGCCGGCCCGGCACTGGTTTCCGGCGCAAGCAGCGAACTGGGCCTTTTGCTCTGTACGGCCCTGCTTGAATCCGGCTGCCGCGTCTTCGGGCTTGCGCGCTCTGCGGCGGGCCTTGAACGCCTTCGCGCCAAAGGGATTGCCGGGGCCCTGCTCAGAGAACCGGAAACCGCGCCTGAACTGTGCGCGACGCTTGCCGGCGCGTATCCCCGCTATTTCGCGGACCTTGGGCATTCGCGCTTTGAAAGTCTTGTCGGCGGCGCGGCCCCGGCCCGCATCATGGAATGGGCCGCGCAGGATATCGGCCTTCGCGCCCGGCTGTTGCGGGCCGTGACCCGCGCCATGCTGACCATGCGCGCCGGCCGCTGCCTGTTTGTTTCGTCCGCGGCGGCGCTTCATCCCGCGCCGGGTCAGGCCTATTACGCCGCCGCCAAGCTCGCGGGCGAATCGCTTTTTAAAAGCGTCGGGCTCGAACTCGCCAGCCGCGGCATCACCGCCTGTTCCCTGCGCCTTGGCTTCATCGAGACCGGACGCGGCCGCGAATTCCTGAAAAACCGGGCTGCGCGCGCCGCCGCGCTCATGCCCGCAAAGAAACTTCTTCAGGCGGACGAGACCATTCAGAGCATGCTGTTTCTGCTTTCAGACGCGGCATGGGGCATAAACGCCGCGACCGTAACCATGGACGGCGGGTTTTCCGCCGCAAAACCGGAAATAAGGGAGATATGACCCATGCGGACAGATCAGACTCTTTCCGTCGTCTGCGCGCTCATAGCCGGCATTTTCGAATGCCCGCCCGAAACATTGAACGCCCGGACCAGACTCATGACGGATTTGCCCTGCGAATCCATTGACCTCCTTGAACTTGGCGCGGGTCTGAACCGGGCGTTTCGCATCGACGTGGACGACGAACTCGTGTTTTTGCGCTCCCTGCGCGTTCACGCCGAACGCTTCCGGCATGACGGCCTTGAAGCCGGATTGGCCGCGGAATACCCGCATTTGTCCAGGGAGCGAATCCGCGAGCTTGCCGAAGGACTTGCGCTTGCGGACGCGGCCCCTCTTCTGCGCATCGGGGATATTGCGGCTTATGCCGCGCACGCCCTGGAACAGGGACGGGCATGACATGCGCGCTGGACGCAGGGTGGTCATAACCGGCGCAGGCTGCTGCACAAGCCTTGGGCATACGCCGCAAAGCATCGTCCAAGCCCTGAAAACGGAGCGCGCGGCGTTCGCCCCTGCAGGACCGCGCTTTCCACGCCCGGAACAAACCGTATGCCCCACGCTCGATATGGGAGACGACGCGGCGGCCGCCCGCTTTCAGTCCTGGCGACGCCGGCGCTATCTTTCGCGCGGCGCGGCCTTTGCCGTCCTTTCCGGGTTGCGCGCCGCGCAATCCGCCGGATTTTGCGACGCCCTGCCGCCGGAAACCGGCCTGATATCCGCGGCCGGCCCCACGCTGGATATTGAAGAAGAGTTTCCCCGCCCGTTTGAGAGCCTGGACCACCCAAACCTGGACGCGCTCTGGCTTTTGCGCTGGCTGCCCAACACCGCGGCCGCGGCCCTGGCCCGCTTTCTGGGCGTCCATGGGGAATGCCTGGTCGCGGGCACGGCGTGCGCCGCATCTTTGCACGCCCTGGGCGAAGCCTACCGACGCGTGAGCTTTGGCCTTGCGGACCGGGATCTGGTCATTGCGGGCGACTCCCGACTATCTTCAGGCGGCGTTCTGGGGTATGCCCGGGCCGGCGTCTTAAGCCGCGCTCGCGCGCCGCTTGACGCGGTCCGCCCCTTTGACGCGAAGCGCGACGGTTTTGCGCCCGGCGAAGGCGGGGCCGCGTTCGTGCTTGAGACTCTGGACGCGGCGCAGGCGCGCAGGGCGGCCATTTTCGCTGAAGTGCTGGGGTTCGGGGCTTCGCTGGACGCCGGCGCCCTGACCGCCCCTGACCCTCAGGTCCGATTCGCGGAAAAAGCCGTGCGCGCGGCGCTTGACGATGCGGGGCTTACGCCCGGCGATATCGGCTGGGTCAGCGCGCACGGAACCGGAACCGTCTTAAACGACGCCTGCGAAAGCCTGCTGCTTGAACGAGTCTTTGCCGACAACGGCGTCCGGCCTGTGGTCGCCGCCTTAAAATCCTGGCTCGGACACGGGGCCGCGGCATGCGGCGCCATGGAGCTGGCCGTCATGCTCGCCACGGCACGCGACGGC
>CALUUT010000083.1 GCA_944324045.1 uncultured Desulfovibrionaceae bacterium | reverse complement strand
GTCCAGCTTGCACACACGAGCATCGCTGGAATATGGCAACCTTTTCATTGGCAAGCATCGGCAAAACCGCACGCAGGGTTTTGCCGATGCTTTATTATACACTCATGCGCCTGAAGGTTCCGTGTCTAGTTTACACAAGCAGCGCAAGGCCGCAACGACACGCACAAAACTGAAAACAGCCGTCCCTGTCCAGGGACGGCTGTTTCACATTAGGGGGCGATTTTTTGCAAGCGTGGGCATCCCGAAGACTATTTTTTGGACAGGCGTCCATACGCTTCGCCCATTAACAGATGGTTATAGCCCGCGCCGTTTTTTTCTTTTTCCGCAGTCAGTTCAAACTGCACGCCTTTTTGGAATATCATGATAAAATCAGACCCGCCAAAAAGGAATGAGCCGAGCATATCGCCTTTTGCAACATTCTGCCCTGTTTTTATATTTTTTTCAAAGTTGACGGAAGATACTTGCGACATGCCTACAGGCAGCAGGGCAACCAAGCCGAATTTTTCTGTTTCAAGAATAACGCAGCCGCGCGTCTCAATGGCTTGCCAGCCATAGTCTTCACAGGCAAGCATATAGCGCTGCAGCTTCTCATCGTAATAGACCACGCCTCCTACGGCGTCATCTTGCCAGATGATGCGCATTTCCAAAATTTTTCCCGCCACAGGGAAGTGATAGCGATGGTAGTCATGCACATTTAAAAAGGTGTGGGTAAGCGTGCCGCCGGCAAAGGCATCTGCATATTTGCTGTCTTTTCCAAGAAGAGCGGGGATTGAAGTAAATACCGTTGATTTGACGGCAACGCCGTTTTCTATATGCGACTGGGCGTCAATGTTCCATACCCCCTGGGGCACAGAGTCCGCTGGAGCGACGACAATCGCGTCATCCCCAGGCGAGGCGATGGGCCTGGCCGATGGGGAACTGAGACGGCGCCCAAAAAAATCGTTAAACGTTTTCCAGTTGGACGGGGATTCATACCAACCTTTTCGCAGGCCAAACGGTTCATTGTTGTAGGCCACTTGGTAGTACTCTTCATTCCAGGATTCAGGCGTGCTCATGTATTGGCCCCATTGAGAGACAAAGCGGATCAACCATGAACGATAGGGTTCATGATATTGCAAAGAATTGTTATAATACCCTTTGTCCTTGAGGGCATCGAGAGGCTGGTCCACAAGAAAATAAAAATAGTCAAGACTTTGGTCGATTTGATCAAACAGGGAGGGAAAATTTTTTTCTACGCCCGGAAGAATGCTCCAGGGCATGGCTGTAGCCGCCCAATCAATGAATGCATAATATTCATCAAGAGATTGTACAGGGTTTGTGTTCTTATTTGGATTGGCTATAGCCGCCTTGGCGATGGATTCCTCAAGCAGGGCTTTCAGTTCCGGACTATGTTCTACAATCTGCATTAACTCAAGCGTTGCAGGCTGATGTTTGGTCTCCGCAGTCGTCGTCGCATGGACCGCGGGGGAACATACGCAGAGTATGACGGCCAAAACAAAAACATTCAATAGAGAGGATAGAGAACGGCGGCTAATCATAATGGACTCCTGTGGGGGTGAAAGAGAGCGGTTATTGCTGCCATGCCGAAAAGCGATTGGACAAGCATAAAAGAGCACGTTGGCAAAAGTGCGGACGCCATTTTAGTAGAGGTGTGAAGAGAATTGGAAATTTTAGACCACATAAGCAAAATCGCCTTTATACATTGTAAAAAGCAAATTTCCGGATGAAAAGAGAAAATTGGCAGCCGCATTTCATGGTCATGATTGCTCTTTGCGTGCATCGTATTCATCCAGTTTATTTCTCCATATAAGAATACCACAGGTAAAGCAATACACCTGGTTCCTGTTTTTTATTAAAATTAATTAAATGCCCAGTTTCTGTATGGAGAGTTTTACTGATAACAATAGAAGAGAGCTCTGAAAACAGTTGATAATCTAAAATAGTCAGGAGAGAAAGCGCAGCCTGATGAAAACTGCAAGACCGTTCAGGATGCAAAAAAGGAGAGAGTCATGGACTTGGAATCTGGTTTGGCATATGGTCCTATGGACAATCTGATGCTGCATATTTTCAAATAGCGTCAGTATGCAGAATATTCTCTGTATCTTCCTGAAGTTGCTTGAAAATCGTCATGTGAATATTTGAAAATTCCATTTTTCCGGGGATATGCGCGCATAAGGAGAAATTATGAAGCCGTTGAACAGAATAGTTTTGGTTTTAAGCCCGTATGGGATTGAGTTGTTAAAAAAAGAAATTTTTTCTTTGAATAAAAATTCAACTATGTATCAAAAGCTAACTTCATGGTTTTTAATGGCAAAATGTCATAAAAGCATGAATGAGTCATTTTGTCTGTATTGGGATATGGAATGTAATAGCGCATATGCCTCTGAAGAAAAGTTTATAGAAATGTTTGTGCATAAGGTAAAAGAAACTGAAGATAACGATTGCTTACATTTTTATAAATTAAACAGAGGTACGGCATTGAATCATTTGCTTGCCTTTGTCTTGGAGTTTGATTCTGCCAATGATTATGATCCTTCAATATTACGAGAGATGCTATTTACATAAAGCGGATTGCAAGGGGGCAACTATTTTAAACTTCATCCGGTGCAATACGGAAATTTATAAAAGCGTATATTACATTTCTTTATGCCGGCCTGCCGTGCATACTATAGTCTGAATGATATCTTGGGCGCATAACGCTTGAATTGTCGGCAGCATTTTGCATTTTAATGACTTCTAATGACTTCCAGACAGGTTTCGACGAAACAAGAATGTGCAGGGCATACGCTTGGAAACTTTGGGGAAAAAGAATCTCTCTATTAAATAGTATGAAATGCCATGGATTTTTTTGTTTACAGCAAGCCGCAAAGACATGATTACATAAACTCAACAGATACGACAGAGCCATACAACCCGGCCAAAAATCGAGAGGTATTTTTTGGCGGCGTCTTGAATAATAATCGCTTTATATTCAGGATTATCGCTGTTAAGGCAAAAGCCGTCCGAAAGAAGAGATACTCTCTTAAGCATCAACAGATTATTATATTGCACTGCATAAATATGTTCCTGTTTGAATTCAGTAACGGGAGAACGGTCAATCATGACCATATCCTCACATGATATTGTAGGCGCCATGCTGTTGTCCGTTATATCCATTAAAATCATGTCGTTAATTTTGCCGAAACGTTTAATCCACGTAGCGTCGAAGGCTCGAAGCTCCATTTCAGATATTTCTGTTGTTTGGGTGGATTTTTTGAGCAGCCCCGTCTGGACTTTAGGCAGACGGATAAAAAAAGGGGATTCACTATATTGGCTTGAATCCCTGTTTTTTTTCTCCTGCTTTTTTCCCATATATAAATATTTTGGCTCATGTCCAAATTCCAACCAGTCAGGCGATAAATTGAATTTTCTGGATAGGGCAAGGATCCATTTTTGGGGGATGACGTCTCGTTTTTTGGCCTGCGTTACTGCAGAACGGTTGATGCCCAAAGTTGTGGCAAGCGCCAACTGGTTTGTAATAAACGTGCTTTCGCACAACCTTTCAAAAAAAAGTTCAAATTGCGTCTTTATCATTATATCTCCTTGCTCTCCAAAAAACATATTTACTGCATTTATGGAATCTCTACAATAATTATGTATGAAGATGCTGATATTCGTAATGCATAATGTGACAAATAAACGCTAAAGATGTTTGGCCATATTATCCGCATGAAAAAAGGGCTCGATCAATATCGATCTCGTTTTTGACCTCATATACTGTGTTAATATTGTACGATTTGCACAGGCGTCAGCACATAGGGAAGATCACGGACCATATTTTTTCCAATGACCCGCCAACGCCAAGCCGTAATTTCAGAAGAGGAGGTCGTGGGGCAAAACTGGAGGTTGATCTTGCCGTTTCCCCATTCAGCAAATACATCTGAAGCACTAAATGCGGCCTGCTCTGTCGGAAGAAATGGGCAATTGTCGCAATTTCCAAGTATGTCGGATGGTTGCACTTCAACATATATTTGCTCCAGATTCCACCAGGAGCCGGAAAGGCTCCCCTGAATCTGAATGCATTCATTAAGTAATGTTGCGTCAAGCTGTGTGAAAGCAAACTGCCTATTCTCGCCTGGAATGGAAGGATCTCCTTTTTTTCCGCACCCGCTTACGCCGGCCAAGAGCATACATAAAAGAATAAACCCTCTCAATATATGGGACTGTCTATGCATCGCGATTCCCTTTTCCCCACAAAGTTTTCCATTCCGTGAGCAATTTCAGCGCATCAAGCGGTGTTATAGCATTCACATCCATATCCTGCAAACTGATGAGCAGAGGATGAAGCGGCGCAGGAGCAGTCTGCTGAGGTTCGGTCAATGGTTTTGATGCAGGAATGCCGGGCAAAAGCGGCTGTGCCTGAATGCTTGCGGATATTTTTTTGGCGTTGTCTTCGCGAGATTTGGCCTCAAGTTCAGCAAGAATCTGTTTGGCGCGGGCGACGACAGGGTGCGGCACGCCTGCAAGCCTGGCCACTTCCACGCCATAACTGCGATCTGCCGGCCCGGGAACCAGTCTGCGCAAAAAAATAATTTCATTGCCATGCTCTGTTATGGCTATATTCATATTATGAACGCCCGGAAGCTTGCCTTCAAGAACAGTCAATTCATGGTAATGAGTGGCAAAAAGCGTGCGTATGCCGGCCTGACCTTTGCCCACCAAATCTTCAACTACGGCCCAAGCCAGGGCAAGCCCATCAAAGGTGCTGGTCCCGCGGCCAATTTCGTCAAGAATGACAAGACTTTTTCGTGTGGCCTGTCGTAAAATCCTGGCAGTTTCCATCATTTCAACCATAAACGTGCTTTGCCCCTGCGCCAGGTTGTCTGATGCCCCGACACGGCAGAACACGCGATCTGCAATGCCTATAGAGGCTTCGCGCGCGGGGACAAACGACCCCATTTGCGCAAGTATGCAAATTAATGCGGTCTGACGCAGGACCGTGGATTTGCCCGCCATGTTAGGGCCGGTAATAAGAAGAACGCGCCTTGAATAATCCATGCGCAGATCATTTGGAATGAATCGCGCAGCGCCAAGTACGGCCTCCACCACAGGGTGCCGCCCTTCGCGAATGACAATATCCAAGCCTGTATGCAAATGCGGTCTGACCCAACCATTTTTTTGCGCCGTTTCCGCAAGACTCTGCCAAAAATCAAGCGCGGACAAAAGTCCGGCCATAAAAAGCACCCGCGGCCGACTTTCCGCAACCTTTTTTCGCAACTCCTGAAAAAGCTCGTATTCCATGCTTTTTCGCCTGTCAGCCGCTGTCAGCAATTCTTCTTCAAGGCGTTTTAAAGCGTCGGTAGTGTATCGCTCATTATTGACAAGCGTTTGCCTGCGGATAAAATGATCCGGGATGGAAGCCGAAGCAGACCTGGATAATTCAAAATAATAGCCAAAAGCCCTGGTAAAGCCTAATTTTAATTTAGGAAGATTATTTTTTTCTTTTTCTTCGATATACAGGGCCTGAATCTCTGACTGTCCATTATCCGTCAGATTAATGAGCTTATCGAGTTGGGCGTCATATCCCAGGCGGAAAAGTCCGCCTTCGGTCAATGAAGGCGGAGGAGAGTCAACCAGAGAGGTTTCCAAAAGTTCTCTGTATTCTTCAAGATTGTCCCATGAGTTAAAAATTTCCGACATAAACGCAGGTATGTCGGCTCCGGCTGTTTCCTGTCCTGTCGGATAACGCTTCTTTGGCAAAAAAGCCTGTTCCAGTACTTTTCTAATCTGAGGAAGCGCCGCGAGCGTTTCACGCAAGGCTATAAAGTCTTTTGGGGTTGCTCTGTTAAGATGAATGCGTGACGAAAGCCGTTCAAGATCATATACGTTGTCCATGGCTTTTCGCAGAGCCTCGCGCGTATCCGCATGTTGGAAGAACCATTCAACGGCATTCTGCGTCTTTTCAATCGCGCTCACATCTCTCCATGGATTACGCAGGCGTTCGCCCAGAAGGCGTCCGCCCATGGGGGTTACTGTCGCATCAAGAACATGCCACAGCGTTCCAATTCCTTTTTTTCCATCCAGTCTACGGAATAATTCGAGATTTCGCTCTGTAATTTCGTCAATAATAAGAAATCGACCGGGATGTATGATTTTGAATTGACTAAGATGAGTCGCTTCCTGTTTTTGAGTCTGCGCGCAATAAAAGAGAAGAGCGCCGCATGCTCTGACAAGTTCCGGCTTTCCTTCAAGCCCCAGCGCGGACAATTCCTGAACCCCTTGGGCTTGCAAAATTTCTCGTTGCGCTCTTTTTTGATCATAAAATGTTTGTTCCGGCAGACGAACAATTTGTATTTCCGATGCAGAAAGACTTTGCGGAATCTTTGCGCTGTCTGAAACAAGCAATTCTCGCGGCCTTATTTTTAATACCCATTGCAACAATTCGCCTTCATTGCTTAATGAGATGCCTGACCATTCTCCAGTGGAAATGTCCAACCAGGCAAAACCGCCCCCATTTTTTTCACTGAAACTGCAGGCGCCAAGATATGTATGAGATTTTGCATCAAGGGTGCTGTCTTCAACAACAGTCGCTGGCGTCAGAACCCTGGTAACGGCTCTGGCGACCAATCCCTTTGCCAAACGCGGATCTTCGGTTTGATCGCATATGGCGACATTATATCCTTTTTCCAGAAGTTGAGGCAGATACACGTCTATCGCATGGTGCGGGACGCCAGCCATGGGCACGGCATCCTTGGCGTTTGGATTTCTGGTGGTCAGCGCTATTTGGAGCTCTCGCGAGGCAATTCGGGCGTCTTCAAAAAAAAGTTCGTAAAAGTCCCCCATTCTATAAAGAAGAAGTGCGTCCGGATTTTGGGACTTGATTTTGAGATACTGCTCAAGCATGGGGGTAAGCTTGACCTGCTTGCTGTGTCCATCTTGCGTACAGTCCGTATCAAAGACAAAGGCGGAAGGGGAGTCTTTTTCCTGATTCATGGTCTTTGTCGCGTATTTAAGGAAAAGCAAATTTCCTGCTTAGATTTTCATTCTTTAATATGTATCCTGAATCTGGCCGAATGCCATGAAAGACAGCGCGGACATAAAAAAAACATGGTGTCTCTGTGCAATCCGCATTTTTTGCAAATAAATTTTTTTGCATTCCGGCTTTGTGCAAGAAAATGCTCCACTTGATCTTTAAAAGATAGGGAAACCTCTTCCTGTTTCAGACTCAAACCCAAAAGTTCCAGACGCGCCCCCCAAAAATCCGGCTCCACAATCAAAGCTTTTTCAAACCAGCTGGAAGCCTCCTCAATGCGCCCGGCTCGCATAAGAAAAAGACCGCCGTAATAATGTTGAAGAAATTCGGTTTCCAAAGGTTCCAGGCCCTTTGTAATCACGCCACAGAACTTTTCATACCACTTTTTACGCTCCATGCCGTCAGGTAATGGTCCATCCGCTTTTTGCAAAAGCCCCTCAAGAAGAAGAAACCGAACCTCTTCATCAATTTTTTTAAAGGAAGACTTGAAAGTTCCAGCCGCATCACGCCAACTTCCGTTTTGCGCGGCAAGACAGATCTTCGCCAACCAGGCCTCGACACTGGCCGGATAAACCTTAATGGCTTTTTTGAAACAGGTCAGAGCGGCCGCGGGGCTATTTTTGGCCAAAAATTCTTCGCCCATTTTGGTTCTATAGTGCGCTTCCGCGACATGAAAACCAAGATGACCAAAAGCAGCGGCCGCCGCCTCAAAATTGCCGCTGACTGCATGAACCCGCGCTATTTCAAGTCCTATGGCATCAGCAGGAGCGCCAAGCTTTTTAGCTTCAGTAAAGGCCTTGAGCGCACGATCCAGAAAGCCGCTGCGCTTATAATCATGCCCAAGTTCATAATAAGCCATGGCCTTTGTATTATCAGGCAACGTCTGGCGAACAATAATATTTCGTCGCACCTGAATGGCGCGCTCATAATCGCCGCGGGTCCGATAGAGGTTTCCAAGCGCAAGATAGGTTTCCACCCCGTCAGGCTGGTTGCGAACAACTTCGCTTAATGCCCTGATCGCCCCCAGGGTATCAAGTTCGGACGAGGTCTCTCCCTCAAGCTTTGTCAAATACAAAGGATCCTTTTCGCGGAACATGTGACGCACATTCTGGGTCAATCGTTGCCAAAGACTCACAGGGTTACTCCTCAGCCAAAACGTTATAATAGAGTTTTACCATTCCGAAATATTCGAACGTATTAACTGTGTCAACCATGCTGCTGTTCCGTTGTTTTCAGCATTTCTGAAGGGGATTCCGGCTCTTCCAGTTCCATGTTTAAAGCCATTGTGCGCAATGAATTGATTTCTTGCTCCAGAGCCTTGACATTCTTTTGGCATTTACGCAACGCGCGAACATTTTTAATCCGATCGGAAAGTAAAAGAAGAAGGCAAACCACAAACCCAAGAAGAAAACAAAAGGTCAGATAAAAATATATGGGCATTTCAGCGCTGGACCAGTTGACGCCATAAAGCAGGTCCATGCGCACAGACATAGTCTGTGAAAAGACGGTATGATTTTCCACTAGAAAAATCACGACGAGCAGGAAGATGACGATCATCAAAGGAATTTTAATAAAGCGCATCAAAGGCTCCTTATGCTTTTTCTGACTTGAGCAGCGCATCAAAGTGCGGTTTGAGCACATGATATGCCTCGGAAAGCAATTGCGGCATAATACGCACGTCACCGCAGACAGGCATAAACGACGAGTCGCCATTCCATCGTGGAACAAGATGAAAATGCAGGTGCTGCCGAACGCCCGCGCCTGCGGCTTCTCCCAAATTCAATCCCACATTTACGCCATCCGGATGCAGAGATTTTACAAGAATTGCAACACAGCGCTGCATTACATGCATGCACTCCGCGGATTCTTCCAGATCAAGGCTGGAAAAGTCCGCGGTATGTCTATAGGGAACAACCAATAAATGTCCGTTATTATACGGAAATTTATTCATAACGACAAAAACGCGCTTACCTCTATATAAAATGCCGTGTTCTTCATCATAGTGTTCATCCGGTGTATTCTTTTCAATGCAAAAAATGCAGGAATCGGGTTTAGGACCAAGGATATACTTCATTCGCCAAGGAGCCCAAAGAATTTCCATGCGTCACCTCGAAAACGTTCTTCGTACATTTCTACATGTTATCCACACAGTGAGCAAGGATGAAAAATCATCATCCTAATCTTCATCGGAAGATGTTTTAGCATCGCCCTGTTCGTGTAAAAGACTCGCGGCAAGGCTGAGCTGAGCGGTACGGGTCTGGGCGACCTCATCAAGCTTGGCATCCAGAACTTTCCGCAGAGTTTCGCCAAAAAGCGGCCCCGGAGCAGCGCCCAGCGCCATAAGATCAAGACCGGATATATCGGGCTTCATGTCCTTCAGTTTGGTAAGATATAAAGAAATTGCCTTGCGGGCCTCTTCGTTTTCCGCTTTTGCCATCATATAGAGTATGCCTTCCAGCGGAATGGGCGCCAAAAGCGCATACAAAGCGCTTCTGCTTAATTTTTTTTCAAGCAGAATTTTAAGCTCCTTGCTCGCGTTGCGCAGTTGTTCCCGCATGGTCAAAAAATCATGGCGTATGTTCGGCGTAAGTCCAAGCCGATGAGCGACGCTTGAAACATCCGGATATTTTGCGTGCAGGCACAGGCAAAGCAAATATATTTGCCAGACTTCAGGCTCTGGAGAAAGATACAGCAGTTTATACCAGTCAATAACTTTCTGCGTCTCATGCAGCAACTCTTTTTTCTTGGGAGTCAGCTTCAGGACAGGATGAATGGCCTTAAGAATATCAAAGGATTCCATACGTTCCAAACATGATACGGCTTTGCCTTCCTGAAGCACGTTTTTAAACTCATGCATAATTCTTGCGTCCGATACTTTTTGTATCAAATTCAGGTGCATGGCATTTTTGATAAGACGCTCCGTCTGGTTCCCAAGCTGAAAGTTAAACCGTTGCTCGAAACGAATGGCGCGCAATATTCTGGTTGGGTCTTCAACAAAGCTCAAGGAGTGAAGAACCCTGATTGTATGATCTTTCAAATCTCGCAACGCACCGAAAAAGTCGAGCAGGCGGCCAAAGTGCTTTTCATTAAGCTGAACAGCCACTGCGTTGATTGTAAAATCGCGCCGGTACAAATCCATTTTTATGGAAGATAATTCCACAGTGGGCAGCGCAGCCGGATGATCATAATATTCAAGACGCGCTGTCGCTATGTCTATGCGTTGTTCTTTGCCGTTTTCTTCAGGGACCATGAGCAGCGCTGTTTTAAAAGCATAGTGGGGACGAATGCGTCCGCCAAGCTCTTGCGCAAGCCCGGCGGCAAAGTCAACGCCATCGCTTTCAACCACCAAATCCAGGTCAAGATTGGGACGATTCATAAGGATATCCCGTACAAACCCTCCAACCGCATAGACATTCACGTTCATCCTATCGCCATATTTTCCCGCGGCGCGCAGATAGCGCAGTGTCCGCTCCGGCAAACGTTCTTCCATAAGCGTTCCAATATTGCGATAGCGGCGTGTGTCAGTCGTAAGCTTTTCCGGAATTCGCGCCGGTTCTTCGACAAGCGTGTTGATAAGGTCGGTTCGCGTGATCACCCCTACGATATTTCCTTTCTCGACGACGGGAATGAGTCGCTGTCGTTCCCCCAAAATAATTTCGGTAACAGGGTATAACGTGCTGTCCGGGGTTACAGTCAAAACTTTCCGGTGCATATATTCTGATACCGGCATGTCCCCAAGACCATGGCTGATGGCTCTTGCCGCGAGTTGATATTCAAGCAGCCCCACGCAATGAAGGGTGCCAGGCTGCGTGACCGGAATGGCCTTAAGCCCGTATCGCGCCATGGTCTCGCTGGCGTCTTTGACGGACCTGTCTTCAGGAATGCTTACGACAGGGAGCGACATGAGTTGCCGTACCGTCATATCCGGCACAATAGAAGAGTAGAGCAGTGCGAACAAACCATCCTTGATTTGCGCCATGGTTTGATCCTTGACGGAAGCGGACGCCGCCATGGCATGACCGCCGCCGCCGTAAAAAGCGCACACCTTTCCCACATCCACCTCTGGAATACGGCTGCGAGCCACAATCTGCACCTTGTCCGCCATATTGGCCAAAGCAAAAATGGCTTTTGCCTGGGTCATTTCCATTACCTTTTGCACAACAAGGGAGAAGTCTCCCAAAAAACTCTCCATGGAAGCTTCGGTAATAATCACGGGAATGCCTTTGATATCATGCGTCTGAGCAGACTCAAGCAGAGTATGCAAGGCGGCGACCTGCTCCGGCGTCATATCGCGGCTTACAAGTTCAGAAATAATAGTGAGATTCATTCCTTTTGCATGCAACCATGCGGCAGCCTCATAATCATGCGGAGTAGTGGAGGGGAACGTGAAAGAACCCGTATCCTCATAAATTCCCAGTCCCAGCATGGTTGCTTCATCAGGCGTCACGGAGAGGGCGCGTTCTTTTATCTCATGGACAAGAATGCTTGTGGTGGCGCCCCAGGTCTTTACCACCTTTTTTTGAGCCGGGAGATCGTCGGATGTATCCGGATGATGATCATACACATGAATTTCCAACCCTTCATTATCCAAAGCCGGGCGCATGTGCGGAATACGCGAGCGTTGCCTTGTGTCCACCACGACCAGCTTTCGGACGCTTTTCATGTCAATTTCACGCGGCATGCGAATGGAAAAGTTAAGAGATGCATGTTCCAAAAATAAATTTTGTATAGCGCGTTCCTGTGTTCCCGGAAAGATAAGCAGGGCGTCAGGATACAGCTTTCCAGCAGCTATAATGGAAGCAAGCGCGTCAAAATCCGCATTTGAGTGTGCTGTGACGACAGTAGTAGCCGGTATCAGTAAAGATGACTTGTTTTTATCAGGCATGAAAATCCTCATACTTCCGTATGCATACGAGAGCGTGGATGAAATTGTTTGTGGATGGATACCAGTCGCGCTGATTGCACATGGGTATATATCTCAGTCGCGCTGATATCGGCATGACCCAGCAGGAGCTGCACGACACGCAAATCAGCGCCGCCTTCCAGAAGATGCGTGGCAAAGGAATGCCGAAAGCTATGGGGAGAAATGGCTTTATGAATTCCCGCGGAGACTGCGTATTTCTGCACCAGTTTCCAGACGGCCTGGCGGCTTAGCCCCTTTCCTGAACGATTAAGAAACATGTATTTTTCCTTCGGCTCAAAAAGAGGGCGCCATACATTTAAATATTGAGATAAAAATTCGCCGGCAGCCGAATGGACAGGAACAAGACGTTCCTTTGAGCCTTTGCCAAATATTTTCAATATGCCGGCATGCATGTCGAAATCCAGAACTTCCAGGCCGCAAAGCTCTGATACTCTAAGCCCCGCAGCATACAGGACTTCCAGCATGACCCTGTCTCTGAATCCGAGTTTTGTTGAGAGGTTGGGTTGATTTAAAATATCGGAAATCTCTTGAATGCTTAAAACATCAGGGAGAAGTTTTGGAAGTTTGGGATTTTCAAGAAACGCCGCCGGGTCGGCTGATAGACAGCCTTCTTTAAGGCCAAAGGAAAAAAGTCCCCGCAATGCGGACAAATGTCGCGCCAAACTGCGACTGCCAAGACCTTTCTGCCTCAACCCGGCAAGATATGCAAAAAGTATATCCTCATCCGCCGCCTGAAGAGGAATTTCATGAATGGCAAGAAAAGAAAGAAAATCTGCAAGGTCTGTTCGATAAGCGGAAATAGTATTTTCAGAAAGTCCTTTTTCCGTTACAAGGTATTCAATGAAATAATCCAAAAGCGGGGGCGCATTTTCGTGGTCCTCAACCGCAGCTCCTATTTTTTTTATGCTCATGGAATGCATCATACCTTTGAGCCGGACGTTCCTCAAGCGGGAAAAACAAATCTTTTTCCGGCAATTGACAGAATTGCCGGACAGAGCTTACAAAAGCAGGACATGTCATATACCTTTTTTATGTTATTGCAACAAGCTGGATTTTGTCATGCCCACCGCGTATATTTCCATGGGAAGCAACCTTGGAGAACCTCCCAAGCAGCTTGAGGCGGCTTTGAAGCGCATGACGGAAATCCCGGATGTGACTATCGAGGCTGTTTCAAGCACATATATAACGGAACCACAGGGTTGTCCTAAAGGAACGACCTGGTTTTACAATAAGGCGCTTCGAATATCCTGTCGGGAAAGCAACCCGGAATATCTCTTACTCTCTTTGCAGAGAATTGAAAATGAGCAGGGGCGAGTGCGTCCTCATGTACAACGAAATTCTGCGGCATATCTGCCGCGTACAATAGACCTTGATCTTCTGCTTTTTGATAATTTGGTCATGCAAACGCCCGAATTGATTATTCCGCATCCTCGAATGCATAGCAGGGCTTTTGTGCTTGTCCCGCTTCTTGAGGTTTTGTTGCCAGGGACGGCCATGCCGGATGGGCGTTCAATTTCCGGCTTGCTGGCTGCACTTGATTATACCATTAAAAATAAGCAAATATGGCAAACCGCCTAAAAGGAACTATATCATGTGGAAAATTATCATACTTATTTTGGCCGCATATATTTTATACCGAATGTTTGTAAATGATAAACGGCGTAAGGAATCAGCAAAGGCCAATGTCGATAAGGCGCGGGCCAAAGCAGGTGATCTGGCGAAAGACCCCATATGCGGCACATATGTGTCCAAGGAGAATGCCCTGACTGTTCGTGAAAATGATACGGTGTATTATTTTTGCAGTTATGATTGTCGTGATGCTTTTTTAAAACAAAAAAATGCCATTGATGTCACGGCTGAAAACGTAGATGAAATAACTGGAAAAACAGATACTGATGATGGCATTGAGGAAAAAAAGATTGATGTCCGTGCGCAAAGCGAACAGATAGATGATCAGCAAGCGCCAGAAACGCCGAAAGCCCAAGCAACAGCTTCAGTTTCAGATGAAAATTTATCTTTAGAGAAAAAACAGGCAGAAAAAAATCAAGGCACGCTGGATGTTGATGCCACGGCTGATGAAGTCAATCAACGAAATACTAAAGAAAAAATTAATTGATTTGCATAGTATAAAAATAGAAGTTGCATAGGTGACGTGAAAAATGTATAGATTTATAAATAGATTTGTATAAGGTTTGTATATATATTTGTCTCATAATGTAAATTATGTTAACTTTCACTTCAGATAAAAAACAAACAACAACAAAAATCTATTCATCCCCAATTAAACTGACAACCTTTCCCCTTTTCACACGGCATATATGAAATACATTCAATGGCAATCCGCGTGAGAAGCTGTAACTTCAGGATCTTCAGGTCTGGTTTTCCACCGATTATGCATCCAAAACCATTGTTCCGGATACCTGCGAACGTATTTTTCAACAGATGCGGTATAGTTTTTGGCAACCTGTTCGACCCGCTCATGAATGGAGCCTGACAAATCGGCCGGCCGAAGCCAAGGTTCTGTCAGCATCCGATATTTCTCGCCTTCTCTGACAAGAAATATGGAAAAGGTGGGAACGCGCGAGCGCACAGTTAAAAGAGCCGGTCCCATATTCACCGCGGCGATATCCTGCAAAAAAGGAAGGAACAAGGCATCGCGGCGGTTGCAGTTATGATCCACAAGAAATGAAGCCACTCCTCCGCTTTTCAAGGCAGTAAGGATAGCTGCGGATACATTACGGTGGGAAAGAATTGTGGCGCCCTTGGCTCCGCGAAGCGCAAAAATTCGCTCATTCAAAAGCGGATTTTTGTTGCGCCGAACGATGATCAAACGCGGGTAATCCGGCGGAAAAAACAAGCCAAATAATCCCGCCAAAAGTTCCCATGCGCCAAGATGCGCGGTTGTGATAACGGCTGGCGTTTTTTCCGCCAACACGGCTTTCCAGTGTTCGGGATCATCAATAATAAGCCTGTCCGACAAAAAGCGCTCGTCCATGGCGGGCACCAGCGTCAATTCCAAAAAAGAACGCGCATTGTGGCGAAAGCTTTCGCGGGCAATCCTACTCGCTTCTTGTTCAGAAACTTCGAGATGTTTTTTTATGGCGGCAGTGGCCATTCGCCTTCTTTTGGGTAAAAACCGCCACATGAGCATCCCCAACCGGTCTCCCATGGCGGCGATGCCGTCAAAATCCCTATTTTGTAAAAATTTTTCAATAGACAGAACTATTTTTCGTACCATGCGCAAAAAGTTTGGTTAAAATGGAAGATTCAGCGCATCTTCAAGCTCGGAGCGCGCCTGCATCAGAAAATTTTCATCTATTTTTTCCGTAACGGCAAAAATGGGAGCGCCGAAACGGACATGGACTTTTGAAAAAGGAAGCGGCAATTGAAACCGATCCCATGATTTATGGAAAATTTTGGCTCGCGACAATCTGCATCGCATGGGGATAATCGGAGCTTGCGCCTTATGCGCCAAAAAAAAGATGCCGTCCTTTACTTTGTGCCTTGGTCCCTTGGGACCATCCACAGTTATCGCGGGACAGATTTTTTCTTTCCGCATCGTCCGGGCCATGCCCAAAAGCGCATGAAGGCCCCCTCTCGAACTTGAACCGCGCGCCACAATATATCCCAAGCGGTGAAGGATAGAAGTAATAAGTTCTCCATCTTTGCTTTGACTCGCAACAGTCATGAGTTTGAATTCATCCAGATATTGCGGCACATATATGGAGGGAAAAAGTTCATCATGCCACAAGGCAAGTATAAATGGACTTCCACCATTCCATATTGTGAATAATTCTTCCTGGTTTTCAAATGAAAAACGCAAGGTAGAACACCATGCCTTGTAAACAAGGTATGTCAGCCAGGACAGCAGCGGCGAGGACAACGAAGGTTTGGAAGGCATGGCGTTATTCCGTTTCATTTGCTAAGAATTGCAATTTATACAGCTTGGAATAGAGCGCTGAAGTTTGCAATAGTTCTTCATGGCGTCCTTCAGCAACGATTTTTCCTTTATCCATCACAAGAATTCTATCCGCATTTAATATTGTTGAAAGCCTGTGCGCAATAACAATACTGGTTTTATTCAGCATCAGATTTTCAAGAGCAAGCTGCACGATACGCTCAGCCTCAGAATCCAATGCGCTGGTGGCTTCATCAAGAATAAGCAACGGAGAGTTTTTATGAATTGCCCGGGCAATGGCAAGGCGTTGCTTTTGTCCGCCGGATATTTTGACTCCCCTCTCCCCTATCACCGTTGCATACCCTTCCGGAAGATCAAGTATGAATTCGTGTGCAAAGGCTTTTTTTGCGGCATCAAACACGGAGTCATCCGAACTTTCCTTATCGCCATAGGCAATATTATCCCGTACAGTAATATTAAACAAAAAAGTATCTTGCGAAACAAGCGCCACAGAACGCCGCAGACTCGCAAGCGTATATTCCTGCAAATCCCGGCCGTTTAACAGAATTCGGCCGGACTGAACATCATAAAAACGCGGAATAAGATTGACGAAGGTGCTTTTCCCCGCACCTGATGGCCCAACTATCGCAATACGTTCCCCGGCACGAACGGTAAGATTGACGCTGTCAAGAGCAATATGGCTGTCATTATAAGAAAAGGTGACGTTTTCAAAAACCAGACTTTCAAAGGGTTCATTGAAGACGACAGAACCTTCGCTCTGCTCAAAAATTTCCTCTGAGTCCAGGATTTCAAAAACGCGCTCCGCACCAGCCAAAGCGCGTTGCACCTCATTATTTGCACCGGTAATTTTTTTTACAGGATCATACATCATGGCCAGTGCGGCGACAAATGAAAAAAAAGTGCCTGGAGTCGCATTGCCGTCTATAACCTGTTTGCCGCCATACCACAAAACAAAACCAATGCCCACAGCGCCGACAAATTCCATTACAGGAGAAGATAATTCATTATAAATTGTTTGTTTTAAAGATATTTTTACCAGTCGTTCGTTTTCTTCCGCAAAACGGGCGGTCTCCTCTTTTTCTGTCGCAAAGGCTTTGACTACCCGGATGCCGCTGAAAATTTCCTGTAAAAATACAGAAATATCCGCTATTTTTCCTTGACTGCGCCGTCCGAGTTTCCGTAATTTTTTTCCAATATAAATAAAGGGAAACAGGCCAATGGGGAGGACAAAAATAGCCCAAAAGGCCAACTCCGCATTTTGATAAAAAACGACGACCATCAATCCCAGCAAAGTAAATGTTTCCCTGACCATCATGACCAAAGACGGCATGCTGTTCCTGATCATCGTGACGTCATTGATGATTCTGGACATAAGCATTCCAACCTGGTTGTCTTCGTAAAAACGGACAGGAAGACGGATTATTCTGTCATAAAGCTGATCACGTATGGTTTCAAGGACGCAAAGCCCGCTGTATTGCATCATGTAGTTTTGCATAAAGCGGGCTACTCCTTTGACAAAATCAAGTCCGACATAGATCAAGGGAATAATAGACAAGGCCCAAAGATCTTTTCGAATAAAAATGTCGTCCATTGCTGACTTGACCAGATACGCCGAGCCGCCTGTGGCTCCCGCGACAATCAACATACAAAACATTGCCAGAATAATCCTGAATTTATATGGCGCAAAATACCGGATCATCCTAGCCATAAGGTTCAGGCTTTGCTTATAGGATATTCCAGAGGAAAAGAGCTTTAGCCTCATGTTGCTCCCTTGAGCTTTTGGTTATAGAAAAAATGCGGCATGACAATGCCAGAAAAAGGCAAAAGGCGCTAGTTTTTAAAGCGGCGTTCCGTCCGGCCTTGATTGTTTGTTTTTTTGTTTATTTTTCTGCGAACTGCTACAAAACATAGGCGGCCTGCCTTTTTCAGGGATTATACATAATGACGCAGGAAAAAAATTCTCTACCCGAAGTTCGACTCAACAAGTTTCTGGCCCAGGCCGGCGTATGTTCGCGCCGAAGCGCGGACGAAATGATTGCTCAGGGACGCATCATGGTCAATGGCGTTCGGGCGGAAATGGGCGCAAAGCTTATTCCCGATCAGGATCATGTGACGCTTGACGGCAAGCCGGTCTTGGCTGGCCCTCAGAATATTCCCCATACCTATATTATCCTGAACAAGCCCGTTCAGGTTGTCTCAACGGTTCGCGATCCGCAGGGGCGTTCGACGGTTCTTGACCTGATTCCGTGCGAACTGAAACATAAACGTCTATACCCGGTGGGAAGGCTGGATTTTTTTTCCGAAGGACTGCTCATTCTGACGGATGACGGCAAGCTCACACACAGATTGACGCATCCGGGCTGGCATCTGCCAAAAACATATCACGTCGCCATACGCGGAAAGGTTTCAGAGGAAGCGCTCACCGTCATGTCGTCCGGCATGCGCCTTGCCGAAGGGGAAACGCTTGCGCCCGTGCAGGCGTCCGTATTACGCAGAGATGGTCGGACGACATGGCTTGAAATGGTCTTACGTCAAGGGGTCAACAGGCAGATACGCCGGATGTGCCGGGATTTGGACATGACCATTTTGTCGCTTAAACGTGTTGCTGTAGGCCCGTTGCAGCTTGGAAAACTGCAAAAGGGGCAAAGCCGTCTGTTGACGGCAAAAGAAGTGCAGGCGCTCTATCATGCCGTCGGCCTTGCGTGAGTTTTCCCGCCCCCATATTCATCTATCTTTGTGGTTTAAGACCCGGCCGGAAGGCCTAGCCCCACCCCGAGCCTTTTGTGTGGGGTATCAGATGGACGGAAAGTTCGGGAGGGGATGCGCGCCCCTCCCAAGCGCAAGCCCTGAAACGTTTTGCTGCCTCATTGCTTAAAAAACAACAGAGTTGACTCTCTGTTCAGTTTTTTGAATAAAAATCAAACATCCGGCGCACTCTTCTAGTTTTTTGTGTGATCTTCGACAAGGACTCCCCTGGGCGGAACAAAGTGAAAAAGCGAATCATCAATTCGCCCATCGAACTGGAGCTTAGTCAATGTTATATCATTCATATTCTCGTAGAAATCTGTAATTTGAACCCGCTGCAAAACCCCTGTTTGCGTTTCAAGCCAGATGACCACCTTGACCATTTGCGTCGTCGGCTCATTAGGATACAGCGTCAATCTTGTTAAGGCGCCCTCCTCCGCCTGACCGTCAATTGCAAAACTTTTCAGAAGGTTCGCCTGTCCCGTCAAAACAAGAAGGCCCGGTGATACATCCTGAAGCATGTCCCGTGAATATTTATAGGCTGTTTTTTCCTCAGGCGCATACATCCATACCAGATCATCGGTTACGATGATTCGTGAAACGTCGAACTCTTTCGAATTATCGTGTATGGATGTTTCAATATTGATGAAACCGGGCTTTTTGAAAGCGAGTTTTCCTGTCCGGCGTTCCGTGGTCTGACTTTCGGCATGCGTCAAAATTTGTGTAATTTCAGCGGAAAATGACGTGACAGATGCATATTTTTCCTGCATTTTTGCCGCAATATCGAAGTTGGCCAAAACATCCGCCCAACATGAAACAGCACTGAAAACCAATACGAGAGTCAAGCAAATACACCGAAACATGTTATGGTCTCCATCCAAGCGAGAACTTTTTATGTTAGCAAACATGCATATCGCAGATATCGTTGCTGTGAAAAAACGCAATAACTGCTTATGCTAGAAATTCTGAGCATCCCGGCCGCGAATGACGATTCGTGGTTTGCTTCCATCCTGCGGACCGATGACCCCGTCTTTTTCCATCTGTTCGACAAATCGAGCCGCTCTGTTAAAGCCGATGCGGAAGCGACGCTGAATAAGCGATATGGAAGCTTTACCCTGTTGCATGACGAATGCCACAGCTTCCGAATACATCGGATCGTTTCCCAAATCGTCTCCGCCGCCTCCCTGTTCTGACCCGGCCTGATCGTTGTTGTTCCAGGATGCAAAATCAACTTTATATGAAGGCGGAAGCTGTTTTTTCCAGAAGCCAACCACAGCGGCGACATCATCGTCACTGACGAACGCTCCATGCAAACGCTGCAATTTTCCTCCGCCAGGCTTAAACAGCATATCACCTTTGCCGAGCAGATGCTCCGCCCCGACTGCATCAAGAATGGTTCGCGAGTCGTGGGAAGACGTAACCTGAAACGAGATGCGGCAGGGAAAATTGGCCTTGATCAACCCGGTCACAATATTAACGCTTGGGCGCTGGGTCGCAAGAATCAGATGAATGCCAGCGGCGCGGGCAAGCTGGGCAAGGCGCACAATGCTTGTTTCAATATCCTTGCCGGCGGTCATCATAAGGTCCGCAAGTTCATCAATAATGATGACAAGATATGGCATGGGCTCAAGGTCTTGTACGGATTCCGGATTTTCTTTTTTGAGATTTGCCAGTTTCTCATTATATCCCGAAATATTGCGGACTCCGACCTGCGCTATGGCCATATACCGGCGATCCATTTCCTGCACGGCCCATTCCAACGCATTTTTGGCCATGGACATTTCCGTCACAACCGGATGCACAAGATGCGGCAGATCCGCATATACGGCAAGCTCGATGCGTTTAGGGTCAACAAGCAGAAGCTGGAGTTCACTGGGCTTGGCTTTGAAAAGCAAAGAAAGAAGAATGGCGTTGATGCAAACGCTTTTTCCGGCGCCTGTCGCGCCGGCCACGAGAAGATGCGGCATGCGGGCAAGATCTGCGATGCTGGGAGCGCCTGAAATATCCTTGCCAAGAGCCATACTCAATAATGACGGCGAGGACATGAAAGCATCCGAGGCCAGCAAATCTTTAAAGGACACAGTTTCCCGATGCTCATTGGGCACTTCGACTCCGACCGTGTCGGTCCCGGGAATGGGCGCCTGGATGCGGACGGCCACAGCTTTCAAAGACAGCGCGAGATCATCGCTTAACCCCGCGATACGGCTGACTTTGATGCCCGGCGCCGGACGCAGCTCATACATGGTGACCACCGGTCCGGGAATAATTCCCACAAGATCTGCCTGCACTCCAAAATCAGCCAGACTATTCACAAGATTTTTACCATTTGCCGCAAGTACTTCGTGCGATATCCTGTTTTCATCCGGTTTTGGAGTGGACAGAATTGAAATGGGCGGCAAAACAATATTCCGCTTTCGCGCAATGGGTTGCGTCGCTTGCTGCCCAGGCTCCATTACAGGCTCGACAGCTATAGCGCCGTCAAGCATTTGGGAGTCATTTGGCGTGGACTGAATGGCGATATCCTGTGCGGGCTGATCAGCTTGAGGCGAACTTTCCTCCGGACAGAATTCCATTTCTGATAAAAAATTAAAGTTATTCTTTAACTGTTTGGATACATTATTTTTTCCGCCAGCTTCAAGCGATGCGTTCGACGTATTCGCTTCCGCGTGATCTGAAGAGAATACACCGGGAAAGCGGATTAAATCTTTCACTGGTGAATCATCCGCATCATATGAACCTGATTGTTCATTTTCTGGGCCGTGCTTTACTGCGGATAATGTCTTAACAGGCATACCCAATTTTACGGTATGGATTTTATCGCGGATTTTGAGCAAAAGCATGCGAGCCGTTTTTGTAAATTTTTCCCATGCAAGATGGCATGTGGAAACCCAGGAAATGCCAAGAAACAGCTGCACAGCAACCATGAAAAGAAAAAGCCAGAAAATGGCGGCGCCGCGGACGCCAAGAAAACGCCGGAAAAACGCATATAAAATATCCCCGATCAAGCCGCCGCCGTAAATATCGCCAAGGCTTATTCCGCCCCCTGAGGCTGCTGTAGAGATGCAAAGGCCAAGCAGAATTATCCCTGAGGTCCGCCACCAAGGAAAAATCAAGCGGACCATGATGCGGCGCAAGCCGGCGATAAGAACCGCGACAGCAATCATGTAGGATGCAATGCCAAAAAAATCGACAATAAATCCAGAGGCATATGCGCCAAAGACCCCTGCTCCGTTTTTTATTTCAACAGGAGGGGAGAACGTGTGATTGATATGAGGGTCAGCAGCGTCAAATGTCGCCAAACTGAGCAACAAAATGACCCCCAAAAAAATATAAAGAAACCCCAGCAAATCGCGGGCAATTTTATTGCCTTCCGTAATATGTGCTCCTTTATTCTGAAAAATAGAATAAGAGGATATGTCCAATATGTCCATATCCTCTTTGTGGCCACTTATATCACACAACAAACCGTAATCGCTGGAAAACTTTCCCGCCCCACGAATTCATGCTTCCGACAAAACAGATGATGTGCCGCAATCATGCCGTCGGGTGAAACACTTTCCGAAAGCGACGCGGGAGGACAGGAGAAACTCCAGGCCGCGTACGAAACGCAAAATGACTACTCGCGTCCCAGGTATTCACTGCTGCGTGTATCGACTTTAATCATGTCGCCTTCATTGATGAAAATAGGAACCTGAACAACGGCCCCTGTTTCAAGTTTGGCGGGTTTGGTGACATTGCTTACCGTATCGCCCTTGGCGCCGGGCTCGGTTTCTACGACTTTAAGCACAAGAGAAAGCGGCAATTCCACATCCAAAGGTTGCCCTTTGTACAAAAGAACCTGTACGGTTTGTCCATCTTTAAGAAAGTTTGACTTTCCGCCCGTGACGGATTCATCCATGGCAATTTGTTCATATGAAGTCAAATCCATAAAAGCAAGGGCTTCGCCGTCATGGTAAAGAAACTGCATCTCGCGCACTTCAAGATCCGGACGCTCAACCTTTTCTCCCGAACGGAAAGTATTGTCTTGAAGACGTCCCGTCAAAATATTGCGCAATTTTGTCCGTACCATTGCGCCGCCTTTGCCTGGCTTGAAATGCTGAAAGTCAACAATTTCATAAGGGGTGCCATCAAGTTCAATCTTAAGGCCCTTCCGAAAATCTGTGGTCGAATACATTTGTCCTCCCAATAAAGACGCAAATAGTTTTATGCAGACGCAAGGCCGCACCACTGTAATATATTGACTGAAACCAGGAGTTTTTCTTTAAAAGGCATTTTTTTCTGAAATAGATCACCAGCTCCATGTAGCGTTTACACGGCATTTAAGTATTCAGGCATGAAGCGGATTTTTGCTATCGTTCAAATATTCATACAGTCCTTTTATTGCCAAAGCATATCCCAAGATTCCAAAACCGGCAATAATTCCCCGCGCATATCTTCCCAGGAGGGTTGTATGCCGTATTTGCTCCTCACGAGCCATGACATTGCTGATATGAACTTCGATAAAGGGAATCTGCACCCAGGCAAGACAGTCGGCCAAGGCCAAACTGGTATGAGTCAAAGCCCCGGCATTGATAATAAGTCCATCTACCCCTTCCTCTCGCGCTTGCTCAATTCTGTCAATAATTGCGCCTTCGTGATTTGATTGATAAAACTCCAGGCGAATCATGTCTTGTACATTTGGCCCGAAAAATTTATCAAGCAATGCCGGTATGTCCTGAAGACTTTTGGTCCCGTATATTTCAGGCTGCCTTTTACCGAGGCATCCTAAGTTGGGGCCATTGACGACAAGAAAAGAAAAAGGCATCCGTTGCTCCTGTACTGAATAAAATTACGGCCACAACCTTTTCAATGGTTCGCGACAGATTGTCAAGTCCTGATCATGCTTTTGACCGTCAGTTGCCAACGAGCCCCCTCATAAGGATTTTTTATGGATATGAACCTGACCCTCAAAGACACAATTTATACCCTGGAACAACTCCGTTCTCTTGATGTTTCATTGCCGCATGTCGTCTTTGCCGGGCGCTCCAATGTGGGCAAATCATCGTTGATCAACGCACTGGGCTCGCGGAAAAATCTGGCAAAGGTCAGCGCGACTCCTGGAAAAACCCGCAGTCTCAATATGTATGCTGTAATGCCAGGAAACTTTTACCTTATTGATCTTCCCGGATATGGCTATGCGCAATGCAGCAAAACAGAACGCGAGAAGTGGTCTAAACTCATTCACGCCTACATTACGCGCGCATCCAATGTTCGCTGCTTCATTGCCCTGCTTGATGGGCGGCTCCCTCCCCAAAAGCTTGATCTGGAGCTGATTGCCTTTGCGCATAAAAACAGGATGCCGCTTTTGCCGGTGTTGACCAAAGCCGATAAATGCAAACAGCAGGAACTGGCAAAGCGTACTCAGGAGTGGCGCAGTATTGTGGGCGGGCATATGCCGCTGATAGTATCCGCAAAGAGCGGATTGGGGATTAAGGAACTCCGTGAAGCGTTAAACCGTGATTTTTGCGCGTGAACAAATAGTTCCTGAGCCTGTTTCATCAGATTAAATAGTTAATGAAAAAAACGGGGCCGCAATACCCAGAATATTCGAATTAAAGCCAGACAAAAAATACTGGCCGGAAAAATCCATACAGCGACGGCAGGAGAGAAAACCCCTTTTTCTCCCAATGTGCCCCCCAATGTGAAAAGCACATAGAATAAAAAAACAAAAACCAGTCCGGCGCCGACGCTGATATAGAGCGTATCCTTCCAAGTCACAATAGCCAGGGCCACGACTCCCATAATAATGATGGACGCGGCATAGGCGACTTTTGAATGCCAGGCCGTTCTCAACCCTTCAACATTGGAACCGGAAGCCTCAAGTTGCTCTATTGTTTCTCCCAATTGCCAAAGCGAAAGCTTGGATGGAGCGTTGCTGCTGGTAAACACCTGAAAATTTTTGGGCGATTGCGACAAAGGCAAAACAAGAGTCTCCTGCCGCATTTGTGAAAAATCGTTCGGCACGGATATCATAACATCATTGAGACGCCATACCTGGGAACGGGCATGGAATGATGACGCTCGAACCACCTGATCAATTTCCAAACCATCCTCAGAAAGCTTATACCCCGTGAAATTTTGCCCTTCGCCGGATTCAGTGGAGACGCTTTCCAAATGTACAACCCAGTTTTCATCAAGAAACCAGACATTTGAAAGCATATGCTTTGAAGCGCTTTTTCCTGAAATATCTCTGCGCCAGATTTCATTGGCATATTGTTCGCCCCATACGCCCAACCATTGCGAGAAAAACAATTGCGCCCCCGCCCATATTATTCCATAAATCAATAAAAACTTCAGAATCTTCAGTAGAGATATTCCGCCGGTCTGTAATGCTATAAGCTCACGGCTTCTGGCCATAAAACACAATTGGACCAGGGTGGACAATAAAAATGTCGCGGGCAATATTTGAGAAATAATTAAGGGAATTTTAACTACAAAATATAAAAGAATTATTTTTAAAGAGGCCTCCGACTCCAAAAAATTATCCAACCGCTCAAAAAGGTCAGTAAGAAGGTAGACCCCCAAGCCCATAATAAGAATAACGCCAAGCAGATACAGGTTTTGCTGCGTCAAATATCCGGTCAATTTGGTTACACGAAGCATTATTTTTGGCGCCTCCGCAATCGAGTCCACCAACGTGGCGCTCTTGAAACAAAGTGGAAACGTTCACGCGATGCGAGACGGTATCCCCACAAAGCAAGGGCCATAAAAATTGCATTTGGAAGCCACATGATGATGGCGGGCGGCAGGACATCGCTTTCTCCGATGCTCATGGCCATAGATTGCATGCTGTAATAAATGAAAAACAAGATAAGAGCAAAGGCAGCGGCAAACTGTCTATGCAATCCCTCAATGGAACAGGCCATGGGGATGGCAAGAAAGCCCAACACAATGCAGGCTGCGGGAAACACCCAACGCTTATGCATTTCCACTACAAATCTGTTATATTCGAGGATGTTTTCAGGCGTAGCGTCTTTTTGGGCAAAGTTTCTCATATTGCGTAGAAGTTGCGTCCACGACATTTCTCGCGGTCGAACTTCTCCCAGATCGACGCCTTTAAAAATCTCATTAAGACTTATCCGAACAAGGTATTCATTAAACCCTGCCGTGTTGACCTGGTTTCCGGAAACGCGATACAGCTGACCATTCTCCAGTTCAAAAATCAGCTCTCCGCGCTGCTGGTCCGTCATGATATAACCGGTCGGCGCGACAATGCTCATGCTGATGTTGTCGTGTGTGCGGTCATCCACAACAACCTGCGACAATTTGCCGCTGACCAGGTCGACATTTTTGGCAAAAATGGTCAGTCCGGGAATATCCTGATTAAACACTCCCGGTTGAATGACAAGACGGGCTCGGGTATTTGCAATCGTCATGATTGTCTCGCGAAAACGGGACATTCCAAAGTTGATGCCATGCAATGAAATAAGGAGGGTCAGCGCAAAGCAGATTAGGCAAAAGATTATCGGCGCGCTCAGCATCTTATTAATGCCAATGCCGCCTGTTTTCAAAGCGACAAGCTCCCTGTCGGTATTCATGCGCAAAAACGTGAGAAACACTGAAAGCAGACAAGCGATGGGCAAGACGAGCATAAGGAAAAAAGGCGTAAGACAGCCAAAAAGATACAGCATTTCACCAATGCCGAGGTCAAGGCCCACAAATAATTCACGCAGTTGCAGACCCCGGCCCATAAGCACTAAAAACAGCAAAGCGACCAAGGATAACGCAAAAACGGAAATAAGTTCTTTGAACAGATACCGCTGCAGTAACGTGATGCGAAGAAGCTTTGGCAGAGTTGCCCCCATAATGCTGAAACAGGTTAGCTCAATATATCCTGTACAGAGCCTTTGGTTCTCACAGTTTCCAGGATATGCAGAATTTTCTCCGATTCTTTGGGAGAAAGATCAAATTTCATAAAAACATCGTCAAGAAATGCATCAAATTCCGGTCCACGCTCCGTAAGCAATCGCGAGTTTTCAAAAACAGCTTCCAAAGCTTTTTTGAATTTTTCGCTATCCGACAGAATGCCAGTCATACCTGTTTCCTCCGAATCGGTTGTTCTTTACCTTAACTATCCGGCACTTGCAATTGCAACTTCTTTCCTTGCGGTATTAAGTAGGATAGCATATCTGAAGTTCTCCTACATGATAAGGAGGTTGTCATGCTTGATTATTTTTCTGCCGCTATCCTTGGAATCGTTCAGGGACTAACGGAGTTTTTGCCGATATCCTCTTCCGGGCACCTCATTATAGTGAGCCATCTATTGGGGCTTACGGATAATACGACAAAGACTTTTGAGGTTTTTATCCAGCTTGGTTCCATTTTTGCAGTCATCTGGCTTTACCGACTTCGCTTTTTAGAGCTGTTTTTTCCCAAAACACGCACAGGCTTTTCGGGATTAAAGGGCCTTCGCCTGCTTGTGCTGACATCCTTGCCTGCGGGTATTCTCGGACTTTTTGTTCATTCCTACATAAAAACGTATCTCTTCAGCCCCAAAACAGTGGCGCTGGCGTTGATTGTGGGCGGCGTAGCCATGATTGTTGTTGAACGGTTGCCCGTTCGACATAAGGTTAAAAGCATCAACGATATCACGCCAGGCTTTGCTCTCTGCGTGGGACTTGCTCAATGTTTCTCGCTGTGGCCCGGTTTTTCCCGTTCAGCTTCCACGATTATGGGCGGTCTGCTTTCCGGGGCAAAGAGGCCTCTGGCGGCTGAATATTCTTTTATTGCGGCTGTGCCGATTATGTTTGCGGCAACGGGATTTGATCTGCTTAAAAATATGGCCTTTATTACAGCAAAGAATATCCCTGTTTTTCTGGTTGGCTTTATTGTTTCTTTCTTGGCCGCCTCTTTAGCTATAAAAATTTTTGTCAATCTTATCAGTAAGATAAACTTTACCCCCTTTGCCATTTACCGCATACTTCTCGCGCCGGTCGTTTATTTTCTTCTTTCATGAAAAAAAGACTTGCCAAGCTCCCTCAACTTGGTTATTAACCACACCCACGCGGTATGAATCTTTCTATGGCGAGGTAGCTCAGACGGTTAGAGCATGCGGCTCATATCCGCAGTGTCGGGGGTTCAATTCCCTCCCTCGCTACCATATTTAAAGCCCAGAATTTTTCTGGGCTTTTTTATGGCGCACTATTTTGCCAACTCTTGCACCGACGCGCCAGGCAGGCTTTAACCGACCTGTTCTTTCACCCTGCATAGGTCATATACACAATCAGCGCTCAAACCATTTTGACTATACTGTGTCCAAGGGATTGCGCACGACAGCCTGAGCCCCTTCCGGCGTGCGCAAAACAGCTTCAAGGCTCTGTACGATTTCGGGGTCAAAACTGCCTGGATTGGAATGCAACGCCCTAATCGCCTTGTCAACAGGCATGCTGTTTCTATAGGACCGCGGGCTTACCATGGCGCAAAATGCATTAACGACAGCTAAAATTCTGGCAGGAAGACTGATATCTTTTCCTTTCAGGCGTTGCGGATATCCTGTTCCGTCCATTCGCTCATACATTTCATAGACAGCCTGAGGAACAGGAAGATCAAAATCAATATCACGCAGAATAGTATATGCATATTCCGGCACGCGCATAAGCTCCTGCTGTTCTTCCTGCGACAACTCGCCTGTTTTCGCCAACAATTCACGCGGCACAAATATTTTTCCTATCTGGGAAAGGCTCGCCGCTATTTTCAAAGTATTTTTATCATGTTCGTCAAGCTGCAGTTGACGCGCAACAAGACCTGACAACGTCTCCATCATATGGGAATGACCGGCAAGATATGGATCAACGCCTTCAATGGCGCGAACCAGGGCGGCTATTGTATTGATCTGCTGCCTGCGACGCCTTTCGCTGTTTCGACGAAATTCTGTTATATCCTGAAAAATGGCGACCGCTCCCTTTGTATTCTCCGCTTCGTCTGTATCAATAAAAGGAAATAACGTGACGCGAAACAGCGTGTCCTGTATTTCTATTTCAAATGATGTCGTTTCGCCCGAGCCGACGACTTTTCGGATTCCATCAAGAAGAATGCCGGAGACGCGGCCATCAAACAGGGAAGCAAAAGTGGCTCCCTTGAGATCGGCGTTTTCTTGGTGGACCATTTGTGCGAAAAATCTATTGCTGACCTGAATTTCTCCTTTTTCATCAGCCATAATCAAACCGACTTCCAACGAAACATTGATGCCGTCAAGCAATCGCTTTTGATTATTGATGACCTGATATAAATTTTTGAAACGCTGAGCTATGTTTCGTTGTTGCCGTCCTATGCCGACCCACCACAAAAGAGCCAATAGGAGTATAAAACCTATGCTGACCAGAGCGCCTATGCCGAAAATCATTCGCGCTTCTGAATCAAGACGGGCATTGATATGCTGGGCTGGAACCTCAATCACAAGCAGCCACTCCAGACCGGGAACCGGCGTGCCAAGAGAATACACTTTCGATTCATTTTGCAGAGCCGGCCGGAGAGCAAAAGGCATGGCCCCATGCATCACGGGAAGGGCCATTTCTTTGCTTAACAGTATAGGACTTGCTGACTGTACCTGAATTTCCTCCCAGTCTGCGTCATGCTTTTGCAACAACCGGGCTTTGGCTGAACCGATTTGTCGCATATCGCGAGCAAGAAACTGGGCGATCTGCCCGGTGACAGGCGTGGTCAGCAGGATGGCTGCAACGGGTCTGCTTTCCTCGCTGTGGGACAACACGGGCCGCAAAGGCTGCACAAAATCAAGAACCAGGCCGGCCGGAGATTCTCTTACAGGCGTAAACGCAATGGAGTTTGAGGATAAGGCCGCGGCAATGGCCGCACGCTGTTCTTTTGTGACAGGGGTTGGGCGTGAAAGCGAAGAGAGAAGCGTCTGTCCATGCGCGTTGACTATACGGGCATCAAGCATGCCATTATAATTCATGAAATCCAGCAAAATATTGCGCATGAGAGGAACCTGCTCCGCCAGCATCGAAGCATCTTCGGATGGAGACAAGGCTGCAACGTCAGGATCATTGACTATGGCTTTATTTTTCTCATCCAGATTGTAAGCGTCCGTGGCAAAAATTCGAAATAGTTCAGATGTGCTTACGCGCTTTGCCAAGGCGTCAAGTTCGTCGGTCCATAAAGAAATGGCTTTTACCGTTCCAACTGTCCACAATTCGAGCGCTTCTTTTTGCTGCGTCAGAATGTCCTTTTTTTCTATTTCGTATTTCTGTTTGCATATGACATATGCAACAGCTAAAATGCAGAGTATAATGCATATTGATATAATTACTATATATTTTTTATGAATTGCAGTATACCACGATTCTTTGGAAGAGATATCCATATTGCATCTCCAAATACAGTATCAGAAAAATTCAAAGGATGTGTGTTGTATTCAATAATATAAAATAGCTATTATTTTGGTTTCACATGAACCCATCTATTTTTCTCATTAACTGAAAACTGGGGAAGATAGTTTTTATATCTCGTATGAGAGAGCACATTTTTGCTTAAATTGTCAAGAACGTACGCATCGCCATCAAGGTACACGACTAAAACGGCATGAGCCATGTTACGAATGGTTTCCATAAGGACGACAATGCGCATTTGTTCCGGTGTAAAACCTAAAGCCCGTAGAGTGAAATATTTTACAATGCTATAGTCTTCACAGTCGCCTGAATTTTTTCGAAATTGAGCTGGAATGGCCCAATAGTCAGATTTTCCGTAAACATCCCTGTCTTCGCGATATGGCCACTGGTTCCAAAATGAGTTGACCATCTTAAGTTGATCCAGGGGAGATAATTTTTCCGCTTTTGCCTTGAATTCATCCCACGTCATTTTTGAATTCAATCTACTGCCGGGAATGAAAATAGAATTTTTGCTGTTGCGTTCCAGAACGCTCAGCCATGCAGGAAGAGTTTTTAGCGGCCCACGAAATTCCACAGTTCCAAACAATTTTATTTTTGGAGAATTGCTTTTAACTGCATCATTTGGGGCCGCATGCGCGGGAAACGTGCATACAGTGAAAATAATCAGACACAACCATGCGCAGATACGATGGATATTCCATACCGCCTGTTCAGCAAGAAGCGTTATTCCGCAGGATTGCAACGCTTCTTTATGCTCATGGGAGAATATCTGTCTGATATATAAAGACAAAGGTCTATCCTGTCATATCATGCTAAAACCAATATTACCATCAAGGCTGCAAAATATGCTTTCCTACGCTTTGCAAATCCGGCATGCCGGTTAATATCATGGCCGCCATAAGCTGCTGCCGTATCGCATTAAGATATTTTTCAAGGCCATTTTCCGGATCTCCCACGACAGCAAGAGAACAGGGGCGTCCAATAAGCACGGCATCAGCACCCAAGGCCCTCATCTTAAGCACATCAACCCCTGAACGTACGCCGCCATCCACAAGTACCGCCACTTTTCCCTTTACCGCTTCAGCGATTTCTGAAAGCACTTCAGCGGTTCCCGGCGTATGATCAAGAACGCGGCCGCCATGATTGGAAACAACAATGCCGTCAACGCCCGCATCACAAGCCAGCGCGGCATCTTCTCTGGTCATGATTCCTTTTGCTATCAGTCGAGCGTGATGCGAATGAACATACTCAGCAATCGCCGCCAATTGCTCGATGTTCTTGGGAGAAACAGGCCGCCCCATTTTTCTCAATGTCACCAGACCAATGGCGTCAATATCCATTCCAATGATTGTACAGCCTGCGTCAAGCGCTGCCTGGATTTTATCAAAAGCTTCACGTCCTTCCCATGGTTTGATAAACGGAATGGCTGCCCCTGAAGCCTCTTTTATGGCAAAAAGCGCCTCGGTGAATATCTCGTCCAAAGGCCCGTCGCCTGTGCACGCCCGTGTTCCGGCCGCCAGACACCCTTGAATGACAGATGCTATATAGCGCCTTTCCGATATGCTGTTTTCACCCATATTGTATGAGGTTCCGCCAATCGGCGCGGCCATGACCGGCATGGAAAGCTTGAGCCCCAGCACATCAGTCGAGATATCCGGCTCGGTTATTTCATGAATCACCCTCATGCGCAGCCGAAATGAAGCAAGAGCAGCAAGGTTGTTTTTAAAGGATGCGCCGCTTCCCAGGCCGCCCATTCCAGGGACTTCGCCGGCGCATGCCCGCCCATCGCATACAGAACATACTCTGCAAAACCCCTTCAATCTTTCTCTTGCAGCATTCCAGATTTCTTTCATCGTCTTTCCCATATAAATCGTATTTCAAATGATCAGTAGTATATAAAATAAAATGCCTCATTCGGAAATATTTTTTTCTATGGACAGTCGGAAATATTTTTTTCTATGGACAGTCAAACCATGTACAGTATCCTCTCTATATTTTAAATATATTAGTCTGATGAAAAAAGTCAATAAGATACATGTCAAACAAAATATCTTCATCAAATAGTCATGGCATACCTTCTTCATGCCATATTTAGCCTAATAAAGAAAAGGACAGTGACTTTTCCATGCATCTTATGAAAAAGCACTGTCCCTTATTTTAAAAACGGTTACATCATAACCTTGCGCACGGGATTCCACACTGTTTAAAGCAATATCATGCTCTTTTGCCTGCCGCACGCATCTTGCCATGCCTGAATGGAGCGCTCACGCGCGCCGAATCCGTCAATGTCTTTTTTTCATGCGTTGCTTTGCAAGAGCTTGCGCCTGTTCTTCAAAATTGGCGAAACCAGCCTGGTGCAGTGCATCAAGAACAGTCTGCTCCCAGTTCCATGCCGCGTAAATAACTGGTTTATGGAAGATGCCCCGGAAACTTTCCAGTTCTTGCCGATAAAAACGTTCTTTTTCCGTTCCCAGGCTCTCACGCAAGTGCTCATGAAGCCTGTCCATTTCCCCTTGATACCATTCAGTCACATCATCAGCCGTTTCATACTTCTTGAGAATATGACCATATCCCTTGGATTCGAGAAGCTCCTTCAAACGCTCAAGGAATGCTTTTTTAATCCAGATGCCAAGCTGAGACGTGGGAATGTTCAACTGCTCTACCGCAGCTATGTCGAGTTTGGTCTGGTAATAGGTATCAGGCGTCACAGAAGCGGAAGAAATTCCCGCAATCGCGACGACGCCGCGCAGGATAACGTTATTACTTACGCCCTGTCCACAGAAACCGACCTTTTTGCCATACTTTTGGCCTGCAAAAATGGATACGAGAATCGCCCATATGACCGCAGGATCGGTTTCATCGTAAATATGTTTGAGGCTCGCGTTATCCCGGTCCGTTCCCAGAACCAACTGGGTCATATCGTTGGAGCCTATGGAAAATCCGTCAAATTCCTTGATGAATTCACGAGCCAGTATGGCATTGCTTGGAATTTCCGACATGAGAATGATTTTAAGACCGTCCACACCGCTTCTGAGCTTATGAACACGATCAAGATAATCGCGCATGCTGCGCGCCTGCTCAAGGGTGCGTACAAACGGCAGCATGATCTGGAGATTGCTGCCGCCATAGACATTGCGGGCAAGCTTGAAGGCTTCAAGTTCCCAGTCATGCACATTGCGGGCAACCCCACGGTATCCAAGCATGGGGTTGTCTTCTTCGCCTTCAAACAGCAGTCCCCCAAGCAAATTGCGATATTCATTGGTCTTGTAGTCCGTGGTCCGATAAATGATATCGCGGCCATGAAACGCCATTGCAAAAAGGGCCAGTCCTTGAGCAAGAGTCTGAACATAATGCTCTTTGCCGCTGCGATATCCGCGAAGCTTGAGGATTTCTTTAATTTTATCGGGAATGCTTTGAATATCTTTGATTTGTTTGGCGATTCCCGTACGGACAGCAACCTCTTCACGCAAAGCGGCAACCTTGTTCAAGGCATCCTGGACGATGGGCAGCCTGGCGGCGTACTCCATTGTCTCACGCACCTGCTCTTCTATTTCCGTCCGAAGTTTTACTGTATCAGGATCATTCCCATGCAGACGGTTCAGCTCATCTTCCACTCCGAAAATGGCAACGACATGTTCGTGCAAATCCACCGAAGTCTTGAGCACTTCAATACGCTGAGTGGCATTTTCGACATAAACGTCAAGACGATGCTCCAAGTCGCGCAATTCACGGTGCAAAGCCAAGACCTCGTCTGTGCCGCGCAGATTTTCTTTTGCGGTGAGGGCTTCTATTTCCTGCGACAAGCCTGTGACGGCGCCTACATATTCGCGCAACTTCATGTCTATGCCGATTAATCCGGCGTTCAGCTGCTCGCGAAGGGCCTTTGAAAGCTCCATTTCCAGGTCGCGCACTTTGGTCTTGATGATATCGTCCAGGTTTCCGGCGTCATACGCTTCCAAAGCTTCGGGGTGCACCGCCACATTGCCGAGCATGAATTCCGCACGGATGAGACCGACTTCAAAGTCTTCGGAGCTGCGCAGTCGCGAAAGGAACAACGCCTGATTCACGTCCGCCAGAATCAGGCCAACATTGGCCTTCGTGGGAGGCAACTTGGACAGGTCCATTTCACAGCCGACCTCATTCAAGGGCAAAAGACCGCGATAGACGCATCCATTGGTTCCGTCAACTGTAACGTCCTGACCATCCAGGGTCTGCAAAATAGGAAGGCGCTGTATGCCGATAACAGCCGGAATCCCCAGCTCGCGCGATGTGATTGCGGCATGGCTGGTGTCCCCGCCGACATCCGCAAGAATGGCGGAAGCCACGCGCATTCCCGGAACCATGTCCGGATCCGTGCGTTCTGCCGCAAGAATGTCGCCTTTTTTGATTTTATTGAGTTCCAACGCTGAACGCAGGAATCGCACTTTGCCTTGTCCGGCGCCTCTGGAAGCTCCATTCCCCTCAAGAATGCAGTCCGCTCCCGCAAGGGCGCTGGGGTCCACTTCCTTGCGACGCATGAATATGGTGTGCGGATGTTTTTCAACTTCTTCGTTCCAGCGGGTTTCAGGCCGCGCCTGAACAAACCACAGCTCCCCTTGCGCATCAATACAGAATTCAGAGTCCATGATGATGCCGCCATAGGCCTTGCTTATCGCACGCACACCCTTAGCGACTCGTTCCGCCTGAACAAGGGAGAGCGACCAGCGATATGCTTCCATATCGGGCACGGGAATTTTTTTGGTACCGCCTTTTTCATCATACACAATTTTTTTATCTTTTGCGCCAAGATACCGAATAACAACGTTTTCGCCGTCATCGCGGGTAAACACATAATATTTATCCGGCGTCACCATGCCGCCGACGACAGCTTCGCCAAGCCCATAACTGACATCTATCGACACGAGGTCTTTTTGTCCGCCGCCTCTGCATCCGGTCGCCGTGTCCGCGGAAAACGCCGTACCGGAAATAACGGGATTGATCATCCGCATGACGCACACGGAGAGCGACGTATTTTCAATAGCCCACTCCTGTTTGGCCGATACGGCCAATTCGTCGTTGCCCGTTTCCTCAGCGCGTTTCATGGCGTCAAGAACGGCTTCGCGACGGTACGTCATGCTGCGAAGATTATACGCTGATGCACAGTCCCAGTGGTATGCTTCAACCACCTGATTTTCGCCGTAAATATTAAGGTATGTATCCTGAAGTCCGGCAAAGGCTTTCTTTCTTGAATCTTCGCCGGCTGCGGACGAACGCACGGCTACCGGAACCCGTTCTTCTCCGGCTTCAGCGCAGATATCTTTATACGCGCCGCAAACCGCTGTGCGCACGCTGTCGGGAAGCAGCACAGACAAAATCCCGACCTGGACCAGAACGGAACGCTTGCGCAGTTGGTCTATTCCTTCAGGAGAGGTCGCAAAACCTTCCACAACATTATTTATAAAGGTGCGCAGCTTCGTCTGAGGGGCAATTCTGGAGTTTTCCACTTCCCTGCGCACATCCCGACCAAGATTGCGGACAAATTTCTGCAAGAATTCCGGATCCTTGTTGATTTCCGGATCATTCCAGTCGATGCGGGAATATTCCCGATCGACAATAGTTCGAATCATGGTTGCGTTCACTTTGGTTTCATCAAGCACTTTATGGAACGCAATGGAGGATATCGCCCTGAACTGGGGCGCCTGAATTCCCTCTATTTCACTGATAATGGCGGTATTGTAGTTTTTGCCGCCAACCAGAAGCTCGGCTTCTTGGCCGATAGTCACAATGTCAGAGCCGGTAAGCACCATTTTTTTGCGAAGTGCCGCCACAGAAGGCTTAACCTGATCCTTTTCGGGGTCGCTCAACGTTTTTTCTCCAGTCTGGGGTTCAGCCGTTTCAGTCAGTTCATCGTTTTTTATCGCATCATCCTGGCTTTTGGATTTCGTTACCTTCGTCATGACGTCCTCCTTTCAGGGCGCGTCCATAAAAATCGTTAGAGCTGCTTGACGATTGATGTGCGTATTGCAATTAAAATTTACACTTACGCGTAGCATATGCTCATCTTGGTATGCTTCCTATGTCACTCCAAAAGAAAAAAAGCAACTTGTAATATTACAATATTACAATATTATTATATTTAGAAAAACCATTAAATCCAAATAATTATTTTCTTTCATATCTGAATACTTATAAGGACTCTATGAATTTTGTTCAGTGAAATTACGGCACAGGAAAGCATATAAAAAGACAAAGGAACACGTAGCGCTTCAACTCATCACAGCGTCGTGGAAAATGAAAGGAAAAGCCCGGCGGAGCATTCCGCCGGGCTTGACATACGATTTACGCTTCCGGGTCAATCAAACCAAAATCACCATTAGGCATCTTGTGCAGCACATTAATTCTGTCCGTCACGGCATTCAAAAATACAATGAATGTCTGCTTTTGGCCGCCCGTTTCAAGCTGATGCGCAGCTTCTTCAACAGTCATGGGCTTAGGCGCAAATTTATTGGAGGTTACAATTTTACGTTCGCGCCCTTCTCCCTCGTCAAGCTGAAACACGTCCATCTGCACCATGCGGGCGGCCCCGGCCTGACGTCTGTGATCTTTCTGTTTTTCCTGTTGTCGCTTTAATTGTGAAGAAAGCTTATCAAGAACCATATCCATGGTTGCATACATATCTTCGGATTGCTCCATTGCGGAGATATCCAGATAATCGCCGGTCATGCGAACTTCGGCTCTTTGGCGAAATTTGTCTACAGTCAGGAGTACAGCGATTTCCACACTGTCAGGATTCGATATAAACCGACCAAGTTTTTCCAGTCTCTTGCGCGCATATTGCTTCAAATGATCTGACGGCTCAAAATTTTTGAACGTGAAGACAATGTTCATGCGCTCCTCCTTGAATTTCCCGAAATGTTTTCAAAAGCCTCTGCCGGTACAATACAAAAAAGCATGGTAGTAAATATCTGCTACCATAGATATCAGGTGCTGGCAATGCTTCAAAAAAGTTGTTTCCGTTTCGACGAAGATTCAATGCCCATCGCTGTTCGATATTTTGCAACAGTTCTCCGCGCAATATTCACTTTCAGTTTTTCTTTGAGAATCTCTCCCAGTTTTTCATCGCTGAGAGGTTCTTTGGGATCTTCCTCGGCAATAAGTTTTTTTATCAGCAAGCGAACGCTCTCGGAACCTACATGCGAGCCGTCGTCCAGCTCAAGAGCGCTGTTAAAGAAAAATTTCAATTCAAAAGTCCCATGCGGAGTCGCAATGAATTTGTTTGCGGTAATTCTGCTTACCGTAGATTCATGCATTTCTATATCTTCCGCAATATCTTTCAAAATAAGGGGCTTCAGTTTTGAAACGCCCTCATCAAAAAATTCTTTTTGATGTTTGACTATGCTTTCAGTGACCTTGTAAAGGGTACGTTGCCGCTGGTGCAGGCTTTTTATCAGCCATGACGCGGCCTTAAGCTTTTCTTGAAGATATTCCCTTTCCTTGTCTTTGGCAGTGCCGATGCTGGCTTCGTACATGGCGTTCAAAGACAAATGGGGAAGCCCTTCGTCATTGAGGATAATGATATACTCGCCATCCGCTTTATAGACATAGACGTCCGGACTTACAAAAAGAGGCTCGTCTCCGCCGTAATTCCGGCCAGGCATGGGATCAAGCGACTGAATGATATTCAGATAATCCTTAAGGTCATCCAGGGTGAGCTTGAATTTTTTTAAAAGCGGTTTATATCGCCTTTCTTCCAAATCCTCCAGATGATCGCGCACAATGCCCACAAGAATCGGATCGCGCGTATATCCCAGTACATCAATCTGGGTCAACAGGCATTCCTGCGGGGTTCTTGCCGCAACGCCAACCGGATCAAAACGCTGAACCGCGGCGAGGACGGCTTCCACTTCTTTGACTTCAGCCTTGGCCATGCCGGCTATTTCTTCGACTGTAGCCTGCAAATAACCAGCCGCATCCAGGTTTCCTATGATCAATTCGCCAATCTCTTTTTGGCGTTCCGTTAGCGAAGAAAGTCTAAGCTGCCATTCCAGATGCCCTTCCAATGTCGTTCTGGCCGCATAATAGGTCTCAAAAGAGCTCCCCTCTTCCGGCAATTCGGCCTCGCGAAGGGTCGATTGGCGAGACGTACTCGAAAAATCGCCCAGATAGTCCTCCCAATCCGCATTATCGCTGATTTCCTTGCCGTAGATGGTATCCTGATCATCGGCATCGGAACGTTTTTCGGATGGCTGGGTATCCTGGTGGGAATCTCCCTCGTCCGCGACATCATCGAGAAAAGGATTTTCCAAAAGCTCCTGGTTGATATTTTCAATGAGTTCAATACGGGATAATTGCAGCAGTTTTATGGCTTGCTGCAATTGCGGCGTCATAACAAGCTGTTGCGCAAGTTTCAGTTGCTGTCTGAGTTCAAGGCCCATGGTTGCTCATTTTTCAGGAAGTTTTTTGATACATTGACCGGAAATGCATACACTGCCATTACAAGGACTTCTTACTGCAAAAAAATGATGCCTATATTCAGTTGCTATAGCGACATACTGTTTCTAATTATAAAAACAAAATATTTTCTATGCATACTTCACTATGACGGTATACACCTTGTTCCTTTGAATTATGCCACACTTGCCATGATTTTTGCAAGCAAAGGTTTATCCAAAAATCGACAGGGTCAAAAAGACAGCAAAAGTCTCTTTTAGACAATGACATATCGCAATTAAAATTTTAAGAAAGATACTGGAGAAATTGAAAATGTATCCCCAAGAGAAGAGGAATCCGGCATAGAGCCTGAAAAGCAGAGTCGGATAGTACGACTGATTTCGAGACGATTTTGTCCTTCAACGCCGCATGCTTAAAAAGGACGCAATATATGCGGCACAGAAAAGCGCCCGCCGCAGACCATATTATGAAGGGAATACGCCATGGAATCCGGGAAAGTAGACATTGATGCGCACATATGCATGCCCTATCATTCTTTCAGTTTTCCTGCCTTTGAGAAAATTAAATGCCTGCTGCATTCTTGCAGCAAAACCTACAAAGAGAAATCCTGCCCCAGATATACGCGGCGTGCCTTGGGGTCATTGACGATTTCTTGCGGCGTGCCGTTCAAAATTATCTGTCCTTCATACACAAGATAGGCGCGGTCGCATATGTTAAGGGTCTCGCGGACGTTATGGTCTGAAATGAGGATGCCGATGCCTTTGGCGCACAATCCCTTGATCAAACACTGGATATCATCAACCGCCAAAGGGTCTATGCCAGCAAAAGGTTCATCAAGGAGCAGAAACTTTGGCTCGCGGATAAGCGAACGCGCTATTTCAAGCCGCCGGCGTTCTCCGCCCGACAGATGCATGGCGCGTGTTTTGGCAAGATGCGTTATGCCGAATTCCTCCATTAATGATTCCGCTCGCGCTTTTTCCTCTTTAGGACTCAAGTTTGTGTATTGCAGGATTAACTGCAAGTTTTCATATACCGTCAACTTGCGGAAAACAGAACTTTCTTGCGGCAAATAAGACAAACCAACAGTTGCGCGTTCATAAAGCGGCCAGTCCACAATATTTTTCCCATCAAGGAACACATTTCCCGCAGAAGGACGAATAATCCCGATAACCATATAAAACGTTGTCGTCTTACCGGCTCCGTTTGGTCCCAAAAGCCCAACAATTTCCCCTTGATGCATCTTCAAAGAGATGCCACGCACAACCTCGCGTTCGCCGTATTTTTTTTTCAGACCTTCCGCCTCAAGAATTGAAGACATACTGTTCCCTTTTTATTTATTGCGGCCCGGCGGCACGGAAAATAAAACTTCTACCGGAGTATTGTTGCTTCCTATGACTTCACTGCGATTTTCTTTTGTATAAAATTTGACGACAGTGCCTCTGATCGTATTTTTATTTTCACGCAAAATGGGGTTGCCTTCCATGACGAGCAGTCCATCATCCATGAAAAACGTCACTTTTTCCGCATCGCCTGTTCGTCCTTCCTTGACGATATGAACGCTTCCTGTGGCGACCATGCGGTCAATATCGCCCGCGTTCATTCCGCTTCCAATATCGTGCGAATTTTCATTCGCGCTTTTGGGCTTTTCTGGAGCGGGTTTTAAATACACAGTCAATCGTTTTGCATCAAGATCAAAATCAGGCCGCCGAACCTGGACTTTTCCGTCAAAAACAATCTGCAGTTTGTTTGCGTCATAACGCATGTTGTTTGAACGGATGGTTGTAGGGACATCCTTGCGGATGCCGCCTGCGCCCATGATATCGTCTTCCGACTGCGGCGCGCCCAAGGCGGTGGAGACGCTCATGCAGCCTATGCAAATCAACGTTGCGGCATAAAGCAAAAAGCGCATAGTCATAGTATATCCTCGTCGTATAGGGGTTATGCGAGCGAAATATCAGGAAGGTTTCTTTACGGATTCAGATGCGGTCTCGGCTTTCTCTGCTGAAGTCGTTTCAGACGCTCCAAATTTGACGACAACGTCGCCTCGCGCTTCGATAATATTGGAAGCAAGGTCCATCGTGGCTGTATTCGCTGTTCCAACAAGGTTTTCCGCCGTAATGGTGATCGGATTCGGCATCGTTAAAAGTCTTTTAACGTCATCATACTGCATACGGGAAGAAAGCAACGTCTTTCCATCTGTCGTAATGTGAACATTCTCCCAAAGCGTCATAAGATGCTTTTCCTGATCAATTTCTCCATAATGCGCCGTCACATATACAGGTTTCCCGTTTTCTCTCCGAAAATAGATGATATCAGGAAATTCAGCGGTGATGACTCCTGACTCCTGTTTCAAGGACGCCACCTTAGCTTTAAGCCGCCATGACTCGAATCCGCGTTCGCCTTGCGAAAGAGAAAGCGTCTTCATGGCGATGGTCACGGCTTCGTTGGCGTCTTCTCCCTCAAGCGTATTATTTGGATTTAAGGCGGCGTTTGTGGCAAGGCTCACCATACGGCCCAAGGGGGTATAAAACCATATAATCCCCCCTGCAAGTATCAGAACCCCAAGAATAATCAGAAGAATGCGCCTTTTTTTCATTGAACGCCCTCTGCGTTTTCCGCATCTGGCTCTGGTTTGCTCGCATCCACCCAATATGCCAATGCTTTTTTCGTCAAATTTTGCGCGGCCAGTATGCGGCGGGCGACTTCACGCACAGCGCCCGCGCCTCCCGGCGTCTGCGTCACCCAGGCGGCCGCCGCCTTGACTTCCGGTTGAGCATTGGCCACGGCGATTGGAAATCCCACCAGACTCATAGGACCAAGGTCTATCCAATCGTCCCCGACGTATGCGACCTCGTTCCAGGCAAGGCCGTACTTGCGGCGAAACGCATCAACAACCAAGTTTTTTTTATGTTTGCCTTCAGAATAATCGATTATGCCCAATTGCTCCGCACGAACCCTCGCCGCTTTTGACGCAAGTCCCGTAACAATGGCCACCGGAATGCCCGCTTTTTGGAGAATTTTAATACCCAATCCATCTTGAGCATTAAACCGTTTGCTCACATGGCCGTCATTGTCGATATAAAGACCGCCGTCCGTGAGAACGCCGTCCAGATCAAGCACCACCAGCTTTATATTTTGTGCGGGATCAATGGAATCATGCTTCATTAGGTATGCTCCAAAGCAGAGAAAGCTCTTTTAGTAATGCGGACAGCCGGTGAAGCGGCCAACTGTTCGGACCGTCGCAAAGCGCCTTGTCCGGATTGGGATGGCATTCCAGAAAAATGCCGCTCGCGCCTGCGGCAACGGCGGCGCGCGCAAGCGTGGGCACATATTGCCGTTCTCCTCCAGAACAGTTCCCCTTCCCCCCCGGAACCTGTACGGAATGAGTGGCGTCAAAAACAACGGGATATCCGATTTCAGCCATAATGGGCAACGCCCGCATGTCCACAACCAAATTGTTATATCCAAAGGTTGTGCCGCGTTCCGTCAAAAGAATATGCGAATTGCCCGTCGAAGCCACCTTTTCCGCAACGGCCCGCATATCCCATGGAGCCAGAAATTGCCCCTTTTTTATATTGATGATTTTGCCTGTCTTTCCGGCGGCGAGCAGCAAAGACGTCTGTCTGCATAAAAAAGCCGGAATCTGGAGAATGTCCACATAGGCGGCTGCAATATCCGCTTCTTCCGCCGCATGAATGTCGGTGATGACCGGCAGACCGGTTTCCTCTCTGATCTGACTGAGCCATTCCAATCCTTCTTTCATGCCTGGCCCGCGAAACCCGGAAAGCGAGGTCCTGTTGGCCTTATCATATGAACTTTTGAATACCGCAGGCAAACCATGCTTTGCCGCGCATTCGGCAAGTTCATGCGCAACCCTTCGCGCAAGCTCAAGACTTTCCAGCACGCAGGGGCCGGCAATAACGAAATGGCCGGATAAGAGCCGGGCATATAATGCATTGGAATACACGCAAACCTCCAGGCGGTGTTTATGATATGTTCGGTCGTCGCTTTGTCTTTTCCGACAGGACGCGCAGCATACCACATTTGCCGCAACAGCGAAAGAGCCGCCTGGAGTCGAACATGGCGAACACCATCTCTTCAGCGGCCCGTCCGGCGCATGCCGGTAAGCAAAAGCTTTCCGGCTCAGGAAGGAGTTTTGGCATAATTTTTTGCCGCTTTAATAAACTCTCTGAATAAAGGATGCGGATTCATGGGGCTTGATTTAAATTCCGGATGGAACTGGCAGCCAAGAAACCATGGATGGTCGTCAAGTTCGATAATTTCCACAAGCTCGCCGTCAGGAGACATTCCGCTGAATCTCATGCCGGCTTCCTTCATTTTTTCCATATACGCCTTATTGAATTCAAATCTGTGGCGATGCCGCTCATGGACTTCAGACTTTCCATATGCATGATGCGCCCTGGATCCGGATTCCAGCGCGCAAGGGTATGCGCCAAGGCGCATCGTCCCGCCCTTATTGCTGTCATTCTCCCTTCGTTCCACGGCATTGCGCCGAAAATCGAACCATTCCGTCATATGATATATGACCTTGTTTTTCGCAAAAGGATCAAATTCTTCTGAATTGGCCTGTTCAATGCCGACGACATTTCGCGCATACTCAATCACAGCGCATTGCATTCCCAGACATATCCCGAAAAACGGCACCCTATGCTCGCGGGCATAGCGAATCGCCTCAATCTTTCCTTCCACGCCACGATGCCCAAAGCCGCCGGGGACGAGAATAGCGTCAAGTTTTTCAAGTATTTTTGCGGCGTTTTCCGGAACAATTTCTTCGGAATTGACATATTTCAAATTAACGACGACTCTGTTTGCCACGCCGCCGTGAACCAGCGCTTCATGCAGACTTTTATACGCTTCTCTCAACTCGACATATTTGCCGACTATTCCTATAGTAACCGCACCTTTCGGATTCTCAAACCGCTCAATAAGTTCTTCCCAATGGGAAAGTTCCGCATTCTTGGCCGGAAGCCGCAGGAGAATCGCAATCTTCTGATCTATGCCCTCAGCATAAAAAGCCAGGGGCACTTCATAAATATTTTTGACATCGACCGCCGAAAACACGGCATCCTGATCAACACTGCAGAATAGAGCTATTTTGCGCTTCAAATCCAAAGTGATAGGTGTTTCACATCGGCAGAGGATAATATCCGGCTGTATGCCTATGGAACGCAGTTCCTTTACGCTGTGCTGCGTCGGTTTCGTTTTATGCTCGCCGGCTGCGCGGATATAAGGGACAAGAGTCAGATGGATATAAAGGCAATTATCCCGCCCAAGCTCCCCGCGCATTTGGCGAATGGCTTCAAGAAACGGCAACCCTTCAATATCGCCGACCGTGCCGCCTATTTCAATAAGAGCGACATCCGGAACCTGCTCCTCCGAGCCTTCGCCCAAACTCAGGATGCAGCGTTTTATTTCATCCGTGATATGCGGAATGACCTGGACGGTGCCGCCAAGATAATCTCCACGGCGTTCTTTCGTAATTACGCTGTAATAAATACTGCCGGACGTATAGCTGTTTTTCTGGTACATGGGCACGCCAAGAAAACGTTCATAATGCCCAAGGTCCATATCTGTTTCCGCCCCGTCGTCCGTTACGTAGACTTCGCCGTGCTGCAAGGGGTTCATGGTCCCCGGATCGACATTGATATATGGATCAAGTTTTTGGATGGTGACCTTGAGCCCGCGCGCCTTGAGCAACGCGCCGATTGAAGCAGCCGCCAACCCCTTGCCCAGAGATGAAAGAACTCCGCCGGTAATAAAAATAAACTTGGTCTTCATAAAAGCCTGCCTGGATGAATGAATGTATGTCAATAAAGAGCCAATCCCCAATTCCATCGCCAGGCTGCCTTATCGCCTCGCGCGCCTATCGCTGTTTTTAGGGCCAACGGTCATATCCGCCAACCATAAACGCTGTCAATGCAACGTAGGAAGTTCCCAGTGGAATGAATCCGCAGCCTATACCATTTTTTTTTGTCCGCTGGCAGTCGTTGACGAAAGCGGGTTTAAACAAGTATGGTAGCTTCCCTTTCTCGCAAAAATGCGGCAATGCAGGATGCCCCGTGCCGGCATCATGCCGACTGAAAGGAAACATACTTTTTTTCAAGCATATAACCCTTTAAAGGAGCCTTTGATGGGCAGCGCCGTCAATACTCTCGTGATTACGGGACATGGAACGAATTGTGAAGAAGAATGCGCTTTCGCCGCGCGCAAATGCGGCGCGGACACAACGGATATAGCGCACTTCGCAGATATTATTGCGGGACGCAACCGACTGTCCGAATACAATTTTCTCATTTTTCCGGGCGGTTTTCTTGACGGCGATGATCTTGGCGCGGCACAGGCCGCGAGTATGCGCTGGCGGCACAGCTCTGATGCCGCAGGAATTCCCCTGCTTACGCAGCTTAAAACGTTTCTGGATTCCGGCGGTTTGATTTTAGGCATCTGCAACGGCTTTCAACTTTTGGTCAAATTGGGGCTCCTGCCTGCTTTAAACGATGCGTATTTTGAACGCCAGGTATCTCTTGGCCACAATGATTCCGCAAGGTATGAAGATCGTTGGTGCCACCTCGCGGTCAATACAAAAAGTCCTTGCATCTTTACCAAAGGCATAACCGAATTATATATCCCTGTCAGGCATGGCGAAGGAAAACTCATTCCCAAAAACGCCGGCGTATTGCAGGCGCTGACAGAAAAACAGCTCATTCCCCTGCAATACGCGCATCCTGAAACAGGCGAAGTCACCATGGAATATCCCTATAATCCAAACGGTTCCCCATTGGGAATAGCCGGTCTGTGCGATCCGTCCGGCCGCATATTGGGGCTTATGCCCCATCCGGAAGCGTATAACCATCCGACAAATCATCCAAGATGGACCCATGGCGAAAATGCCGCGCTGGGCATAGTCCTGTTTGAAAATGCAATCACGTATTTAAAACAGAATATCTGACTATGATTCCATGCTTTATTTGCGGAAAAGATATTGAGGGAGGATGGTGGACAGGATTTCCCCCTGCGCCGGACAGTCAGAAAACAGGGCTATGCGCACAGCATGATACCCCTGAAAATCGTGCGCTTGCCCAAGCGGAATGGGATCGCCGATGGAAAAATTCGGTCACGGTTACGCAACAGATTGAAGCGGAAAAACATGTCGTGCGGCAGCCGTTTACGCTTGTCATTCAATTTAAAGACGGCGGGCTCGTCACCCTGGCCGCATGCGCTCATTCCGTGCTGAACGATGGAGAGATTCTTACAGTCACCCTGTTGAACCATGAAAAACAGTTTTT
>CALUUT010000082.1 GCA_944324045.1 uncultured Desulfovibrionaceae bacterium | reverse complement strand
AGTATTGCGAGGAAATGCTGCCCCGACTCATGGAAGAGAGGGAAAGGTTTAAATCCATAGTGGATTCATACTATGCTGAACGCCAAAAGGTTATGAACGAATCCTTTATGGTTGTAAAAAACTGTAAGGTTATGCAAGATAATGTTAAACTTTTTGCATCGCTGGAAAATCTGAATCAATTGTTTGGAAAAAGTCTCGGTTGGAAAACGCAAGATGAGTTTGATGCAATGATGATAAGCGATGAAGCATTTTGCCTTTAATTATTGAGGTTGCCAGCAATTATTTTTTTGATGGGTGAAGTGAATATATCGCAAGTTGATGTGAATTGAAGCTCCGGCGGACAGATTATCGCATTTCTTCTGAACGGCAGCATCATCGCCTGGGTCCGCTTTTCCAGGCTTGCGTGGAATGAACTGAAACGGGTGTATTGTTCCGGGAAGCTGAATCATGATGAAATTGATGCGTATCCTGATTCTGAATACCGAATGATTTTGAACAAATCACAAGAACTTTTACTGTAAAGGAGGGTTGTTATGTCCTCCATATCCAATTTGCGCCTCGTAAACCTTTTAACAGCCGTCAGCAAAGAGGATCCTGAAAATCCTATCCTGCTTAAGATATATGAAACACACGATAAATATACTCCGGAGTCGCTTGTTCAGGAATTGCGTGAAGATGCTTCAAATACAATAGGAAGATGGCTAACCGGCGCTGTTGACTATGATGAAGCGGTAAAACGTGTGGCGAAACAAGTTGGAGTTGACGCCAAGGATTTGACGGACGATGAAACCGAAAATGAACTGCTGATTATTCAAAAAGCCATTCAGGACTATGTGAAAAAACACCCAGAGGTTGAAGAAAAATTGAAAGATGTGGTTAAGGAATTTGGGGATAACACGGAATTTATTAACATACTGTTGAAAGGCAGTGCGACAGCCTTCTTGGGGGTGGCGGGGACAGTGGGTGCTACTGTTGTTCGACAGGTGATCATTCGCGTCATGGCGATATTTGCGGGACGGCAAGCGGCACTCACGGCAGCGCGTTTTGTGGCGATGGCTGTGCCGTTTTTAAACGTAATCATGACGGCTTGGCTCATCAAGGACATCAGCGGCCCCGCATACAGAAAAATTGTCCCGTCAGTCTTTAATATCGCGTTGCTGCGCATTGAGATGATGGGAAAAGCATAGGCTGGTTTATTTGTAGGGATGTAACGTTATCTGTGTAAGTTTCATCATATTTGGAGAGGGGGGTGTATGTGATTTGATGGAGGTGCAAGAAGTAATTCTGAAGTTGCAGCTGCGGTCAACGTTTTATCGCGTTGTATTGAATTATTATCTTGCTTGAAGTTAATGTAATAGATTTTCCTCATGGCCGTACCTTGTGGTTGACAATACGGTAATACACCCCGGATGCCAATGGAGCCAGAGAACGCCGCGAAGAAGCGAAGCGCGTGTTTTTAGCGTTCTGTGCGTATGTGGGGATAAGCGCTATTGGGCGCGGCGCGGTGAGAATGCGCTATCTCAGGGTGCGAAGGAAAATATATTGCGGTTTGTTTTAGAGGCGTGTAAATTATAATTTCACCGGAGGTGTATGCGCGGCGCTGAAGTAGAGAACAGCCGGCCGTCAATGTCCGAAGATGGGGAGCGTTGAGGCTGCCCGGCGTCGCTGGATATGCCATTGCGTCCGCGCACGGCTTGAGAATGGAAAAGGCGTGCGCGCCGGGTCCAGTGGACGTTTGTTGCGGGCAGGATACGGAAAGGCGTATTTCAGACATGTTCCGGCGCGGAAAAAAGTTTGTCGAGAAGGATGGATAAATGGGCCTGCCCGCTGGAGCCGGAAAAGGATAGCCCGTGGATAAATATTATAAGGAACAGCTCAGAATGCTGCGGGAAGGGGCGAACGCTTTCGCCAAACAGTATCCCGCCATAGCGCCCATGTTGTTGACGCAGGGCGGCGATCCTGATGTGGAACGCATTCTGGAAGGTACAGCCTATCTATGCGGCAAGATTCATGAGCGTCTTGATCAGACCGCGCCGGATTTTATTCAATCGCTTTTATGGCTTGTGTTCCCTCAGGCCATACTTCCCGTGCCTTCGACAACGCTTGTCCGTTTCACGCTCCAGCCCGGCTTCAGCGAGCCGCTTGACGTAAGACAGTGGACTCAGATCGCGTCCAATCCTGTGGATGGCGTTTCCTGCATCTACAGCACAACGCATGACCTGCGCATCCTTCCACTTGCCATAACATCCACGCGCCATGACATTCAAAACAGATCGTCAGGCCGCGTCGAGCTGAGCTTCAAAAGCCGCGCGCCCCTGCGGACGTTTTTGCGCGGCGGGCTCATCCTGCATCTTCCCGGCGGATATGCCGCCGCAGCCCAGCGTTTGCTGGCGCTGCTCACCCAGCTTGATCATGTGGAGGCCGCCGTCGGTTCGCAAGTCCATATTTTGCCTTCATCCTGCGTCAGGCATTATCCGTTGCCGCTTGACGATTTGCGGCTGCCTTCCGACAGGCGGACGAATCGCGCCTACATGGAGTTAATCCGGTATTTCCATTTTCCCGAGCAGTTGCTGTTCGTACAGATTTCGGGGTTAGAGCGGCTTTCTTTTTCGGAATCGGCAAACGAACTGCGTTTGACGTTCTGCTTTCGGGAGGGCTCTTCCGGTTTGCCGGAATTTCCGGAAGGAAGCTTTGAGCTTAATGTTGTTCCGGCCATAAACGTATTCCGGGTGCCGGCCAACCCTCTGGTGATTGACCATACGCAAGAGGAGTATCTTATCCATCCTCAGGATGGAGAGCGCCGTTTTTTGGAAATATGCAGCGTGGGCAACGTGTCGGCCATGATGTCCGGCGGGCGGCTGATTCCCTGTCTGCCGTATGAAGCCTATGATACGCAAACAAAGGGATTGCTGTACAGTGTACGTTTTCGGTCTTCGGAAAAACAGGGGCTGACCGAGCATCTGCTTACGCCGCTTTACCGTTTCGGCGGAGACTGTCTGGAGCGTTATACGCTGTCGATGGAACTGCTGTGCTGCAACCATACTTTGCCGGGCAGCCTGCGGGCCGGCGATATCTGTCGTCCCACGGATTCTTCGCCGTCGCAGGCTTCTTTTGTCAATATCATCGCGCCTGCCCCCATGCTGCCCCGTCCCCATGATGAGGGCCTGCAATGGTGTTTTCTGTCGCATCTGAATGTGAATCTGCTTTCATTGGCCAGTGCGGAAGCGTTGCGTTCGCTTTTGGAGCTGTACTTGCCCGAAACTGCGGCGGCGCCGGAACTGGCTGCCGCCAACAGACGCCGTTGTCTGTCGATTAGGAATTTTTCCTCCCGCAGCGAGGAAAGATTGTTTCGGGGAAGACTCCTGCGCGGACGGAGACTGCATCTTGAGCTGGAGCCTTCCGGGTTCATCGCGGATGGCGACATGTATCTTTTCGCCAATGCACTGGACCGTTTTTTCACGGAATTTACAGGCATCAACAATTATTCCCGGCTGATTCTCAGCATAGCCGGGACAGGGATAATCAAAGAATGGCCTCCGAGACTGGGCGAAAAACAGTTGATTTGATTGAACTGTTGAGGACGGAGCCGCAACGTTTTGCACTTGGTCAGGCTTTGCGGCTTATCGGCTTTGCGTATGCCGGGAATGTCGTCGAATGGGGCGCGTTCATTCATGAAAATGTGTATATTCGGCCTTGGCTCTCCCTGGCCTTTCCCACCAGTGAAATCCTGCAGTTTGAAGAGCGGGAGGGCATTCCACGGTTTGCCCTTACGGCCACAGGGTTTGGGCTGTACAGCACAATGGGGCCGCTGCCCACCTTTTATACCGAGGAACTGCTTGAGGAAGCGCGGCGGGACGAAAGCGTATCCCGCGACTTTCTCGATATCATCAACAATCACCTGTATCACCTGCTTTATGCCGCCGAGCACCACAACAGGCTGGAACGCCTTACAGTGGAAAGCCGCAGGCAAAGCCCGGCTCATATCCAGTTTTGTCTGATGGGGCAGGCCGCGCCGTCGCTTCGCGAGCCGGGGCTTCCGCGGGCGGTGTTGATGGAGCTGCTGGCGAGCCGTTCCCGGTCGGCGGTGCGGCTGGAAAGCTATCTTTCCCATGTGCTCGGACGCAGGGATGTGGAAGTGGAGCAGTGCGTGGAGTGCCATATCGCCATCCCCAAGGAGCAATTGTGCCGTTTGGGAAGCGCCAACGCCGTTCTTGGCGAGGATGCGATGCTTGGCTGTCGGGTCCGGGACAGCATCGGCACATTCCGGTTGCATCTGCGTTCGGTCGCTGCCGCCGACATGCAACGCTTTCTTCCGGGGAGGCCCGGATATGTCGCGCTGACAGAACACCTTCGCCGCTATCTTGACACGCCGCTGGAATACGAGCTTGTGCTGCATCCGGCTCCTGAACCCGCGCCGCGCCGCGCGCTCGGCGTGAATGCGGATATGGGCTTCTATCTTGGAACGCCTGAAGCATGTCCGCCCGTGACCATATTCTGGAGCGAATTTCATCATGCAGCATGTAATAGGGGATGATCATGCAGGAGCGCCGTTATACCGAATGGTTCCGTTTCGTGTCGCAGGGGGTGCCGGGCGACGCTTTTCACGTTGTCCGTTTCAGAGGCACGGAAGGGCTTAATACGCTGTTTAACTTCACCATAGAGCTGGTCAGCGCCGACGCCGCCATGGATATGGCGGCGGTTTTGAACGCTCCAGCGATGTTCGCCATCCTGCGCGACGGCGCGCCGGACGCTGTTTTTTCCGGGTATCCGACACGGGTGGAGCAGGGCGGCCATTTCAATGGCTATACGTATTATACGGTGGAACTGCGTCCGGCCTTCTGGAAATTGACGCAGGTGATGCAAAGCGCCATTTTTCTGAACCAGAATGTGCAGGCTGCGGCGGGAAGTCTTCTTTCGGCGCAGACATTTTTCAGCATTCCCTATGAATTCCGGTTGATGCGGGATTACCCTTCTCCTGAATTCGCCATGCAGTATGAAGAAAGCGTTTATGATTACATTTTGTGGCGAATGGAGGAACAGGGGGCATATTTTTACTTCGCGCCTGACGGAGACAAGGTTATTTTCGCAGATACCCCCCAGTCGCATGACGAGACCGTGGCCACTGTTTTCTATTCTCCGACTACAGGGCTTGAAGGCGAGCGGCGCGAGGAGGTGGTATCGGCGTTTTCTCTTTCGCAGACGCCGCTGCCGCATCAGGTGGTGGTGCGAAGCTACGATTGGAAAGCGCCCAACAGGGTCATTGTCGGCACAGCGACGGTATCGGCCACAGGCATCGGGGATGTCTATCTCGCCAATGAAAATGTGGAGAGCGAGGCGGATGCGAGCCGGCTGGCTGCGATTCGTTCGGAGGAGCTGGTTTGCCGCAGCCGCGTCTTTACGGGAATGGGTTCTGTGCCGATTCTTCGGCCCGGCGTCGTTTTTACGCTGGACAGGCATTACAACCCGGCTTTTAACCGCGACTATCTTGTTACTGAAATCACCCACGAAGGCGGACAAGAAGCCTTTCTCAGTCTCGGACTGGGCATTCCCATGCACGAAGCCAAGGATCATCTGTTTTACCGCAATACATTTTCCTGCATCGAGTCGGAGGTTCCGTACCGTCCGGCGCGCAAGGCGCCCCGTTCGAAGGTGTCCGGCGTGATTCGCGCTTTTGTGGACGGCGCGGGCAGCGGCGCGCGTGCGGAAATGGACGAGTACGGCCGGTACAAACTGGTGTTCCCGTTTGATATCTCAGGCAGAAAAGGCGGCAACGCCTCTTGCTGGATTCGCATGGCGCAGCCGCAGGTTGGCAAGGATTCCGGTTTAAGTCTGCCGCTTCTGCCGGGCACGGAAGTAATCGTAAGCTTCATCGGCGGCAATCCGGATCGTCCGGTCATCACCGGCGCGCTTCCCAACGGCGAAACCGGCGCCATTACCGGGTCGGGCAACAGCAATTTTTCCGGAATCCGCACTGCCGGCGGCAATCAGATCACCATCAACGACACTGATACGCAGCAGGGAATTTCCCTGCTGTCGGCTTCCGGGCACGGCCTGACCATGACCGCGGGCTCGATGGACTGCACTACTTCGTCCACAGACGTGGGCCTTTCGGCGACAGGCGTATTTTCGTCGGATTTTGCAAGCACATGCAAAAGCATCGCCACGGGATACAAAGTCTCCAGCGCGGCCATGACGGACGAGTGCTGGTATGGCGTTACGTCTATAATCGGTCAGCTCTTCAGCGGCGCGGCGGCGAGCACCCTGAATAGCCTTTCAGAAAAGGCCGGCAAAGCGGAAGACGCAAGCGGGCTTAAATGGGGAGCCGAGTCGGCCAAGATGCTTGGGGCGATTCTTGCCATGATCGGCGATATTGGATTAGCCGCAGATGTGTCGGCCAGCCATTACGGCGTGACCTTGGCCGCCATGGATGGCGTGTCCAAGTCGTTGCTGCAGGTCAAGCCTTCAACAGGCAAGTTGGTGGCGTCTGTTCTTCCATGGCTGATCGGGCGCATTGCGTCGGTTTCCGTGAATACGGTGAATGAAGGCGTCAAGGCGGCTGAGGCGGAGAACAGCAAGGACAGCTACGAGAAAAGCCTTACAGCCTGTATGGACGATCTTGCAGCGGACGACGCCTACAAGGACAAGTATGGAGAGAATGCGTCAATACGTTCCAGCGTAACGGAGCAGCCCTGCGCATATTATTCCGGGATATCCCTGGATATGTCTTTGCTGATATCCCAAAAAAAGGCTGCCGCGGAAAAAGATCTGGAAGAAGCCTATCAGAAGCTCAAGGCGGCTGAAGACGCGTGGAAAAGCGTTGAAAACACCCCCAATGACCCCGCTTATGCCACTGCAAAAAGCAATTATGAAACGGAAAAGACGCATTATCGCCAGGCTAATTCGGATTACGCCGCGGCCAAAGGCGATATTGCAACCCTGGAAAAGCATGCTGCAGAACTGGACGCCCAGTGGAACAGCTATTGCAATACAGCGTCAGCCAACCAAAATTATTATGAATACGCTAAACAGGCTGCCGCCCGTAAGGCGAGCATTTCCACAGTAACGGATCTGCTGCCGGAGCTTACGGCGTTTATCGTCTTGCTGATTGGGCGAACAAGGTTGTCCAGCGTCGGCGACCTTGGCGGAATTTCCATCAATTCGCCGGACAATAACGTCAATCTGAACGCCAGTAAGGTGCTTGCTCAGCATTCGGACGACGGCATTCTGCTTCATGCGGGAAAAAAGAATGCCGGCGTATGGAATGATGATATTTCCAGGGCGCTTGCGGGAGAAATCGGAGACAGCCCCGCGCTGTGGGGCATTGAGGATGGAAAGAACGCAAAGATTTCCGGCGCCTTTATGGAAAAGGATTTGAAGACGCTTCTGGAACGTGAAGACTTGGGAGCCATCAACTCCGCAGGCAGAAATTTTCTGGCCTGCTGCGCGCCTCTTCAGTACGCGAAAGCGGAGGATAACGCTGTTTTCGCCAATAACCATGTGTTCTATGGAGAGGAGGTCTTTTTCGCGCGGGCCGGTTCCAAGGGCGCCACGCTAA
>CALUUT010000081.1 GCA_944324045.1 uncultured Desulfovibrionaceae bacterium | reverse complement strand
CAGATCCCGCAGAGCGGAATTTGAAGGGCGGCTGAATCCGCCGGATTGAGCCGTATCTTTGTCCATGCATGCCTCCTTTGCGCGCCGCATTGCGCAACGCCCCTTTTTTCAGCGTCAGGCAAAAAAGAAGGCGGAACGCGCAACGTCCGCCACATTCAGCCCGCCTGTTTCCGGCAGCTCCGGCGCATCCTTGCGGTGCCGCTCCGGAATGCTTTCCAAAATTTCATGCATCCACAGCTCCAACGGGGACTGCGTCTTTTCGCCGAACATGCGTATGAACACGGCGCGCAAAATCCGGGCGAGCGCGCCCGAATCCGCGGCATGCGTCCCATACGAGTCATGAATCATGGCAAAACAGGATATCCCGGACTTGCGGCTTTCTTCCACCGTGCACATAAGCGCCGCGGCATCCAGACTGTGCACGTAATTCGGCGCGACCGCCGAACGCTGCTTTGCCGCCGCGATGCCGCGCCCCTCGGACGCCAGAGACATTCTTAAAACCTTATCCCCAAGCCGCGTCTTGATCCGGCTTATCTTCATGTTCCGGTAACACTGCACCACGGGAAATCCCGTGGGCGCGGTCCAGGACAGGGCCTTTCCGGCCCGGCTGGCCAAAGACGCCATATCCTGCAAAAAACTCATGGCGTTTCTGGCCGCGACCACGGTTTCGCCTATGGCTTCCCATATCACATCCGCCAGATAGCACGACGCGCCAAGAATGGTATGCCGCGCAGGAAGCGCAAGACGGCCGCTTTGCGCCTCCGCTTTGAGCCACTCGCCCGTGTATTCCCGACAGGACTCCCTGGTCCCGCCATAGGGCAGCACCATGACCTGCCGCTTTGTGGTCTTCCTGTTTATGTTCATTTTTATTAACACCCTGGATAAAATTTTTTTATTATACAGAAACAGGCCCTTTTCACTGTACACGTCAGGAGCGTCTTCCGGCGCTTCGGCGTCAAGAGAAAGCTTGTCTATGACCTTGTCGGCCACGATTTGATAGATATCCTGCGGCGTTTCGCACGGCACCAGGTTCACGGCCCGGCCGCCGACGCTGTCGCGCAGGATGAGGCTGAATATCTGCAAGCCGTTGCAGAGCTTCCGTCCATGGCTATGGGAATATGCGACGCAAATCCCGGCCCATGCCGCACATACCCGGCCCACTCAAAACAAAAAGCCAAAAAGCAAAACGGGCTTTCCGCCTGCATCCACCAGCGGCTTTCATAGGGATTGCCGGCAACGGCCAGAATGCGGCTCTGGTTTGCAAGCACCCAGGCGTAGCGGCTTTCCAGCGACACCTTGTCGTTGCCAAAGGTGTTGCTGCCGTGAATGGCGAGCCAGCGCGCGGCTTCGGCGTTTTCAATGGGCTTTGCGTCCGCAAAGCGCAAAAGACCCTTGGCAAGGTCGGTTCCCTGCGGGTTGAAATACGGCGGCACCGCGTAGATGCGGCCGCGAAAATCAAGCTGATAGGGAAAATAAAACCGCTCTTCCCGGCTGAACTTTTCAGCCAGCATAAGAATCTTGATCACTCCGATGCGCTGCCCGCGCAAAGAGGCGTTGCGTTCGCGCGCTTCGCGCACGGCGGCTTTCCAGGCATTGAACCGCGCCGGCGCGGTTTCGCGCAACCGCGCAAGGCATTCGTGCTTTCCGCGTCCCGCGGCGTCCGGTCCCATGTCGGCCCCGCAGACCGGGCATGGCGGAAAGGGACAGTCGGCGCGCAAAGGCAGACCGGCCATGCCGCCGCCTTCGCGTTCCCAAAGAACGCGCGCCGTTTCAAAAACCGCCTGGTTCACAGCCCACGGCGTATCCTGAAGAGCGTTGACCGCGGTCAGCACCGTGTCGAGCCGTCCGCTCCGGATGCGCCGGTCAAGCTCTTCAAGATAAGCCGTGTCCCGCGTCTTCACCAGAGAAAGACTCCACAATCCTTCATGGTAATATCCGCCGCCGCCAGCGGCGTCCCACGGGCGCGGCGGCATCAGCGTCGGCAGAAAAATCCGGGTACAGCAAAGAACGGCGTTCCTGATGCGCGCAAAGCCATTGCTCGCATTCAGCGGAAGGCTCAAGAACATAGACCCTGCTCTCTTTGTTTCGAACGCGCTTGTATGCCATGCGCGCGACGCGCACAAGCCCTGTGGCGGCGATGAAAAGCTCAATGAGCTTTTGCCCAAGATGCAGGCAGTCGGAAGACGGCCAAGGTTTAAACGACACGGTCGCGGATTTGCCAAAGGCGTGACTCAGCATCCGTTTGCGCAGGGAACGCGGCGCGTTTTCGGTCATGCGCGCAATACGGCGGTATTCTTCGCAGTCGTTGCGCGCAAAGACGCCCAGTTTCTGTTCAAGCTCGATTTCCCGGCCCACCTTGAGACCCACGCTCTGGAGCATGGAGCGCCGGTTCAGGGTGTCGATAATGGCCCGCATGGCGATGAAGGCCGCCACATGGGGCTCCATGCCGTGAAGCATCTTCGCCGCCTTATGCGGTCTTCCCGGACCGTTTTTCCTGCTTGACGCCAGAAAGTCCGCTATGGCCCGGGCAAAAGGCTCAAGCCCGTCGCGCATAAGCGCTTTGCCGTAGCTTGTGTCGCCCTCCCGCCCCTGTTCCCTGCTCCTGGCGACCAGGGCATAATAGCGATTTCTGCCGCGCTCGACCATTTCCTGTTCCAGCGCCAATTGCCTGCCCAGCAATGTCTCGTCCATGACTGCCTTCATACATCCAACCCTCACATTTTCAATGTGATAACGGTTACAGCATTTCACAACGCTCCCTCTAAAGAGAAGAGCATACCTCAACCAAATGAAATATTGGCCGCAATCACGAATCATGCCGCAACAAAGTTTTTTGCTTGATAATTAAAAAAATAGAGAATTTGTAAAATGCAGCTCATGACATACTCAAACGGATATTTAAAATGAACACTTTATGAAAAAACCTTATTTATCTTTTCATAATATTAAAAATATACAGTAAAAAAACTGTTAAAAAATTTTTATAATATTTTTATGTATTGAAACTTCATCTACAGGACCAACACGCAAAAAGATATTCTTTTCTCATTAAGTGGCACTTAAATGTAACACAATGAAATGACTTGTAATATATTACCTTGTTTTCAGGCTCAATCCTGGCGATGCGCATAAAAAATACGCCGCTGCGCGTTTCACCCAAACCTGGCGATGCGCGGAAATTGAAAAATGCACGCCCTGCGCGTATAGTGCGCTTAAGCGCCGGCGTTTTTCGCCTTTCCAAAAGACCCTCAAAAAAAAGCCCGCGCGCAAAACGCCGGGCCGTTTTATGCATTCTTTATTTTCCATCAAGGAGACGAACATGGCTGCAGAACAGGAAACCGCGCCCGCGGCGCAAAAAACGGATATAAAAAGCCATATTGAAACCAGGGACACCTTCGGGCGTCACCTGGGCATCACGATTCTGGAAGCGCGCGAAGGCTACGCCAAAGCGTCCATGCCGCTGGACGAACGGCACAGAAACGGGGTCGGGCTTGCGCACGGCGGGGCCATGTTCGCGCTTGCCGATATCGCCTTTGCCGCGGCCGCCAATGCGGCCCTTGGCAATGCCATGCTTAACGTGTCCACGGCCGCCTCGTACATCAAGGCCGGAAAAGACGGCCCGCTTACGGCGGAAGCCAAAGCGCTCAGCAACGGACGGCGCATGGCGGTCTATGAAGTCAGCGTAAAAGACGCGCACGGGACGCTGCTTTCCCAGTTCCAGATCACCGGCTACCGGACAGATGCGCCCATGCTGGGGAACAAATAGCCCAAACGGCGTTTTTGCTGAAAAAAACTCTTCCCGCTGGTTGCGGGCGGCGCGTTTTTTCTGCGAAATGACGTCATGAAACAGGATGACTTTTTCCGTTTTGCGCTTATAGTATAAGGAGTCGAGGCGTGTCAGGGGGGCGCGTCATGCGCCTGAAAAAACCTCGGCAAACGCCCGCGGCCATTCGCGCCGCGACAGGCGGCGGACGCCCCTCCAGGCGGGTTTGGGGCGTCCGCTTTCTTTCGCCGCAACGCCGTCGCGCCGGGCAAATCCCTTCTTGAACTCCCGGCCGCGAGATGCTAAAGAACCCCTCTGCAACGCCCGAAAGCCTTTTTTCGGCCCCTGCCCAGGCTGCAGACCCGGTTGAGCGGCCAGACGGCATGACCCCGGCGGCATACTCTGACGGAATGCTCTGGTTGCGCGCCCTGACCGTATGTCCTGGTTGTAGTTTCTGGTTGCAGTTCTGATTGTAGTTCTGGTTGACAGGCAGCGGCCGCATACATGCGGGCAATGCGGACAAAAGGCCGGACAACGGAAAAATCCCGCGGCCGCGACCATGCGAGAGTGGCGGAATTGGTAGACGCACTGGACTTAGGATCCAGCGGTTATATCCCGTGCGGGTTCAACTCCCGCCTCTCGCACCATGCCGCAGTCTTCAGACTGTGAAAAAGCTGTGAAAAAAAACGATGCGCCGCGCTTTGCAGGCACGGCGCATCGTTTTTTTATTTTTTTGGAGTGTGTTTTTTATTTTTTGGGGATTTTTTGGGGGAAAGAGGGGAGATGAGCTCCACTCTTGCCCCCAAACCCTTTATATCCCCGCAAAGGGAGGCTGGGAACATTATCCCTTGCGACGCAACGGGATGAGGTAAACAGTCTCGCTACAACGGGACGT
>CALUUT010000080.1 GCA_944324045.1 uncultured Desulfovibrionaceae bacterium | reverse complement strand
ACAACAACGAGCTGGCGCGCGCCGTGGAAAACATTGGATATAAGGCCGTGCTCGCTGAAGGCGCGGATCAGGTGCTTGGCTGGCGCAGTCCGAATTTCGCCTACCAGCCCGCCGGATGCCCCAGGCTGACGCTTCTTCTGAAAAACTACCGGCTCTCCGACGATATCGCGTTTCGCTTCTCCAACCATGAATGGCCGGAATTCCCGCTTACCGCGGAGAAATTCGCATCCTGGGCCCATGCGGCCAACGCCGCCGGCGAGATCATCAATCTGTTCATGGATTATGAAACCTTCGGCGAACATCAATGGGAAGAAACCGGCATATTCCAGTTCATGGAAGCCCTGCCGCGCTGCGTGCTCGAACATCCGGATTTCTCCTTCTGCACCCCGTCGGAAGCGGCGCGCTCCTGCTCGCCCATGGCCGCTCTCGACGTGCCGCAGTTCGTATCCTGGGCCGATGTGGAACGCGACCTCACAGCCTGGCTCGGCAACGATATGCAAAAAGACGCCATTGAATCCGTATACCGGCTGGAAGACAAGGTGCGCGCCCTTGGAAATCCGGATTTTCTGCGCACATGGCGCAGGCTCCAGACCTCGGACCATTTCTACTACATGTGCACAAAATGGTTTTCCGACGGGGACGTGCACAAGTATTTCAATCCTTACGGCACGCCCTATGACGCCTATATCAATTATATGAACGTCCTTGCGGACTTTGAACTTTCCATCGACGACGCGCTGTTTGACCTGAGCCTGTCCCAGGGCGTCCTCAGGTGACTTTCTTTGTTTCTCCGGGAAAGAGGGAAAATGATCTCCCCTCTTTCCCTCTTATCTTCCCCTATGCCTGCGAAAAGTCGCAACCATGCTGAAAATCTAAAAAAACGCTCCGGCTGTCATCATTGCCGCCGCAAAAGCAGTGTTTTTTGCGCCTTAAAAATTACGCCGCGCCGCTATTTTCCACAGATTGAGCCGTAGCAGCAGCGAGTCGGTTTTTACGCTCCTCCAATCGGGCGATTTTTTCCCTCAGCTCCCCGTTTTCACGCAAAAGCTCTTCTTTCTCCCGATGCAGCTGGCGATTTTCCGCCGCCAACTCCCGACGCTCCGCTTCCGATAGTTCCAGTTTCGCTTCCAACTTGGCGTAATGAACGGGAACGATCTGCGCATTCTCTTTCCCGGCGACTTCAACATCCCCCTTTTCTGAAAGAGGCGATGCGCGCATGGGCTCCCGCCCCCAAAAAAGCCAGTCCGTGGAAACATCAAACTGTTCTGAAATATTTTCAATCCAACCCGTAGGAATTTGAGCCCTTTTTCTGGCCGCTGTAACGGACTGAGGCAAAATGCCAAGAATACGGGCAAGCGCAGAATCGCTTTTAGCGCCTGTACAAGCTAAAATACGTAACCAACGAGCTTCAAATTTTTCTAATTTCTCCACGCTGAACCCCGAAAAGAATTAAAAAGCGCCCAGCGGAGAAAAAGTATTTATTCTGTTAAGTTAAGAAAAAATACGAAAAACAACTCCGAAGTTCATATTTTTAGCTTGCCATATTCAAGCTAAAAATATAAAAACACTCGTGTGGGCGGCTCATGTCTCCAATATGAGTAAAGCGACTTTATCCAGCCCGCACCATTAAATCAATGCCCGCGAACGGCATTTGGACAGAGATCAGGGTATGGCAGATACTTTTACCTGACGGCACAGTCCGGTTTCGGCGCGTGAGCGCGTCCGCCGGAACAGCCATACTCCGGACTGCCGGAAAAGCACGATGCTTGCCGGCAGGCAAAACAAGGGCCCCAGGGAAGAAACGCAGATTGAAGGAAACTTGACGTCCTCCGGCAAGACCGGTTGGGAAACAGCTCGCTTCCTCTGAGACTGGTTTCATCATTCCTCTATCCTGGAACTGCCGGTCTTTTACCGCGTTTCGGGGCATGCGGTTTCCCGGGGGCCGCCTATGGACTCTTTACGGTCATAAGATAGGTAAGAGAGCGAACCTGCACCCTTTATTGAACCGAAAAACAGGTGAAGCTAGGGACTTTCATTGTGCTCTTTGCCTGTCTCAAACGCGGGGCTGAATGAAAAATGCTGCAAAAGCAATATGGAGCATCATGAAACTTAAATCTCTTTGGAAGCGTCTTCCCCAGCCTCTTCGCCTGCGCTTTCTGTCCACGCTGTGTTTTTTTATGGCCCGCAAGAGAAACGTCGTTTCCAAAGGACGCATATATGTGGCGGGCGAATTCGCTCAATGCAGCGGCATTGCGGAATCCGCGCGTCTCTATGCGGAGCAAAAAAAACAGGAAGGGTTTGATACGGCGCTTATAGATATCACGATAGGAACGCTTCGCCCCTCTTGTTTTTTCCTGAAAAAAAACGGAGCTGCCGGCACAGCGTCGCCCGTTGGCGGTTCAGATGGCGGCACGGTTGTCATCCACGCCAATCCGCCGCGGTTTCATCTTGCCCTGTGCCGGCTGGGAAAACACTTCTTATCCAACAAACGCATTGTCGGCTACTGGGCCTGGGAACTGCAGGAATTGCCTTCTATCTGGAAACATGCGCTTCAATATGTGGACGCCATTGAAGTTCCCAGCCGTTTCGTTCAAGACGCCATTTCCCCCTATACGGACAAGCCTGTTACTGTGGTTCCCCATGCGGTCCCGGCTCCGCAACGCCGCAAGTCTTCCTATATGAAAGACGGGGTTCTCCGGTGCCTGTTCATATTCAATATGGCGTCCCTGTTCGAACGGAAAAATCCCCTGGCCGCCCTGGAAGCCTTTCAAAAAGCGTTCGCTCCCGGTCAGGCGGCGTTGACCTTCAAGATAAATGAGCCGGAGGCCGACCCAGAGGCCTTGGCGCGACTGCAAAAAGCGGTCTCTTTGGTAGAGGGAGTCACGCTTATTACCGCGCAGTATTCCAAAGAAGAACTTGATGCGCTTTATCTGTCTTGTGACGTGTACCTCTCCCTGCACCGTTCGGAAGGCTACGGCCTGACCATTCGGGAGGCCATGGAGCGCGGTCTTCATGTAGTCGCCACAGGCTGGTCCGGAAATATGGACTTCATGCAGGGCCCTTTGGCGCACCCTGTTCCCTATACCCTGGTGCCCGTGCGCATGACTTCAGGCCCCTTCAAAGATATCGACAGCGTCTGGGCTGAAGCCGATACATCAGCGGCGGCCGCCATTTTGCAGCGGCTGCGCACGCAACTTTTCCAGGACAAAGCGGCCGGATGCTGAAATTCAATTTTCTGATCGCCGCCCTTCGTCGTATTGCCGCCGTCCTGAACCCCCAAAACAACGGATCGCCAGTCTTTTTGCGCCGGCAAGGCTGCAAGGAACGTATGCTGTGCTCAATGCCCCAGGCGTTCACAAGGTTTTCTCATGTGCAGGCGTTTGCCTCTCGATTTTTGCTTCCGCCTTCACGTTTTTTATAACCCAAGTTACAGGATATTTGCCATGGCCTCTCATACATGGGGAAAAAACAAATCCCTAGCCTTGGCGCGTTTCTGGCTGAAAAACGCGGCGAATACCCCCATGCCGGAATCCTTTTTTCCTCTTGTTCATGCCGTTGCGCGTCAGTTAATGGATGCGGGAGAATATCAATGCGCCTGCATGCTGCTTGACGCCGAACAATCCATGCATGTGGAACGTTTTCCCGCCCAGCGCGCGGAACAGGTCAACCTGCTTATACATGCGCGTATGGCCAATGGAGAACGGGACAAGGCCGTCGTTCTTCTTGAACGCTGCATAACGCATTTTTATCTGTTTCATACAACCAGAGCGCTTGCGCCTTTTCTGTTTATGGCCGCCTCCCATGCGCTGGAAAAAGAAAAAGCGCATCTTCTTTCTCTCTGCCTTTCCCTTCTTGTGCATACGCAGGCCGGCATCCATGACTCCACCTTGAAACGCATCATACGCCGCGCCGGCGATCTGAAAGCGCTTCTGCGCCGCGCCGGCGGCCTGGACCGCTCCACATATCTGCGCATTCGGCTCATTCACCTGACTGAACATCTTGCCTCTCTGGGAACCCCGGGCATCCTCATGGCCAAAGGCATTCGCCTCGCCGTGCCCTTTCTTATGAAGCGGCGGCGCAACGACGTTTCAACGCTTCTGCCGCGGCGTCTCCCTGAAAAAAATACAGGTCAAAGCGGCCGCCCCATTGTGGTGACCAGGGCGATGGGCGGCATTGGAGACCTCTTCATGATGACGCCAGGGCTGCATGCCCTACACCGCAAGTATCCGGAAAGAAAAATTATTTTTGCCATTCCGAAGGTATTCCATCCGCTTTTTGAAACCAACGACGACGTTGAGGTCCGTGATGTTCATGCGCTGAATCTGTACAGAGAGGACTGCTCCGCCCTGTATAACCTTACGGAATGCCCGGCGACGCAACGCGAATCAGCGACCCTGCCCAATGTGTCGCAAAACAGAATCGATATTTTTGCCGCTGCGATGGGCGTCTTTGCCTCAGACCTTGACCGGTATGGACGAATTCCGCGCTATGCCGTCCGAAAAGAAGAACGGGAATGGGCGGACCTCTTTTTTGCCGAAAAGAAACTGAGCGGCATACCCTGTATCGGCATCCAGCCCTATGCGGCCGACGCCTATAAAAACTATCCCCATATGGACGCCCTTATCAACGCATTGTCGAAACAATGCGCCATTCTTGTATTTCATAATAAACAAACGCCTTTTTTAAAATACGATCATGTGATTGATCTCTCAGGCAATACCCTGCGGCAGAACATCGCGCTTCTTGGCAAGGTCAAGTTTCTTATCGCGGTCGACAGCGCTTTCGTCCATATCTCCGCCGCTGTCGGAACAAAAGCCTTCTGCCTGTATGGTCCTACCGACGGCAGAATTTTCACCATGCACTATAACAACTGCACGGTCATTGACGGGTATAAACGGACGCAGTGCAGGGCATGCTGGCGGAATAAAGATATTCCGTGCTCAAGATCATACGCCGCGGCAAGTTATTGCCTCTCAGCAATACCTGTGCGGGATATCCTTAATGTATGCCTGAACTCATAACGGATGCTATATATGCTCAAACACACCATGAAAAACGTTGTCAAAAAATCCATCAGGAAAACATGCGGCGCGCTTCCTGAACGTGGAAAGCGCTGGATTGGGAAATGCGCCCAGCACACCCTGAATGCGCTGGGGCTGGAAGCGGTTCCAGTTGCAAAGACGAACGGCTCGAGCCTGAGCATGGCCGTCAGGGTCCAGGGCGGAATCGGAGACAGTCTGATCGCGTTTGCCTGGATTAAGGAACTGCACAGGCATACGCGGAAAAAAATTGATATGCATGTTTTTGGCCGCATGGATGTCTTGAACGACATAGCGGCCATGCTTCCCTTCATCCATGCCCAAAATGACATATCGCTATATCCTATGGCGTCCGGATACGATATCAAGGCGTCAATTGGTCATTTTATCCATATAGACTATATGGATGCTGAAAAAATCCGGCGTCTTGATCCGGAACTCGTTTCCATGCTCCAGAAATGCATGGCGTTTTCAGCAAAATATTTCCGGTACAGCTCGCAGCAACCATATTTTGACGGGGCATGGGCAAGCCTGTGCACCCTGCGGGGATGGAACCGGTGGGACGAACTGGGCGCCAGCGGGGCCGTTCCCTTCTCCAGAACCACATCCGGCGTTCTCCATCTGGATATCGCCTGTTTTGAGGCGCTCAGAAAATTCGCTCTTCAAAATCGTCCTTTCATTACCATCCATGCGGGAAATGACAGCCACACCCGCTTTACAAACAAAATCTGGCCTGTTGCATTATGGAATGCCTTCTGCGACCGTTTCAGGGAAGCCTATCCGGATACGCTCATTGTCCAGATTGGCGCAAAAAACGAACAGTTCATTGAAAAGGCGGACATTTCCCTATGCGGCAAGGCCAACTTCGCTGAAACCATGATCGTGTTAAAACAGGCGCTGCTCCATGTGGATGGAGAATCCGGGTTTGTCCATGCGCGCCATATTCTTGGCGGACAAAGCGCCGTCATTTTCGGCCCCACTCCCGTCGAATATTTCAGGTATGACGGCAACGCCGACATCGTATCCCCGGCGTGTGCAAACTGCATGTGGATGACCGAAGACTGGGGCTATAACTGCCCCAGAGGATTTGCGCGGCCGGAATGCATGTATGCCGTAACCCCGGAATCCGTCCTTGAGCATGCCCGCGGGATGCTTGACGGCAAAAAACCATGCTCCTACGCCCTTGACGCGCATGAAGTCTATTCCTCTGAAGGGCGTCTGAAGTATTATGAGACGTTGAAAGATATCTGCGCAACATGCCATCTTGAACTCAAACCCATTTCCGAACACATCACAGGAGAGGCCGGAACATACATCCATGCCTCAAAACAGTGGGAATATCCCTTTGCCGTACGAAATATTGAATCCATGAACAAAACGCCGCTGCGCATTGCCGATGTGGGCGGCGGCCGCGGCGCGTTATCCGGGTACCTTGCCCGGCAAGGGCACCATGTCGCGGTTTATGACGTCAATTATCTCTGGGACCACGGCGGAGACCGCGATATTGAAAACGCCTTCTTCCGCTTTGCCGAAAAAACAGGGTTCTCCGCCGACTATGGGTCCGTATTCAACATCCCTGTCCCGGATGAAACGTTTGACGTTGTCGCCTGCATATCCGTGCTCGAACATGTTCCATACAAGGAATACGCCCTTAAGGAACTGCTCCGCGTGCTGAAAAGAAACGGAAAACTGATTCTGACCTATGATTTTGTTCTGGAAAATCCCGTCGACCGCGACGCCCTGCGCGTGGAAATATTCACGCCTGAGACGCTCGCGCATGAACTCAGTTCGCTTTCCATTCAGGAAATTCCGCACTCGATGGAAGAAATCAGAAAGGGCCTGAACGACATAAAGGCGGATAATGTGAACATAGCTGACGATATGACCGTTGCAGGACTTGTGATCATCAAAAGATAACGGTGAAAAATATGCTGCAATATATCAAAACCGTCCTGTTTCCAGGCGACAAGACTCCTTTGCTCAAAAAGCCTGAAGTGCCGGCCGGGCATGGCGGCTATGCGGCCGACGCAAATGAAAACGCCGGAAATAAAAAAACAGACGCAGCGCGTGAGACCAACAAACTCTGTGAAGACTGGAAAACCCGCTACGGCATAGAGGTCTTTCGCAAACCCTTTACCACATGGAATACGGCCGATTCGGAAATCAACGCCCTTGGCGACGCGCCAGAGGCAATCCGCGCGCAAACCTGTGAAATCACCGCGCCTGCCGCAACATTCTGCGCAACCCCATGGTCGCATATGTCAATCAACTGGGATGGAACGGTCGTCCCCTGCTGCCGCGACTACAGCAACTTATATCTGTGCGGCGATATCCATGAAACCGCACTGATTGATATCTGGAACAGCAAAAAAATGCAGCGGCTTCGTCAGGAAATCCGTTCCGGCCGCGTAAGCAATGCGTTATGCGGAGTCTGCGACCGCACTATCCACACGCCCACCGGCCGAAGGAACGTCTGATGCTTTCCTTTGACTCTCTGAAAATTATTGTCGCCGGCGATGTGATGCTGGACGAGTATATCGGCACACATGTACGCCGGATTTCTCCCGAAGCGCCGATTCCCGTAGCCGCCATTCAAAAGCGCTGGAGTGTCCCCGGCGGCGCGGCCAATGTCGCCCGCAATCTGGCCAGGTTGGGATGCGAGGTTACGCTTGTCGGAATCAAAGGCGCTGACGAAAACGGGAAAACGCTCTCCCGCCTTCTTGCGGAAGAAGGCGTGCAAGACGGATTGCTGACGGTTGAAGACCGCCCCACCACTTGCAAAACGCGCATTATCGCCCAGGGGCAGCAGCTGCTTCGTCTGGATGAAGAAAAAAATGCGCCGCTTTCTCCCGCCGTGTCTGCCGCTCTTCTTGCCGCGCTGAATGAAGCCATTGCCGGAGCGAAAGCGCTCATCCTGTCCGACTACGACAAGGGGCTGTTCCGGCCCGTTGCCGGCCGAACAAGTCTTTGCTCCTCCATCATAGCCAGCGCTTCGGCGAACGCCGTCCCTGTTCTTGCAGATCCCAAGGTCTCCGCATGGGAACGGTATGCGCGGGTGGCGTGCATCACGCCGAACATGATGGAATTTAAAGAGGGAGCCGGGATATCGGACGAGACGGAAGAGCGCCTTGAACAGGCCGCGCGCAAACTCATGGCGCAATTCCAGATTCCGCGCATTCTTCTAACCAGGAGCGAAAAAGGCATGCTGCTCATGGAGCAAGACGGTCAGGTTTTTTCCATTCCGGCAAAAGCCCGCGAAGTGGCCGATGTTTCCGGGGCCGGGGATACGGTGATCGCGGTGCTCGCGGCCTGCATCGGAAAAGGAATGTCCTGGGACAAAGCGGCCCGGATAGCCAATACGGCGGCGGGAATCGTCGTCGAAAAAGCGGGAACAAGCCCCATCACGCTGGAAGAACTGCGACAAAGGGGCGCGACAGGCTAAACCCATCCCGCTGTATGCTCAAAAGAGGCTGAAAACCCAAACAGGGCATTCGCGGACCACTTTCTTCATAAACGGCGGCACGGACGGCCTGCCCGGCCGTCCGTGCCGCCTGTCCGTATAAATAACGGCCTGAACGAAAACATTTTCAGTCAAAACATTGCACGCGTCAGGATCTGACTCCCAACCCAAAACCATGCCGGCGCGCTGGTCACGTTTTTCTTCTTCCGCTCATTCCCGCATTGCCGCCTTTTTCCGCATTCACCACAGCTTCCTCCGCGGTCTCCTTATTTTTGCTCAATAATTTTTCCTTTTTTCCTTCAAAGACCAGCACCGTGCGGAAACAGGCGATTATGAGGGCGACGACGCTGAGCACCACGGCCAGACCCTTTTGAATCTGCCACTTTTGCCGGAAGACAAGGGAGCTGATCATTTCAAGCCCCATGCGGTCGCCGTAATATATGACCAGGGGCACGCCTATCAGCAAGAGCAGCATGAACAAAAGCTCTAACCAGAAGAACGTCCGGCCCATGATCAAAACGAACAGGGTGATATCGCGCACTATTTTTAAAAAGCGCATCTGCGATTCAAGCTTGGTCAAGCGCTTTTCCAGACTTTCCGCAACCTGTTGCGCCTTTTTAAACGTCTCGCTGATCTGAAACTGCGATTTCAAACCGATGTTCAGACTCTGGGCGCAGATATTGAAGTTCTTGTTGAATTCGACAAGCAGTCTGGGAAACGGAAACCAGCTCGCCTCATCCTGGATATTCTGCAGGCGCTCGCGATACATAATGAATTTATTGCGCAGTTCCCTGCCTTCATTGTTAATCTGCTTTTGCATTTCCCGGCTCAAGGACGCCCTGCTTTGCGCTATAAGCATAAACGGCGTGTAGTTTTTGCAATCCGCCATGCCGAGCAGCGCATCCACCCGACTGCGCGCATACACCGCAAACGGATGTTTTTCCGTAAACCACACGGCTGATTCCGAACGAATTTTCTTCAGCCCCTCCAGTTCTTCCTGGGCCCTTGCCTGAGCCGCAAGCCATGGACCATACAGGGCGGTCAGCAAATGAATGCGGCCGCGCTCCATCTCCGGGTCAATCAAGGCCCGGTTGATGATATTCGGCTCGTCTTCAGACAACTGCACAAGCTGGGACGCCACTTTTTCCGCAAAGCCCATCTTGACCAGACAGACAAGCCGCCGGTACCGCGGCTCAACCCAGTTTATCCCATAATGCAACACAAGGTCATATGTTTGCCGGGCCTGTTCATACCGTCCCTGCACTTCCAAAGCGCGCGCCTGCAAAAAAATGTGATAGGCATGCTGGGGCGGGCTCACGCTCAAGGATTCCGCTTCTTTCCACAACGCGCCGGCTTTTACGAGATCGCCCCGCTCCATGGCCGCGAACCCCTGCAACGCCCGCACCCGGGCGTCCCGCGGGTGTTTGAGAGCCAGCGTCGCAAGCCCTTTTTCCATGGGGCTGGAATCGCCGTCGGGAAATTCGTCAAGCGCGTTCCAGACCTTGCCGTCGTCCTTGAGCCCCAGCTCGTAAAAACTCTTCGGACACTCTTTGCCCCTTGCGCGCCAGACCCTGTGCAGCATAGACAACTGGGAGACGTTGTTTATGTCGAATACCGCGCGCAGCAGATTGCCCGCGCCGTCCTGCTGCTCCAGGACTTCTTTCAGACCCTCGACGCCCTCCGGGATGCCTTTGGCGTCGATTTTGTCCATGTTTTTATTTATGGTCTCAAAATCCATCGTGCCGACCGCGCGCCAGGCGTCAGGGGCCCAGTCCTTGAACCGTCTGCTCGGACACTGATTCGGCTCATGATTGCGCATGCCGCAGTAAAAACAGACGTTCTGCTTGCCCAAGGTCAGACACTGCGCCACGCGCACGGGAATGGCGCCAAGGCCGGCGCCCTTGTCGCCGCGCAGGGATACCGTGCACCAGTCATCCATGGACCGCTTCGCCACATCAAAACGCGCCTCATGAATGGTGAATGCGTCATCGCCCAGCATGAGCGCGGAACGATAGGACATGTACGGGAAATCGGATATAAGCTGGTCCCAGTCAAGCCCCAGCTTTCGGGGAAGATCGCTGCTGAAATTAAGCCCCCGCTTGTCCACAATCGCCACGACGCACGGCCAATACCGCTCGGATGCGTCTTCTTTGCGCGACGCGGCCAATTGCAGAAAATCGCGGCACCAGCTCCACAGTTTTTTTATGCTTTCCAGAGGAAAACACAGGAAATTATCGTTCAGAAGATACTTGAGCTTGTGGCGGCGCATGATCTCTTCAATGTCGCTGAAAAAAATGCGCCACCCGGCCTGAAATCCCTTTTCAAGAGGATTGCCCAGGGGCTTGAGCACGCAATACCAGCCAAACGACGTCTGGTACGGCAGCCGGGGGTCCGCCTCCAAAAGGGTCCAGTCCGGCCCAAACAGCGTGGGAACGGACTGCGAAACCCGAAACGTAAGGCCCGGTATGCCCTGCCCCTGTTCACGCGCCTTGGGATGCACCCAAATGCAGAATTCGCTTGGCGTATCCAGCCCCAAAGACCCAAGTTCCGGGGCGACTTCGACGGATTTGACGCGCGCGTCGGTCATGCCCATCTGCGCGGGCATGACCGCGATGGTCAGCGGCGCGGCGCGAAACTTCACCCATGCCTGAAGCCGGGCAAGCGCCAGCAAAACATCCGTCGTGAAAAAAAACCATAACGTCTGGTCCGCTTCCTGCGCGACCTGCAGGCCGCCGTATTCCTGCAGCGTTCGCGGAATCACCGGGTTTAGATCCCCGTCCCAGTAAAGCCACACGGCAAACCCCGATGCTGTGCGGCGCTGTTCTCCTTTGGGCATGATCTGGGAAAGCAAGGTGCTCAAAAATGACATTGTGCGACAATCCTCATCAACGCGGCAACAGCAAAAAAATGCCGACGCCTTCTCAAAAAGGCCGCTCTGCTGCTGGAATCCGGCTAAAAAACGGGCCCTGCGGCCGAAATTTCAGCCTTCTGGCCAAAATGCATGATGCACGCTTCCAACTGAAATTATGCAATTACCATACCGGAATTTTTTTCCTTTTCGCGCGAAAGGCGGCCGCCGGCAACATTGTCCGCAAAAACGCCTTTTGCAAACGGCAAAAGTGCAACCGCAAGGCCGCAAAAAAGCTATGCGCCCTCTTCTTCGCTCAAGACGCCCTCAGGCGAAGACGCCTTGCATGCGTCTTCCGGACGCACGGGCGCTTTCTCGCATAGTTTCCGGCGCTCCCTGATTGCAGCGCGTACCGTCTGAACATCAAGCTCCGCCCACGGCGTCCCGGCAAAAGCGGCGTCGCGCCTTGGCATGACGCGTAAAATCCGCTCCTGCGCCGGCTCATGCCCTGCGCCGTCTTCCCTGTATGCGGCCTGAATGCCCCTGCCGCCCGCCGCAACCCTGACCTTTGCGGGCCGCCCGGTTTCAGCGGAAAAACGCATGGCCTTTGGAGAAAAAGACGCCGCAAACGACGCCGCGCATTCCACAACGGGCTCAGGCCACGGCTCTTCCCACACGCGGCCAAGCGCCACTGGCCCCGGAACGTCCGCCGTCTTGAATACCAGGTCGTTCGGACCGGCCAGCCGCAACAGCGTTTCATTATCCTTCTGGTTGCGGCCGACGCAAAGCCAGTACTGGCCATGCCAGTATTGCCGTCCCGCATTCGCCAGATGAAAATCCGAAGCCCGCGCCGGTCCTTTGCGCGAAAGAAGCGGCCAATAACAGCGGGCGTTTTCCTGCTCAGTAAGCTTGCACCCGCCGGCCGGACTCGGAAATTCCGTGATGCCGTACCGCCCGGCAAGCTCGTACTGCCCCTTGCGCCCTCTGCCGGACAGCTTCAGCAACCGGTCGCGATCCACCAGCCCGGATTCTTCCATGGGCGTGGGCGGCAGGCATTGGGCTGAAAGCGGACGCAAAAGGATATCCCGGACCCCGGCGTCCCGGCTGATCAGATTCAGGGTATCCCGCCTCTGAGACATGGGCCGCTGCCCCAAAACCTCCCCTGTCGCCAGAAACCGCGCCCCCAGCGCCTCCATCACTTCGCGGGCCTTCCGCAGCAAAAGAATCTTGCAGTCGATGCAGGGGTTCAACGTCTTGCCGAATCCATGCGCCGGACCATTCTTGAGCATCTCCACAAACGCCTCGCTGATATCCACAATATCAAGATCAAGGCCATATAAGCGCGTCCAATACGCTTTGGCGGACGGCCTGCCGAAAAACGGCGTGACAAAATGCACGCTCTTTACGGCAAGGCCCTGCTCCTCTAGCACCTTCACCGCAAGAATGCTGTCAAGACCGCCGGAAAACAACGCAACGGCATCATACTGTCTTCTCATGTCCAATCCAAATAACGCAAGGCTGTTTGTTTTATTTATTTTTAGTATTTTTATTTAGTTGGGGCTTCACCCCAAACCCCGACCGGGGGAAATGATTTCCCCCGGCCCCCCTCAATAAAGAAGCTTCCGTCCCATCTGGGGACGTCTCCCCTGTCACATGGAAAAAAGAGCGGGGCATGGGCACGGCGGGACAATGTCGCTTTGAACGCGAAACGGGACGCGAAAAAAAACAAGGGCCGCGCCCGCGGGATAAGCCGCGGGATGCGGCGAATCCGGCATTTCTCCTTTTCCCTCCCCAAAACGCCAGACGCAATGCTACCGCGTTCTTCCGGCGGCCAGCGCGGCATACGCCGCATGGGTGCGCCGGGCCATGGCCTCCAGGCTGAACTCGGAGCGCAACGCGGTTTGACTTGCGCGCGGCAGGGCAAGGGCGGCGTCCATCGCCGCGCCCAGATCCTCATCTTCCGCCATGGAATGCAAACGGGAATAATATGGAGCAAATTCCTGCACAGTCGAGGTCTTGCGCGTGAGCACGGGCAAACCGCATGCCGCGGCCTCCAGCATGACATTGCCGAATCCTTCCACGCCCGGCGCCGAAGGGAAAAAAAACAGGTCCAAAGCCGGATAAAACGTCTCTGGAGCGGCCACTTCGCCTAAAAGGCGCACCCTTGGACCGCCCGCGGCATTGACGGCTTCAGCCGCGGCGCGGCACCAGCCCGTCATATCTGAAGAACCGCTCCCCGCTATCAAAAACACGTACCTGTTCCTGGAAGGACCAAGCCGCTGGATTCGCTCAAACAGAAAATCCAGGCCCTTGCCTTTGGCAAGCCGCCCCATAAACCCTACCGCGATCTGGTCCGGCTCAATCCCCAATGCGGCTCGCGCGGCATCCCGGTTCCGGCCTTCCTGAAAAAGCGAAAGGTCCACACCATTACGCAAAACAGAGGCATACTCTTCCGGCAGCCCGGTATTTCTGAGAAAAAAGGCGCGCGACGCTCCTGAAACGCAAAACTCATGGGAACCGAAACGCCGGTGCACCCAAGCCTCTTTAAGGGCCTGCGCCCTGCGCTTTGCAGGCGTCTTGCCATACCAGTGCAGATCGCACAGGTGAATCTGCCCCACGCGCACAGGAACGCCGGCCAGCGCGCCGGCCAAAATCCCCGTCACGGTCCCGCCGAAAGAATGCCCATGCACAATATCGGCCCTGTATTGCCGGAACAGTCTGGACAAACGCCAGATTCCAAGGGGACTCCATTTATGCCGTATAGGAATATGATGCACGCGCACCCCAAGGCTCTCCAGCTCATCGGCCAGCACGCCGCGCTCGCGATAGGTCACGACATGCGCCTCATAATTGTATTCCCTGGCCAGCAACGGCAGCACGGCGCGCAAACGATTCTGAATGCCGGCCCGATTCAGGTTGTTGGTGACGCGAAACAAAACCGTCTTCTTCACAATATGCTCTCCCATGACGCCCGCATCAGGCCCGCCGCGCCGTTGTAGACGCCGGCAACGAAACAGCGCCGTCAATCCGGACCATGCGCCGCGTTCACATTCTTCATCTATCTTGGTTTGGAACCAAAGGCTAAAAGACCATAAAGCCCCGCCCCGCGCCTTTTTCGCGGGGCATCAGATGGGCGCTTGCGCGGGGATGCGCGCCCCGCCCAGGCGCAAAGCCATTCCGGACATTGTCCGGGCTTTGCCGCCTTATTGCTTTTTTACCGGCAACGCCTTGCGTTCAAAACTTGTTTTCAAAACGCGCATGCTTTTCCCAAAAGCAAAAAAAGAATCTAGCAAATAGCCGGCATGCTGGCAATGCGCGACCTCCCGTCCTTTGCCGCATCTTATTCCTTATCATCCTATGCGGCCCCGCAGACGTTCTTCCCGCGCCGCGAAATTGCGTTTTCGGGGATATTCCCGCACGCGCTTAGCTCTGGACCACATGCCCGGCTTTTGGTATACTTTCCATTTCGCAATCAGGCATGCCCTTTTTGGATTACGCCTCTTGCGCCGCGTCAAAAGCAAAACGCGACGTTTCGGCGGCTTTCGAAAAATGTTGCCCTGCTTTTCCGAAAATTCTATTTTGGAGACCCTTAATGGCCAGAAAACCAGCCCTTTCACCGGAAGAATTGCGCAAGGAAGCGCTAAGCACGGCGCTTTCCACCATTGAACGTAAATATGGTCAGGGCTCGGTCATGAAATTGTCCGACGACGCCCATGTCAACATACCCGTCATTCCCACAGGCTCCATCAACCTTGATCTTGCGCTTGGCGTGGGCGGCATCCCCCGCGGCCGGGTCACGGAAATATACGGCCCGGAATCAACGGGCAAAACCACGCTTACCCTGCATTTCATAGCGGAATGCCAAAAACTGGGCGGCACGGCCGCCTTCATCGACGCAGAACACGCCCTGGACATAGCCTATGCCAAGCGTCTTGGCGTCAAAACCGACGAACTGCTTATTTCCCAGCCGGATTTTGGGGAGCAGGCGCTTGACATAGCCGACATGCTGGTGCGCTCCGGCGCGGTGGACATTGTGGTCATCGACTCCGTAGCCGCGCTGATTCCGCAAAGCGAGCTTGAAGGCAACATGGGCGAAACCCAGGTCGGCGGCCAGGCGCGACTTATGTCGCACGCATTGCGCCGGCTGACCGGCACCATCCACAAATCGCGCACGGCCGTGGTGTTCATCAACCAGATACGCATGAAAATTGGAAGCATGGGATACGGCAGCCCGGAAACCACAAGCGGCGGCCAGGCCCTGAAGTTCTACAGTTCGGTGCGGCTTGATATCCGCAAGCTTGCGACGTTGAAGGACAAGGAAGAGTCGTATGGAATCCGCGCCAAGGTCAAGGTCGTCAAAAACAAGGTCGCGCCGCCGTTTCGGGAAGCCCAGTTCGATATTCTGTACGGCACGGGCATTTCCCGCACAGGCGAGCTGATTGATCTTGGGGTGGCGACGGGCATCATCGACAAAAGCGGGGCATGGTTCGCCTTCGGCCAGGAAAAGCTGGGACAGGGCAAGGAAAACGTCCGCGCCCTGCTGGAAGAAAACGACGCCCTGCGGTACGCCATTGAAGAAAAAATCATGACGCACCTTGGCATGGAGCCGGGCCGCATGCCGCCGCAGCCTGAGCCTGAAGAAGCTGAAACCCCTGAAACGCCTGTTTTCACCGAGGACGGCGTTGAAGCGTAGTCTGGCCCTGTCGTATTGCAAGCGCGTCGCGGCGCGGCCGGGACGCGCCTTTTTTCTTTTTGCCACAGTAACAGCCAATCGCATCAGTCTTGTCTGAAGGAGTTTTTCCGTGATCACCGCCAATGAAATACGCCGCCGTTTCCTGGACTACTTCAAGAAAAACGGGCATGAAATCGTCGCCTCTTCGTCGCTTGTTCCCCGGGACGACCCAAGTCTGCTTTTCACCAATGCGGGCATGGTGCAGTTTAAAAATATTTTTCAGGGGCATGAAAAACGCGCATATTGCCGCGCCACAACCGCGCAAAAATGCCTGCGCGTCGGCGGCAAGCATAACGACCTTGAAAATGTGGGGCGCACGGCCCGGCATCACACGTTTTTTGAAATGCTCGGCAACTTTTCATTCGGCGACTACTTCAAAGAAGATGCGATCAAGTTTGCCTGGGGATTTTTGACCGAAGAGCTTGGCCTGCCCAAGGAACGCCTGTATGTCACGATATTTCGCGACGACGATGAGGCCCGCGACCTGTGGCTTGCGCATACCGATATTCCGGAAGAACGCATCTACCGCATGGGCGAAAAGGACAATTTCTGGTCCATGGGCGACACCGGACCGTGCGGTCCGTGTTCGGAGATTCTCATCGACCAGGGCGAACACATGAAATGCGGCGACCACTGCGGCATAGGCCAATGCGACTGCGACCGGTTTCTGGAAATATGGAACCTTGTGTTCATGCAGTTCAACCAGCTTGAAAACGGCGCGCGCGAAAAGCTTCCCCGGCCCAGCATCGACACCGGCATGGGTCTTGAGCGCATCGCGGCGGTATGTCAGGGCGTTTATTCCAACTATGATTCCGACCTGTTCCAGAGCATCATCCAGTATACCGCATCCCTGGCGAACGTGACCTATTCCGCCAGCGCGCCGGACACCAACGACACGGACACGGCCCTGCGCGTCATTGCCGACCACAGCCGCGCCATTGCCTTTATGATCAGCGACGGCATCCTGCCTTCCAATGAAGGGCGCGGGTATGTGCTGCGCCGTCTGTTGCGCCGGGCCTACCGTTTTGGGCATCTGCTTGGCTTCTCCGGTCCATTTCTGTACAAGACCACGCATAAGGTCGTGGAAACAATGGGAGACGATTATCCGGAACTGCGCCAAAACAGCGATTTCATGATCCGGGTCGTGCGCGAAGAGGAAGAACGCTTCAACGCCACGCTGGATAAAGGGCTCGCCATGCTCGAAGAGGCCATGGCCGGGCTGCGCGAAAAATCCGAAGACACGATTCCGGGCGAGCTTGCGTTCCGCCTCTACGACACCTTTGGTTTCCCTCTGGATATTGTGAACGATATCGCGGAAAAACAGTCCATCAAGGTTGACGAGGACGGTTTCAACGCCTTCATGCGCGAACAAAAAGAGCGCGCGAAAGCGGCCTGGAAAGGCTCCGGCGAGCAGGGCCTTGCCGCGCGTTTCAGTTCGCTTCTTGATGAAGGGCTGCGCAGTGAATTTGTAGGTTACGAGCGCCTGAGCATCGATTCGCGCATCGTCAGCCTCCTTGATGAAAACGCGTTGCCTGTGGACCGGCTTGATGCGGGAGCGACCGGGTACCTGGTCGCCGGGCGCACGCCCTTTTACGGCGAATCAGGCGGACAGGCGGGCGACACGGGCGAACTCGCCACCGCCAGCGGCGCGGCGCAGGTCACCGACGCCTTAAAGCCGTCGCCTGAGTTGACCGTGCATAAAATTCTTGTGCGCGACGGCTCCATTCTTCTGGATCAGGAAGCGTCTTTGCGCGTCACCAGTGAAGCGCGCAAGGCTTCGGCGCGCAACCATACCTGCACGCATCTTCTTCAGGCCGCCCTGCGCAAGGTGCTTGGCGCTCATGTGCATCAGGCGGGCTCCCTGGTTTCTCCCGAGCGTTTGCGCTTTGACTTTACGCATATTTCCGCGCTCTCGCCCCAGGAACTCCTTCAGGTGGAACATGAGGTCAACCGCGCGATCATGGCGGATAGGCCCGTGCGCGCATGCGAAATGTCGCAGGAAGACGCCCTGGCCCAGGGCGCCATGGCCCTGTTTGGCGAAAAATACGGCGATGTGGTCCGCACCATCACCATTGAAGACGAATCCATGGAACTGTGCGGCGGCACGCATCTTGAAAGAACCGGCGAAGCGGGCTGCTTTCACATTGTTTCCGAAGGCGGAGTCGCGGCCGGCGTGCGGCGCATAGAGGCGGTCACAGGCTGGAACGCGCTCGCGCTGTTTAGCGCCCAGCGCGAGGAACTCGCCGCCATAGCCCATTGCGTCAAGGGCAAACCCGGCGACCTTGCGGCCAAGGTGCAGCATCTGCAGCAGTCCATGAAAAACGCCTGCAAAGAGGTGGAACGTCTGACGGCCAAGGCGGCCTCGGAATCCGGCCGGGACATCATGGCCGAAAAAACCGTCATAAACGGCGTTTCTGTTGTGGCCGCGCGCGCCAGCGCGCCCAATATCAAGACGCTGCGCGAACTTATGGACGACGTGCGTTCCAAGCTTCCTTCAGGCGTCGCCTGTCTGGCCTGCGCGGACAATGAAAAAGCGCATCTTATCGTGGCTGTTTCCAAGGATTTGCTGAACCGCTACAAGGCCCCGGACCTTGTCCGGCAAATCGCCGGCGAGATCAACGGCTCCGGCGGCGGACGTCCCGACATGGCGCAGGCCGGCGGGACGAATCCCGACGGCATTGACGCGGCGTTGAAAAAATTCAAAACGCTCATCTAAGCAGCATCAGGCATGAACGCAAAAAAAGGCGCTTTGAAAGCGCCTTTTTTCATGTTCGTTGCCTCAACCCAAACGGCCGCGCCGCATAGCGCGCACAGACCGGCGCTGTTTCACTCTCCCCAGCCCCATCCGACGGCAAGCGTCCCACATCCGGAAAAAAGCGCGCGGCGCGTCTTTTTTATCCGCTGATTACGCTAATGCCGCCTTGCAGTTCTTTTTCTTTTGGCGTTTGAAAAAGCGCATGATTTCGCCGCCCCACAGCACCAGCGACGTGCCGGCGACAATATATGCCCAGTGTCTGAAAGAAAGGGGAGTTGTGCGGAAAACCACGCCGCCCCACTGCACGATGACGAACTGGAGCGCCACAATAAGCACAAACACGGCGACAAAGGGCCTGTTGCTGAAAAATCCGCGAAATGCGGATTCGCACCCGCCCATGGCCCGCACATTGAAAATATTCCAGACCTGAAGCATGACAAAAGTCGTAAAGAAGGCCGTCAATTCATATGTGGTGATGCCGTCCTTGGTGATGATGTACAGGAAGACCAGCATCACGACCAGAAAGATGCAGCCCACTCCGACAATCCTCTTGGCCATGGCCGGTGAAATGATGAAATCCGTCGTCTTGCGCGGCGGCCGTTCCATAACGTACCAGTGCGGCGGCTCGGAAGCCAGCGCCAGGGCCGCCAGCGTATCCATGATCAGGTTTATCCATAAAACCTGCGTCACGGTGAACGGCAGGCCCAGACCAATGAACGGCGCAAGCAGCGCCACGGTCAACGCGACGAAATTGATGGTGAGCTGGAACAGGATGAAGCGCTGGATATTTTCATACAGCGAGCGGCCCCACATCACGGCCTTGACGATGCTCGCAAACGAGTCGTCAAGCAGGATAATGTCGCTTGCTTCCTTGGCCACGGCCGTTCCGGCGCGTCCCATGGCGATTCCCACGTCCGCGTGATTCAGGGCCGGCCCGTCATTGGTGCCGTCGCCGGTCACGGCCACGACATGCCCGTTGTCCTGAAGGCATTTGACCAGTTTCTGTTTATCCAGAGGCCGCGCGCGGTAAAAGAGGCGGCAGCGTTCGACAGTCTTGTGCGACTCTTCGTCGTTCTGCGCCGCAAAATCCTGACCGCTGATATATTCTCCAGGCGCATCGGTTTCCAGAACCCCGGTCTGTCGCCCTATTTCCCGCGCGGTTTCCGCCACGTCGCCGGTCACAATTTTGATCTGGATGCCCGCCCGCCGGCACATGGCGACCGCATCCGGCACATCGTCGCGCACAGGGTCGGCAATGGCGGCAAAACCAAGCCAGACCAGGTCATGCATTTCAGCGCTCAAATCCCCGTCGTCAGAGCTCTCCGCGTCCCGGCGAAACGCCAGACCAAGCGTGCGCATCCCCCGCTTCTGCCATTCAAGCAACTCCTCGCGTATGGCCGCGCGCATGCCCTCATCAAGCAAAACAGCGCCATGAGATTCCAGAATGGTCGAACACATGGACAGCACTATTTCAGGAGCGCCCTTGGCGAACAGAACGCAGGCGCCGTCCAGACCGGATATGCCAAGCGTGGCCATATACTTGCGCTCAGTAGAGAACGCAAGCTGCTTTTTCAACGTAAACCCTTCACGCAATCTGGCGTAATCAAAGCCCTTTTCATCCAGGTTCAGAATCAGCGCCCCTTCGGTGGGGTTGCCCAGCGCCGTCTTGCCGCCGTGCGCGTCAAGCCCCAGATTGGCTGTGGAATTCACCGCCATGCTTTCCGCCGCGAACAACGCGCGGGGATTGTCCGGCCCGAACGTCCCGTTTTCAAGACAGGGAAGGCGCATCGCCTGAACGCGCATTTCGTTTCGAGTCAGGGTGCCGGTTTTGTCCGAACAGATCACCGTCGCGGCCCCGATGGTTTCGCAGGCGTGCATGCGCCGCACAAGGTTGTTCGCGGCCGTCATCTTGCGCATGCTCAAGGCAAGACTCAAGGTGACGGACATGCCCAGCCCCTCAGGCACCGCCATGACGATAAGCGCCACCGCCAGCATAAAATATCCAAGAAAGGCGTACGCCGCGGACGCGGGCATCCACAACGCCGGGTCGGAAGGCAAAAATCCCAGGGCAATCGAGCCGCCCACGACGCATGCGAAAAAGACGACCCCCGCTATAATCGGCCATATCACGGAATGAATGGACGTCTCTTCAAGCCAGCGCGGCCTGGAAATCGAAATTTTAAGCAACGACAGGGCGTCAAGAACAATGGGAAGCCATATTTTCGCCAGAATAATCGCAATGGACACGAGCGCGGCCACGACAAAAAACCACTGCCGGCCCTGCATCACGATATTTCCGTCCCATACTCCGCGCAGGGCGAGCACCAGAAAAAGCAGGGCCGCCGCCCCAAAGCCGATGACGCCCACAAATTTGCCAAGACGCTCAAGCTGCCGGCTCAAAGGAGTCTGCATGCCGGTATCCTGCGTCACGGCTTCAATGGTTTTGCCGATTTCAGTGGAATCACCCACAGCATCCACGACAAAAACGCCGTGCCCGTCGCGCACCAGACATCCGCGCAGCACCCTGTTTTTCGGATATGCGCCCTTGGGCGCGTCCTCATGGCCGGGGCGTTTGGTCACGGGAACGGATTCGCCGGTCAGCCTTGATTCGTCAACCTGAAGCGATATGGCCTCGATCACTTCGCCGTCCGCCGGGATTTCCGCTCCCAGCTCAAGAAGCACGACGTCGCCCACAACGATATCCTTGCGCGGCACAGCGCAATGCACGCCGTTGCGGATGACCTGCACCTCCACGTCGTCGCTGACCTTGTTTAAAATGTCGAATTCCTTTCCCGCCTTGTATTCGTTGATAAATGCCAGAAACGTGGCGAGAATTATGGCGATGACGATGCCGACGCCTTCCAGATAATCGCCTTCGACCGCGCCGACGGCAATGGCGATGACCGCGGCTATCATGAGAATGCGGATAATCGGGTCGTTAAACTTCTGCAAAAAAAGACGCCACCAGGGGTCCCGTTCCGGCGGAGTGAGGATGTTCGCGCCATGGCGCTTTCTGCTTTCTGCGACTTCCTGATCCGTCAACCCATGATGAGTATCCAAACGTTCCGACATCAATGAAACTCTCCCTGCGGTTACACATGGTGCACTGGCGATATGGCCCGGCTTTGCCTGAATTGTCCTGTACGCGCGCGTTCCAGACGGCGCGGACCGGTTTCATGCAAAATCAGACAATATCCCACTAAAGAAACAGATGATCATATCGGACCAAAGTTACAATCAGGTTACAAGCCTCGCGCCCACGGACCGATTTCCGCAACGCCCGTATTGTTTCTCCTGCCGCAAAGATTCAGTCGCTTTCGGACGGCGTCAGCCCGTTTGCAGCCGCGGCGTTGATTCTTCTTGCCGCAAACGGCCCGCCGGCAGCAGCGCGACAGTGATGTTCTCTAAACCAGCAAGAAATCCTGTCCTCAAACCATGCCCGAAACCAGCCGGACGCTTTCACACGTCATATGCCCGTCACGTCAAAAGAAAACGTATACAGACTGTACGCCAGAAAAAACATGATCAGAGCCACCGCCGCATCAAGACAACGTGTAACGACTCTTTTTTTGAAAAGACGCGCCGCTTTTTTTGAAGCGAATCCAAGCAGAAAAAACCAGACGCATGACGCGGTGCTTGCGCCAAGAATGAATGATACCTGTTTCATTCCGGAAAAACGCGAGCCGAAATTCCCGACAATCAAAAAAAGGTCCAGGTACACATGCGGGTTGAGCAAAGAAAACGTGAGCGCCGCCATCACAAGTTTTACATTTCCGGCATGGCGCGAATGCGCCAGGGTTCCATGAACCGTGCGCTCCGTATCCTCAAAGCCGCGCGGCGTCGTTCTGAGGGCATTCGCCAGTGTCGCTATCCCATAATAGACAAGAAACAGGCACCCGGCCCATTTCATGACGGGAATGAACAAAGGAACGCTTTGAATCAGCCGCCCTACAAAGGCCGTGCCCAAAACAATCAGCGCAACATCGCACAAAGAAGCGACGCCGGCGACCAGAAAAACATTCTTATTCTGCAATCCTGTTTTAATGATAAACAAATTCTGCGCGCCAATGGCCACAATAAGCCCAAAACCCATAACAAGGGCGGCGCAATACACGGAAAAATCCATAGACGCTCCCCACATTTCACATGCAACGGCGGCATGCGGCCATGCTTTGGGCATGCCGCCGTTTTCAAATTAAATTCACGCGCTTGCGTCATGGAATACGACGCTTTGTCGCAACGCAAGCCGCATGCCGGCAGCGCTCTTCCCGCTGTACGGCTAAAGCCGTTTATCTTGCCGGACGCATTTTTATCATGCTGTTCCCGTCACTTTCATATTGACATGAACGGCCCTGTACGACTATATATGAAAAGGAAAATGAATTTCAAATTCCTGTTTTTACATGCTATCTTTCTGTAAAAATAGGGAATATACATAAATGTATGCACCGCGTTTCGACATTGTAATACGGAGGAAACACACATGAATTCGAACGTGAAGTATGCCTTGTTTTTCCTTGGCGGCGTCGTGGTCGGCGCCATTGGCGCCAGCGCCGTGAGCAGAGGCAAGCTGGATCTGAAATCCATGACGACCGGACTTATCAGCCGGGGTCTTGATGTAAAAGACGCTGTAGTCGCCAAAGTGGAAACCGTAAAAGAAAATGTGGACGATCTTGTTGCCGAAGCCCGCTATGAAGCGGAACAGCGCAGGGAAAAGAAAGGTTCTTCGCCGGCCTGATTTCATTTGAACCACAGGCATTCCGTCCTTCACCATGGCGCGGCGGCCGGGGTGAAAGCCTTCGGGGGCGCGACCGTCAACCTGTCCCCATCCCAATACGGGCGTTTAGCCATGGCGATTTCAGGCCGGTTTGCAAAAAACGCCGCACTTTTTGCAAAGGAACATCTGGAACCGGGGCCAGGCCCCGGTTTATCAGTATTAAAAAAACAAACGATAAAGCCCGCAAAAAAAATCGTTCCCATGCCTGAAACAATAATGGGTATTTTTTTGCATCATAAAAGAGTCAATAGCAGCCGGTTGCGCCGGCTGTCGTATGCAAACCAGGTTTTGCGCGCCGGCGCGTCTGAAAGACATGACGGTCTCACGGTGAAAAAACGCCGTCGCGACGGCCTTGCGCGTCCCCGGCGGCCAGCGGCCGCTTTTGCCTGTTTTCGAAACGCTGCGGCGTCTGCGGCTTTATCACGTTCCGCAATAAAGGTGACACCAAATGGATTTTTTTATTGTTCACGAACTTCCAGGCCGCATCCGCCTGCGGACCCCCACTGAATTCAATTACGGTTTTGCGCAGAACCTGGCCGACCGACTTGACGCCATTGCGGGCATTGAAGGCGTACGCATCAATCCGCGGACAAAAAGCGTGCTTTTGCTGTATGCGTCTGTTGAAGCGCGAAACGCGGCCTGCCGCCTGCTTGCGTCCGGCGTGGAGGACTGCGCCGCCGAACAGGCGGACAACATCCCGGAAAACAACGACAGGCCCAGCCTGTTCCCTCTGTTCCGTTATTTGTTCGTGCGGCCGCTGCTGCCGTTTCCGCTGAGAATTTTTTCGGCGTTTCTTGCGGGAATCCCCTTCCTGAAAAAAGGACTTTCAGCCCTTCTACACGGAAAAGTCAATGTGGATGTCCTTGACGCCACGGCAATCGGCGTTTCCCTGGCCATGCGCGACTACAAGACAGTAAGCCTGCTGACGCTTCTGCTTGGATTCGGAGAGGCCCTGCAAATGTGGACGCGCAAAAAATCTCTGGACAGCCTTGCGCAAAGCCTTGCCCTGAATGTCGATGCCGTATGGGTGCGCCGCGGCGAAACGGAATTCCAGATTCCCATCGACAACCTGGAAGAGGGCGACCTTGTCATCGTGCGCGCGGGCTCGGCGATTCCTGTCGACGGAGAGGTTGTTTCCGGCGAAGCATCGGTCAATCAGGCGTCCATGACAGGCGAAGCGCTGGGCGTGCTCAGGGAGCCTGGGGCGTCCGTCTTTGCCGGAACCGTCGTCGAAGAAGGAGAAATCGCCATCCGGCCCACCGGCGTTGGCGACGGCACAAGAATCCAGAGCATTATCCGTTTTATTGAGGAGTCGGAGTCGCTCAAGGCCGGGGTGCAGGGCAAGGCCGAACGGCTTGCCGACGCCGTGGTGCCCTTCAGTTTTCTGCTGGCCGGACTGGTATGGCTTATCACCCGCGACCCTGTGCGCGCGACTGGCGTCCTGCTGGTCGATTACTCCTGCGCGCTTAAACTGGCGACGCCTCTGGCCATTCTGACCGCCATGAAAGAAGGGGTCAAACACGGCGTGGTCGTCAAGGGCGGCCGTTTTCTTGAGGCATTGAACACGGTTGATACGGTTGTTTTTGATAAAACAGGCACTCTGACCGAATCCCGCCCGCGCGTCGTGGACGTCATCCCGGCCGAAGGCTTCTCGCGCACGGAAGTGCTGAAACTCGCGGCATGCCTTGAGGAGCATTTCCCGCATCCCGTGGCCCGGGCCGTGGTGCGCAAGGCGGAAGAGGAATCGCTGCACCACCGCGAGGAACACGCCGAAGTCGAATATATCGTGGCCCATGGCGTGGCTTCGCAGTTGCACGGGAAAAAGGTGTGCATCGGCAGCCGGCACTATATCCACCATGACGAAGGCATCCCCGTGGATTGCATGGATAAAGAGATAACCCGTCTGACCGATATGGGGCATTCCGTCCTGTATCTGTCCATTGAAAAACGTCTGGCCGGTCTTATCGGCATCGAAGACCCCATACGGGATGAAAGCGTCGCGGTCATTCAAAATCTGCGCAAAAGAGGCATCCGCCGCATTCTCATGCTCACCGGCGACGACGAGCGCACCGCCGCCGCGGTCGCCGCCAAACTGGGCATTACGGAATTTCGCGCCCAGGTGCTTCCTGAAGACAAGGCCGCCATTATTCGCGAACTCCAGGCCGAAGGACGAACGGTTCTTATGGTCGGAGACGGGATAAACGATTCCCCCGCACTTTCCGCGTCAGAAGTGGGCGTCACCCTGCGCGACGGCGCGGATCTGGCCCGCGAGGTGGCCGACGTCGTGCTTATGGACTGCGACCTTCAGCGCCTGTTGACGGCGATGGAACTTGGCCGGCTCACCATACGGCGCATTCACAGCAATTTCGGCATCATCATGGCGCTCAACACCTGTTTTCTGGCCGGCGGCCTCAGCGGGATGCTCCAACCCGGCGCATCGGCGATGCTGCACAACCTGACGACAGTCGGGGTTTCAATAAACGCCATGCGGCCGATGCTGCCGTATACGGAACAGGCATAACCGTTTTTTATTCAAATCCATGCAACACTCTTTACCAGTGGGGAGGAACATCATGTTCACGAAATACATTACAAGTTTTATTGACGGCCGCATCCGCATCCGGCACAGCGCCCTGCATAATCCAAACACCAGCGCGAAAGTTCAGGCGTTTTTACAAAAAACGGCTGGGGTGAAAACTGTCAATATCAACACCGTGACCGCCTCGCTGCTTCTGGAATATGATTCAAAAGTATTAAGCCGCATGGATTTGCTTCAGCTTGCCGGACAATTGAAAGGCCTTGTGGGCGACGATGAAGAAGAGGAGCCTGAAAAACCGAAGCCCCGGTCCAGAAAAAGCCGAAGTCTCCTGCCGCGCGCCCGCGTGCGGAAAATCACCAATATGGGCATGATCGCCACGCTGGGACTGTGCGTCGGCCTTGGCCTGACAGGCCGGACCCGCGGACATGTCGCTTTTGGCTGGGGCTTTTTGTTCTTCAATGCCATTCATGTTTTTATGTATAGAAAAAGCCTGTAACACGGACTTGTCCTTTCCCCAAAAACATTGGGGAAAAAGGGGAAAACACCGCCCCTTTTTCCCCAAACTCCCCCTGCTCCCTTCAGGCGCGTTTGCCCTGATTGCGCGGGAACGCCCTTGTAAAAAGGGCCGGGGGAATCATTCCCCCGGCACGGTTTGGGGCTGACGCCCCAAAGAATCATGCGCTCTTTTTACAATTTTTCAGCGACATGCTGCGCCCATTCTTCCACTTCGGCGCGGCTTGATTCAGCGTCGCCGTCCACCTTCAGGCCGTCAAGCATCTGAACGCCGCCAAGCTCGTTCAACCGCTCTTCCATGACGTCGACAGCGCCGCAGAAATATTCAAAATTGCTGTCTCCTGTCGCAAAGCACGCAAATTTGCATCCCTTTGCCCCAATCCGCTCAAAATTATCGAAAAGCGGCTCAAAATCCGGCTGCAACTCGACTTCATCCGTTCCCCATGCCGAGCAGCCAAACAAAACGGCATCCCGGCCGACGCACAGATTATCAGGAGAAACGCCCGCCGCATCCTGAATTTCAACCTGATGCCCCGATGCTTTAAGCTGTTCCCCGATCATTTCAGCCAACGCCGCGGTGTTGCCTGTGGTGGAGCCGTAAACGATCAATACAGTGCTCATGATTATTCCTCTTCTATCAATAGTTATATGCAATATGCCAAAGTATGTCTCTGTTGCGCAAAGCCATGTCCAAAAAATGCCGGTTTTCTGTTTGAGCCGGCGGCGGGTCTTTTGAATGCGGACCGGATACGAAAAAACGCGCCCCGGTTTCGTGGCAGCCCCCTTAAAAACAGGTTGTTCCAAAAACAGTCATACCTTTAACTGGCCGCTGATCAGCCGTAAAGCAGGTTTCGCCTGAACAGGCAAAGCATACGCTCTTTGCGCATAAACCAGCGATGGAGCAGGCAAACGCGCCGCGAGCCGGAAACCGTTCCGCCGCATGGGCGAGCCCATGCCCGGCGCACGGCTAATTGTCGTTGCCGACGCGGCACGAACAGTATTTGCACCGACCGCAGCACCCCTGCTTTTTACGCGCGGGAGCAATAAGCCACCCGCTCCCCGGCGGCGCCATGTCCGCCCCCTTTTCTCCTTTGAAGAATAATTGCGGAGCCGGAACCCGCGTCCGGCAAAAATAATTTTTAAAAACAGCGCAGCCATGCGGAACGACTTCGCGCAAACCGGCCGTATCAACAAAAATACGCCCTCCTTCACGATACTGCGCCTGCAAAAGATTAATCAGCTCATGCGCGGAATTGCCGTCAAACGTTCCCAGAACCCGGACATGAAGATTGTCTTTGCTGTGCCTAAAGGTCATCTGAAAATCAGCGCTCATAACACTACCCCTAAAAAAACTATGCCGCCAGCCGCCTTCAAGGTCTTTTGCCATTCTTGCCGGACAGGCGGCCTGGATGATTTTTACACGACATACGCGCATCGCGCATGATCTCATGGACAGCTGAAAAGCCGCCATCCGTTCCAACGCAAATGTGTCTTAAATGAAAATGAATGTCAAGTTCAATACATAATCATTTTTTACTGAAAAAAACAAAATACTGTGGCAAGCGCCTTTTTTTCATGATATGCTGGAATTATCTGAATTAAAAAAGAACTTCAGCTTGTTGCGCGCAAACCGCCCTCATGTGAAAGGCGTTATGCGCAAAAAAAGCCGTCCCATGCCGCACCGCGCCCCGCGTATCCAGGAGACGGGCACACACCAACCCTGAGCAAGGAGACTGATTATGAAAGTGGAATTTGGACAATGCGGCGACTGCGCATTTTGGGGAAAGGCCAACGGGATGCTGGCGGTATGTTCCAAGCTGAACAGCGCGAATGCGGAAGGCAATGCCGACGGTCTGACGAAATTTCAGACGCCGTCAGGCTGCGGCGCGCTTGCCGTTGAAACGAACAGGCATTTCGGCTGCATCCGTTTCAAAGAACGCGCATAACAACAGGGCGAAACCGCGCATGCGGCCATGCGGCGGCATGCGCAAGGCGGCCCATGCTTCATGTTTTGCATGACGGCCGCGCCGCTCTTCCAAAAAATCCAGACAAAACCGCCCTTTTTCAGGGCGGTTTTTTTGCGCGCTCCGTTTTTCGCCGCGTATATATGCGGCTAAAGACCCGCGCTCGTTTCCGTTCCGGCGGCGCTATCCGGACGGAATGAGCGCGCGCAACGCGGCAAGCAGCGCGTCAATCTGCACAGGCAGCCTTTCTCTAGATATCTGCATCAAAATCCCAAGCCCTTCCGTCGCATCGTGGAACTCCGGCTCAGGAATGGAGCTTGCCACCGCCATATTGACCATGGCGTTCGCCATGAGCAGATCGCCGACCAGAGCGCGAACTTCATGCGCCGCAAGCGGCGATGCGTCAATAAGCATCAGCGAAGGCGGATTGCTTTGCAGAATGCTCGCGGCTTCGGGCGTTGAGCGCGCAAGCGTGGTCTGCAGGCCTTTTTCTTTCAAAAGCCGTATGTTTTCCGCCCAGTCTTCCGGTTTGTCAGTCAACAACAACACGTTCATGCCAGCCCCCGCGCGATGATGCAAAGGCCGCGGAAGGAACCCCTGCAAAAACGCCGTCTTCCTTCCGCCGGCTAACCCCGTATTTTAATGATGGCCGCCGCAGGTATATTCTGTGGAGAAAGGCTGAAGCTTGCCCGCCAGAAAATCCTGCACGGCCGCGCCGACTGAAACGCCCTTCCCGACATAAAAAACATCTATGCCGACCTGCTTGAATCCCATAAGGGGCCGCATGCCCATGCCGCCGGCAAGCATTTTTTTCACCCCGTGGTCCGCAAGATACTGCACCGGGGCCATGCAGCCGCCCTGCTGGTGAGGCAGATTGGGCAACGTTTCGACATGTTTTATGGCGTTGCCGTCAATTTCCACCAGGGTATACAATTCGCAATGACCAAAATGCTGCGCCGTCTGCGCTTCAAGACCGCCGGGCGCTTCCGAAGGCACTGCAAGAAGAAAAGCGCTCATGATATTTCCTCCTGAATTCATAGTTGCTTGTCAGATGTTAGTATATTTTTGCCGTTGCGGGAAAGGGTTCGCACAGGGAACGCCGCGCTAAAACGCATTTTCAGCTGAAAAACGCGGACGCCCGCCGGCGTCCTTTCCGCAAAAACGAGTCCTGAACCAATCCTACCCCAAAAGCCGCCCCTTCAGACGGGCGTCCGGCAAGGCCAGAATCATGTCCCAGGCGCGCCGCAGCATCCCGCCCAATTCGCCCGGCAGTTCCGTCAGCGCCTTGCGCTGCACCATGGCCGCCGTAACAGCCTGATCAAAGGGAAGCCGCCCCAGAAGAGCATAGCGTCGCTCCAGGCATTCCTTCTCGATACGCGCGGTTTCCTGTTCGTTAAGGTCCGCCTTGTTGATCAACACGGCTACAGGGATGCGAAAATGATCGCACAGCGCGGCCACTCTCTGAAAATCATGCCGCCCGGACGGCGTCGGCTCCACAACGGCCACAGCCAGATCCGCGCCGCTTAAGGAGCTGATCACAGGACAGCCCACGCCCGGAGAGCCGTCGCAAAGAATCATATCCAAACCATGTTCCCGGGCAAGCTCGCGCGCCTTGCGCTTAAGCAGGGTCACCAGCCTGCCGGAATTTTCCTGTCCCGGAAAAAGCTGGGCATGGACCATGAGCCCCATGCGCGTATCGCTTATATGCCAGTCGCCGCAATGTTTTTCCGGAAACGCTATCGCTTTGGCTGGGCACAGGTCCACGCAGACCCCGCACCCTTCGCAGCGCAAAGCGTCCACGCTTCCTTTTCCGCCGGACAGACTTGCCGCGCCAAAACGGCACAGGGCCGCGCACGCGCCGCATCCGACGCACGAGGCGGCATCGACAACCGCGGTATTTCCGGAAATAAACGCCTCTGTGACGCGCGGCCGCGGGTCCAGAAGAATATGCAAATCCGGCGCATCCACATCCAGATCGCAAAGCGTCGCCTTGCGCGCAAGATAGCTGAAGGACGCGCACACCGTGGTTTTTCCGGTCCCGCCTTTTCCGCTTATGATCACAATCTCACGCATCCTTCGCCTTCCTTGAAAAATCGCGCAAACGGGAAGCCAGGGTTACAAAACGCTCGCGCCATGCGGGCGACGCTTCCGCGATTAATTCTCCGCGCGCATAGGTTCTGGCGGCGCAGGGCTCAAAGGGAAGCTCCATCAGAATCGGAAGCCCATGTCTGCCGCAATATTCCGCCAGCTCCGCCGTGCCCGGACCGGCCCTGTTGACGGCCACGGCCACGGGTTTGCCCAGCTCCCGGACAGCCTGATGCGCAAGCCGGAAATCATGGAAACCAAACGGCGTGGGCTCGGCCACCAAAAGGACCACGTCCGCTTCGCGGGCGACCGTCATGGCCGGACAGCTTACGCCCGGCGGAGAATCCAGCAAAACGTCGGCCGGCGCGTCCTCCAGCATGCCCTCAATCCGGTTGAGCACGGCCCTCAGCAACGGCGGGGTCATGGCCTCGCCGATTCTTGAACGCCCCATTATGAAACGCTGCCCCAACGCCATGCCGCTTTGCAGCATTCCCAATTCGCGCTGCGCCGGCGCAAGGGCTTTTTGCGCGCATACGGCGAAGCAGCCGCCGCAGCCGTGGCACATGTCGGGAAACAGGGCAAGGCGCTTTCCAAACAGCGCAATGGCCTTAAAACGGCAAATATCCCGGCACCGGCCGCAGGCGATGCACAGGCTCTCCTCAAGGCGCGGCACTTCAAGAAAGACCGTTTGCTCTTCCGAAAGCGCCGGATGCACAAACAGATGCAGATTCGGCGCTTCCACATCCATATCCGCGACAATCGCCGGGCCGTCCCATACAGAAGCCAGCGACGCGGCGACCGTCGTCTTGCCCGTCCCGCCTTTTCCGCTTGCAATGGCGATACGCATAAACACCTACTTGTTCGGGGCAAGAGAAAACGGCGCCGCCCCGCTTTTGAAACGCTCCACGGCCTCGCCCACGGTCATGCCGTCCATGTCCTGACATATCTTGATTCCGGCCGCGGTCAGCGCCTCAAAGGCTTTGGGGCCGATATACCCGGACAAAATCACCTCAACGCCCGCATTCGCCAATTTCTCCGCGCTGCTGATTCCCGCCCCTTGGGGCATAACCTGCGAATCGCCGTTGTCAAGGTATTCCACAGCCATTGTTTCGCTGTCCACAAGAACAAAGCCGCCCGCGCGGCCGAATCTGGGGTCGACCATGGAGTCAAGCCCCGGTCCTTCGCTTGAAACCGCAATTCGCTTCATGTCTCTCTCCTTGAATGCCGCCGCATCGCCGGCGGCCGCCGTCACTTTGTATGTTCCGCCTTCTATGCAAAGCGCCCGGCCGTGTATCAGGGCGTCCGCCACAATTCTGCGCCCTTCGTTGAGAATTCTGCCAAACGTATGCCGGGACACGCGCATCCGCTGCGCCGCCTTTTCCATCGTCAGACCTTCTACATCCGCAAGCCGAATGGCCTCCAGACCCTCCACGCTCAAGACGGCCTGCTCAAGCTCATGCATGGGAACGCCGCGCGGTTTGAAACAGGCCACTTTCGGCGTGCGCTCCACACACCGGCATAAGCGTAGTCTAGGCATACCCTCTCCTTGATTTTGCTCAAATGAGCATTACCGCGTAAAGCAGGCACTGTCAACACGCCCGCCATGCCGCCCGGAAAACATATCCAAGACGCATTCCGGACGGACCCATTTTTAAAAAAACCGCATGGCTGTGCAAAGAGCGCACGCGGAGAAAGCGCCTGGGAACTCTGTACCAAACAAGCCCCTGCTTCATGCGGTATGACGCCCAAAACCATGCCGCATTCGCCATGAAACAATCCTGAGTTTCGGAAAGAATAAAAAACGGGCATATCCAGACGATATGCCCGCTCCAGGAAAAGAGCCCGGTCTGTTTTTTCAAGAAAACAGCGCCGCTTAGATCATGGGTTTCAACGAATTGCGATAAATGGTTTCTATTGCGGCCCGCGTCGCCTTAACCGGCGCGACGGACAAAAGCAGGCCAAGGGACGGCGTCTGCTCGGCAAGATCGCACAGGCGCTCGATATCGTTTTCAGTAAAGCCGCCGTCGGTCAGCTTCTGGGGCACGCCCACGGATGCAAGCCACTGCTCCAGTCCCTTTGCGGCCTTATGCGCCTCATCAGGCGCGCCGGCCAGTCCCGGAACAATGGGTTCCAGAATTTCCGCAAGCACCTGCGCTTTGGCCGGATAGCATGTTTCCACCACCGCGGGAACAATCATGGCAAGGCCAAGGCCATGCGCCAAATCCGGCTTAACGGCGCTCAACGGATGCTCCAGCGCGTGCGTGAAGTGCAAAAGGCCGTTGTCAAAGGCGGTTCCGGCCATCATGGCCGCATAGGCAAGACAGTAGCGCGCCCTCAGATCTTCAGGGTTTTCAAGCGCCTTGGGCAGATACTTGGCCACAAGGCGTATGGTTTCCTTTGCAAGCAGAATGGAAAGCGGATTCGCCGTGACCGCCGTCGCGGCCTCAATCACATGGTTCACCGCGTCAACGCTGACATAGCGCGTCTGGTTCGCCGAAAGCTTGGTCATCAAAGCCGGGTCGTCAATGGAAAACAGCGGATAGATGCAGTCAAAAGCGATGACCGGTTTGTAATCAAGAGAGGTCACCGTGGCCACGGCGAAACGGTTCATTTCGCTTCCTGTTCCGTGAGTCAGGTTAATGGCTACAATGGGCAGCGCGCTTTCAGGGGCGAATTCCCCGGTGTACAACTGCTCGCCCGTTTTGCCGGGATTGGCGAGCAGTATGGCGGCGCTTTTTCCGGCGTCTATCGGGCTTCCGCCGCCAATGGCGATTACGGCCTGCACCCCGGCTTCACGTCCAAGCTTTGTGGCCTCGTCAATGGAATCCGTCGTCGGGTTGGGCGTAACTTTGTCGTATAAAACAAGGTCTATCCCGTGTTTGGCGCATGCGGCCTGCACATGATCCCAGGCCCCGGTCAGCTTGTAGGAGCGTCCGCCTGTAACACAAAGCGCTTTGGCGACGCCTTTGGCTTTTAATGCGGCCGCAATGTCGTCCATTTTGCCGATGGCCCCAACGCCCAGATACGCAGTAACTTTAGCGCGGATTTCCTTAACTTCATGCACATCAACTGCAGCATCCCACATATAGACTCCTTTATGTTTTCTTTTTTAGAGATTCAGGGCATTGCATATCTATTTATCATTTTATATTGAGAAAAATAGAACAAAACGCCCACATCAGACTGGCTGTTCATTATGGGTAAAACCGCAGACAATCTTTGTCAAGACGGCAACATATTGAGAAAAATAGAACAAAGAGCTCACGCCAGATTAGTTGTGTATTCCGTATAAAACCGCAGGCAGCCTTCGCCAGGCCGACGAAAAACTTTTTTCTGTCAAAATCAAAACGTTTCAGACAGCTTTGGTTAATGTGACGCAGGTCGCTGATTCTTTCCGCAACCCTTTGCAGTTTTTCATCTATCTTCCCCTGCGTT
>CALUUT010000079.1 GCA_944324045.1 uncultured Desulfovibrionaceae bacterium | reverse complement strand
GAAATCCTGGTGCTGCCGCATCATGGAGCGGCGTCCAGCATGTCGCCGGCGTTTTACGACGCGGTGCGGCCGGATGCGGCCATAGCCAGTTGCGGCTTTCGCAACGCCTGGGGCTTTCCTTCCGCCGTCGTGCGCCAGGCCCTGGACGCGCGCGGCATATCGCTTCTTACCACCGCCATGAGCGGACAGATCACCGTGGAGTGGGACCATGCCGGGGAACGCGCTCAGGTGCGGACCGCGCGGCGGCAGTGAGACGCGAAAAAGAAACGGAGCCGGGGAATTTTTTTGTAGAAAAAGAAAGAGCCCAGGAAACAGCGACAGGGACGCCGGTGAACGGCAAAGGGAAGGGCGGCCCTTCCCTTTGCCAGACAGGTTTTTACTTTTTTTCCAGTTCCGCGACCATCGGGATGCAGTCCTGAAGAAGTGTCGTGACCTTGGCGGCGTTCGCCTTGAAAACATTGAGAATGTCTTCCCAGCTTACGCTTGCCTCATCTTCCTTCCAGCAGTCGTAGTCCGTGGACATGGCCACAGCGGCATAAGGAATGCCCGCTTCATTCGCGAGAACGACTTCAGTCGCTATGGACATATTGATGATGTCGGCGCCCCATTGCTGGAACATTCTGGATTCAGCCCTGGTGGAGAAACGGGGGCCTTCAATGGTTATGACGGTTCCCGCAGGATGAAAACGGTATCCCCGGTTTTGGCATCCGGCAATGAAGCATTGACGCAAGCGCGCGTCGAACGGCTCCGCCATGGGGGTATGCACCGGGGCATGCGGAGCAAAGCGTTCATGAAAGGTCATTTTGCGCTGTTTGGTGAAGTCAATGAACTGATCAATAATGACCAGATCTCCGCGTCCAATTTCCTCACGCAAAGAGCCCACGGCGGTTGTGGCAAGGATATGGGTGCATCCGGAATCCTTGAGCGCCTGGATGTTGGCCCTGTAATTCACCTGAGAGGGGGGAATGGTGTGTTCGCGTCCATGGCGTCCCAAAAGGGCGACAGGGATTCCGGCGATTTTTCCTTCACGCAATGGCGCGGAAGGCTCTCCCCATATTGTAGAGACGGCTTTGTCCTTTGGATCGGAAAAGATATCCGGGTTGTCCAGGCCGCTGCCGCCTATAATTCCGATTTTTACATTCATGCGCTTGCTCCTTGAGCTTTAACGGTCGTAATAAGCAGTTTTTTGGTGGCGTCAATGGATGGGCCATACGCCACAATGCCTTCATCATGGCCGGCCAGAACAAAGAGCGCCTGATCCGCGGGATTGTTTTTCACCAGTTCCGCAATGGCTTTGGCCATGGCCGGCGTTCCGTAGGCGGCGCTTTTGGGCGTATGCGGCCAGTTTTGCGCAAGCAGACGGTCGAACAGCGCGCGGCTGTGGACATGGATGACGCATTGCGCTCCGGGATTTTCGGCATACACGGCGCCATGCGTCATGGCCTCGGAAGACGCCTGAATCGGGCCTTCGCATTCCACGGCGTTTGCATCCACGTCAAAGGCCGTTACCAGACAATAACCTGATTCCCCAAGGATTCGCCGGCTGCCGGTTCCGCTTCCGCTGATAATGAACTGATTGCCTTTGGTCCGAAAAGAGAGATTGCCAAATCCTATTCCGTTTGGATACGCTCCGATAAGGGCAAGGTCGTGAAGTTCCGTGCGCACGGCGTCAAGCGCCGCCAGAAGCGGATGCCGCGGAGCGGGCGCAAGGGTGTGCCGCGCCTGGTATTTGACGTATCCTTCATCATGCATGGCGGCATGACTCATGGCCTGTGCTCCTGAAAAAGTTCAAGAATGGCTTCTTCCGAAGCGCGGCAGACGCCTCTTTCGCTGATCAATCCGGTTATGAGTCTTGCGGGCGTCACGTCGAATCCCCAGTTTCTCGCGCCGGTGTCGTCAGGACATATCTGCACGGACGCTAGGCTTCCATCGGGAAGTTTGCCCTGAACAAAACGGACTTCAGCGCCGTCCCGTTCCTCAATGGGTATTTCCGCAACGCCGTCGCGCATGGCGAAATCAAATGTGGAAGAAGGCAGCGCGACATAGAAGGGAACGCCGCAATCCCTGGCGGCGACGGCTTTCAGGTAGGTCCCGATTTTATTGGCCGCGTCGCCGCAACGGGTGACGCGGTCCGCGCCGGTTATCACCATATCCACCATGTTGTGCTGCATGAGATGCCCGCCCGCATTATCCACAATAAGAGAATGCGGGACGCCGTGCCGGGAGAGTTCCCAGGCCGTCAGGTTTGCGCCCTGATTGCGCGGCCTGGTTTCATCGACCCATACATGCACCGGAATGCCGCTGTCGTGGGCCGCAAAAACAGGAGACAGCGCGGAGCCGTAGTCCACAAACGCCAGCCATCCCGCATTGCAATGCGTGAGGATATTGACCGGCTCGCCGGGATTCGTCTTTGCCTTGGCGCCGGCCAATTCCTGGATGATTTTTTTGCCGTGCTCGCCGATGCGGCGGCAGAATTCGGCGTCTTCATCGGCTATGGCCTGCGCCGTGTTCAGGGCGATTGCAATTTTTTCCTTGACTGAGGTTCCCTTTTTTATGGCGGCAAGCTGCCGATCGACAGCCCAGGCCAGGTTTTTGGCCGTAGGGCGCGTGGCCTTGAGGGCGTCGCCGAACAGGACCATGGCTTCATCAAACTCAGACAATGAGGATGAAGGCGCTTCAAGCGCGCCAAGCCACATTCCATATCCGGCGGATGCGCCTATGAGACCAGCGCCTCGTACGACCATGTCCTTGATCGCCGCGCACATGGCGGCATGGGTCTCGCATTGAACGATTTCAAAGCGGTGGGGCAGGACAAGCTGATTGATCATGCAGAGCTTGCCGCTGTCTTTATCAATCCATATTGTACGGTAATGAACGCCATCAACTAACATGTTCGGTCCTTTTGGGAAAAGTGCGGTTTTTATGCCCAGAAAAATTCCGGCTCCCTGCGTTCAGCGCAGAGTTTTGCAAGATGAGCCATTTTTTCCGCGGCGGCCTGTTTGGCCGTTTCCTCAAGTCCCCATGCTCCGGCGGGACATGCTTTGATGCATCGGGTGCAGGAGAGACATGCCGCCGCATTGACCTCGAACGTTCCTCTTGCGATTGCCCCTGCGGGGCAGATGCTTGCGCAAAGACCGCATTCGATGCAGAGGTTTTTGTCCATGACGGGAACCGGCAACGTCCCATATTCCCGGTAGGGAACGTTTCCTTTTACCTTAAGAGGAGAGAGACGTTCCGTTTTTTCGGATATGGCGTTCGCGCGTTTGAGAATCTGCTCTCCAAAGGCCCGCTGCTTTGCGGCGTCGTCGCCATCCGGCCTGTTGGCCGCAATGCTGGGGCAAAGAGAATGCTCGGCGACGCACGCGGCCGCCGCGATGGAGATGAACCCCGCTTGTTCGCCAAGGTTTTGCATCTCAATCAAAGCGTCCTCATAGTCGCGGTTTCCATAAACAGCGACATAAACGGCGGGCGTGTTGCGGCCGCGCAGGGGAAGCCCCGCATGAAAAACATGCGGAACTCTGCCGAAATACACGGGCATTCCAATGACGACAAGGGTGTTCTCGTCAAACTCCGTTTCCACGGCGCGTTGCGCGGGCAACGTCATATCCTTTTCAACAATGGGCGTGCCCTGTATGCCGGACGCTATATTCTGCAGCGTTCTGCGAGTTTTTCCGGATGGGCTGAAAAAGGTGAAATGCACGGATTGTATCATGCCTTACTCTCCTTCGGATAAAACGGCCCGGCCGCATAGAGGCGAATCAGCATGCTTTTTGGCGCTTTTTATGCTCCCTGACGCCAAAGCGCGCGGTCAGGCCGGAAAAACGTGAAAGCGCAAAATGGTCGGCATTGAAAAGGAACGCCGCCTTTTTCGCTTGAAACGTCAGATGTGGCAAAGCCGCCGTCAGCAAAGCTGTTTTTCCAGCTCCTGCGTTACCTCGTCAATCGTTCCCCGTCCGTCGATTTCGAGGTATTTCGTTTTTCCTTCTTCAGCCAGTTTTTTGAAGAAGTGCGCGGCCGCCATGGTCCCGGTTTCTTCATTATAGTAAATATCGTGACGCTTGTTTATGGCGGCTTCATCCTGGTCGTCAGGTCTGGTCTTCAGTTCGCCGCCGCAGATTCTGCATCTGCCGTTAACGGGTTTAATGGCTTCTATGGCGATATGGTTGGGATGGTTGTTGTCGTTTACGCAAAGACGGCGTCCCATGATGCGCTGTTTGGCGATATCGCGCGGGAGTTTGATTTCCACGACATAGTCAAGCGGCATATGCGCTTTTTGCAAAGCGTCCCAAAGCTTGTGCGCCTGGACCATATTGCGCGGAAAGCCATCCAGAAGCCAGCCGTTGCCGCCTTTTTGCTTGAGCGTTTCAAGCACCATGGGGATGGTGATATCGTCGGGAACCAGTTCTCCCTGGTCTATATACGCCTTGGCTTTTTTGCCAAGGTCCGTGCCCTGCGAAATATGTTCGCGGAAAATGGCCCCTGATTCGATATGGGCTATATTGAACTTTTTTTTGATGATGGCGCCCTGAGTGCCTTTGCCGCTGCCGTTGGGGCCGAAGATAAGAATATTCATAGATACTCCTCCATGTTGCTTGTCATGCCGCAATCGGCATGCCTGTCCATTCCGGCGGTTGCGGGATGCGGGCGGCGGAATGAACAGGCATGACCGTTTATATTTTGCGTGAAACCATAAATGTTATTCAGGAATACGCTCCGATGGAATGAAAACAATGCCTTTGGCTTTGACATGGGCCTGTCCTTTGCCTGCGAATTTGACGCACAGACCGCCTTTTCCCGACTGGTAGGCTTTGTCCAGGGTTTTTAACGCCGAAGCGGTCGGATGGCAGCCCATATTTTCCACCTGACGCTTGTAGAGCCTGAATCGCGCGGATTCAGTCATATTGTCCAAAGTTGAACGGCATAAAAAAGAATCCGGTTCCGGCAAAAAGTCTTCCCAGAATTTTTGATCCTGTTCCGCCTGTAGTCTGAGTTCCGTCATGTGCTCAATGAATTTTGGGTTTTCCCGTAAAAAAAGAGGCATCAGCGTATGACGGATTCGATTCCGGAAAAACGACAAGTCCTGATTACTTGGATCTTCAAGAAACGGCAAGCCGATAGCGTCCAGGAAATGTTCGATGCGGGAACGGGGCATGAAGAGCAGCGGCCGGATGATGTTTCTTTTTTCGTCATATGCGGGCATTCCGCCAAGCGCCGGCCAGCCCGCTCCGCGAATCAGGCGCATGAGTATGTCTTCGGCAAGATCGTTGGCAGTGTGGGCCAGAGCAATGCAGCGAAGGCCCTGTTTTTTGCGCACAGCCTCAAGCGCTTCATACCGCAGAAAACGCCCGGCTTCTTCCAGTCCCATGCCGCGGGCGCGCGCGTATTTTCGCACGTTTGCATCGCGCATATGGCATGGCGCATGCATTTTTCGGCATAACGCCGCGACCCATGCGGCTTCTTCGCGCGCTTCGGGACGAAGCCCATGGTCAATATGACAGACTTCAAAGGAAATATCATACGATGCGGAAAGGCAGGCAAAAGCGGAAAGCATGGAAACAGAGTCCGCGCCGCCGGAAACGGCCAGCAGCAAAGACAGTCCATGTCTTTTTTCAGAAAAATCTTTAACGAGACCATCAAGGAATTTTTTTATTCCCAGACAAAAACGGGCGGCTTCAGGCGGCATATCCTGAAGTTTCGCCGGAAGCGTTTCAGGCAGCTTGGGGAGCATGGCTTTTGGCTCCGGAAAGACTAAAGCCGGATATGAAGGTCCTGAAGCATGCCGTCCACATACTTCATCATATGCAAAATCAGCTCTTCAGAGGCGTACCGCACGCACCGGCAACTGATTTTGTTTCGCGCCCGGACCAGAAATTCCAGACTTATCCCATCGTCGAGGATTTCAAGCGCCATGGCATAGGGGCCGCAGAGAGGTTTATGTTCTTTTTGTTCCGCGGTCAGCATGGCGTCGGGCACAGGAAGCCAGAACAGGCTTTGCAGCTCGGAGCCAAGCGACATGTCGTTCAGTCTGTCTGTAATTTTTTGGATATCAGCCGGGGATAGCTCGTCTATGCGGTATGCTTTCATGCGGACTCCTTATTGCGCGCCGTTAATGCGGGGGGGGTGAAAAAACATCCTGTCCGTCTGTGCATGCGGCTTTTTTTGCGGTCTTTGTTCAGATTGAACATCCTCTGGGCGTAATCGATGCACCGTTCGCCGCTGTCCTTTTCAAGGGCATACTGTTGCTTGAGAAAGACTATGGGATCATGATTCATTTTTTTTACCACAGCCTCAAGCATGTCCTGAACCGCGTCGTATGTGTTCTGATCAAGGTTTCCCAGTCGTTTGGCGGTCTTTAGAAACTCGTCGCGCGCAATCTGTCTGCCGCGTTCCACTATGCTTACGATGGTGGGCTGGAGCGCCAAGGAGTTCAGCCATTCAAGAAAGAGGCCGCATTCTTCCTCAATTATGGATTGGGCTTTGTGCGCTTCTTCCCGGCGTTGTCCCATGTTTGTTTCCACGACTTCTTTCAGGTCGTCTATATCATAAAGATACACATTGTCGAATTTGTTTATTGCCGGGTCAATATCGCGGGGTACGGCGATATCGATAAAGAACATGGGTCTGTTCTTACGTTTTTTCATAACGTTTCTGATGTGTTCAGGCGTTATGACAAGACCGGGGGCGCCTGTGGAGCTTATGACGATATCAGCCTCATGCAGTCTGGATGAAAGCGCGGTCAGCTCGAACGCCTCGCCGTTGAACCGGCCGGCCAGAATCCGGGCGTGTTCAAGCGTTCTGTTGGCGACAAGAACCTGGGCAATCCCGGCGTGCAGGAGATGGGTCGCCGCAAGTTCCGCCATGTCTCCCGCTCCAATCAGCATTGCGGTATAGGCGCGCATGTCCCCGAATATGCGCCTTGCCAGTTCGACGGCCGCGTAACTTATGGATACGGCGCTTGAAGCGATTCCGGTTTCCGTGCGCACTCTTTTGGCGACTGTAAAGGCGCGATGGAAAAGACGGTTTAGGATGACTCGCGAGGTTTTCAGAGAAACGGCGCGGCGGTAGGCGCTTTTCATTTGTCCCAAAATCTGGGGCTCTCCCAGAATCATGGAGTCAAGGCTTGACGCGACATGAAAAAAGTGGGTCACGGCCTCAGCTCCGGACAAAACATACACATAGGGTTTAAGCTCTTCAACCGTGTGGCGGCATGCGGCGGCCCACGCATTCAGCAGGGTTTCCGGGGCGTTCGCGGAAGCGCCGACAGCCGTGATTTCAACGCGATTGCAGGTGGAAAGCACAGCGACTTCCGCAATATCCTGCGAAAGCGGTATGGCGGATTCTTCAGAAAAGCAGGGCGCGGAAAGGGCGAAACGCTCTCGTATCTCCACGGAGGCTGTTTTGTGATTGAGCCCTACAGTATAGATTTGGCGATCCATAATCGGAGGCATTACGCAAAGCTGTGATGCGTGTTTAAGATGGTATTGGCGTAAAGCGAGAAAAGACTGACGACAAAAATGAGAATGGCCATGGCGGCGGTTTTTTTGCCTTGCCAGCCCAAAGCCATGCGCTGGTGGAAGAATACGGCGTAAAGCGCGAGAATGCCTAAAGAAACAATTTCTTTAGGGTCTCCGGAAAAAGAGCGGCCCCAGACTATTTCAGCCCAGATGAAGCCGGAAACGATTCCGATTGTGAAAAGAGGGAATCCCAGAAACACGGAAATTTTATTGACTTTGTCGAAGGTCGCAAGCGCCGGCAAGTCTCTCTGGAATCCGGAAAGAGGCTGCTTGTTTTTTATCTTATTTTCCAGAATCAAAAAAACGATGCCCGCTCCAAATCCGGCGGACATAAACGCCAGGCTGCTGAACAGCGTTCCTATGTGCAGCAGAAAAAACGGCCTTGCCATGGACATGGGCAGTTGGCGTATGCTGCCTGCCATATGCAGGGAAAAAACATAGAGCGCCAGGGTGATGGGCACGGCGAAAAGCAGCAAGATCGCAAGCTTCAACCGCCACCAGATCAGAAAGACGACGGCCAAGAGGCACCACGACAGAACCTGAAGAAGATACCCCCTGTCGAAACTGCCAAGATACTGTTGCCCAAGACCCAACCCAAGAGAGACGGTGTGCGCTATGAATCCGCATAACGCCAGCATCTCTCCGCCGGCGCAGACGCTTTTACGCCGGGCAAGCGTGCCGGCGAGAATGCATACGGCTCCAAGAGCGTAAAGACAAACAGTGAGAATGGCTAAAAGCTCACTGGTCATCATGAAGCAGTTCTCCGGTTTTGGTATGGAGGCAGTCGGGAACAAGCGAACGTAAAAGGCGTTCCGCCTCTTCAGTTTTATGTGCGGATAAAAGCTCCGTCAACCTGGAAAGGGCGAGCTTCTTTAAAATGCGCCGCTTTTTTTCAGCCGGAATTTCAAGTTCCAGAATTAAAGGCCGGAGTTTGGCCATCAGACGGAGCATGGGGCCATATCGGTTTCCGGCCTCTGCGCCCAGTTCCCTGCAAATGCGGGCGGCCATGGCCGGGCTTGCTCCTTTTGTTCCCACAGCCATATCCAGTTCCCGGGAAGAAAAACGGGACGGCGTGGCGAAGGTTCCTTCCGCCGGCGAGTCCGCGACATTGCACAGGATGCCGCGCTCCCGGCACAAAGCGGCGATTTTGCAGTTCAGCGTCCGCCTGTCCGTAGCCGCGAAAACAAGCGCGCGGCCCGCAAGATCCTGTTCTTCAAAATATTTTTTTTTATGAATGATTCCAGGGTATTCCGGGAATTTGCAATCTTTTGGGTCAACGATAAGAATCTCCAGGGCTTTTGCCTCGACAAGGGAGCGGATTTTGCGCAGGCCGACAGTTCCCGCGCCGACTACAAGGCAACGGCAGTCCTGAAGATTCATGAAAATCGGATAATAGCGCATTAACCATATATATCCCAAAAGATGCGGAGTGGGAAGGCCAATTTGGGCAAGCGCGGCATTTTTGAAAACCGGGCTGAAAGCTTGGAAAAAGCGGATGCTTGCCGCGACCGGCAAGTTACGCTATCCTTTTTGAAGGAGCGTGCGGTCATGTCGAAAATACTGGTCGTGCAACTCGCCCGCATGGGGGATGTGCTGCAGTCGTCGCGGCTTTTGAACTCCTTGCGGCGTTGCCATGAAGTTCATATATGCGTGGATGCGTCCCTTGCCGCTTTTGCGAAGTTGATTTTTCCTTTTGCTGCGGTGCATGGTCTTTATGCGCATGGAGCTCCTGAAAAAGAAGCCTTTTCCCGCAACCGGCGTCTTTTTTCGCTTTTTCGTGAAATAGGTTTTGCGCGTGTGTATAATCTTAATTTTTCAGGAATGAATCTTGCGCTTTCCACGTTGTTCGAGCCGGAAAGCGTATGCGGGCACTGGCTTGAAAACGGGCAGCCCATGCGGGACAAGTGGGTTGATCTGGCTTTTCGCTGGATGGAAACGCGTCGGAACTCGCCTTTGAACCTTGCGGATTACTGGGCGTTTTTTGATGCGTCGCCCTTGCCCGCCCAGGATGTGAATCCTGAGGCCATGCCGCACGGCGGCGGAATCGGGGTGGTTCTTGCCGGACGGGCTGCGCGGCGTTCCCTGCCGCCGGCCGTTCTTGCGCCTGCGCTGGAGGCTGTTTTTGAGCGGCAGAGCATGCGCCGCGGCCGAGCCTGCAAGATTTTTTTGCTGGGCACGGAGCAGGAATATCCGGCGGCCCGGCAGATGATGCGCTTGCTTTCTCCCATGGTCGCGCGTCAGGCGACGGATTTGACGGGAAAAACATCTCTTGCGGATGTTGCGGAGCTTGTCGCCGGACTTGACCTGCTTTTGTCGCCGGATACCGGGCTTATGCATATGGCGGCCCATTTTGGGGTTCCGGTGGAAGCCTTTTTTCTTTCTTCAGCCTGGTGTTTTGAAACCGGTCCATATGGCGCAGGCCATACCATTTGGCAAGCCGTGCCGGACGCCGCCGTACAATGCATTCCCTGTCTGGAGTCGCGCGTCTGTCCGTTTGAAACGCGATGCCTTGCGCCGTTTTCTTCGCCGGAATTTTTGGCGCGGCTTAAAGGCCGGACGGATGCGCCTGTTCCGGGACTTTTGCCCATGACGACCGGTTTTGACGCGCTTGGGGTTCTGTGCCGTCCTCTTTTACACGTAAAGCAGGAACCGTTTTTACAGCGGCAGGCGTCAATGCGGGCGCTTGTTGGAGAATGGCTCGGCGTGAAAGAAGCGCCCGATGCGGCCGCCCAAAGCTCGGCGCAGGCTTTTTTCAAGGAGCGCGACTGGATGTTGCCGTCTTGTTCCAGGCTTTTCTAAAGGAAACCATGATGGATGAACATATCCGCGTTTTAGTTGTCTTGCCCATGTACGGAGGCTCTTTGCCCGTTGGCCGGTACTGCGCCGAAGCGCTGCGCGAGCTTGGCCATTGCGTGGAAGTGTTCGCCGCCCCGGAATTTTATTCAGCGTTTTCCGCCTTGAAGTCCCTGAAAGTGACCTCCGACAGACTTGCATATCTGGAGAATGGTTTTCTGCAACTCGTATCCCAGGCGGTTTTGGCCAAAGTTGAAACCTTCGAGCCGGACATGGTGCTCTGTCTGGCCCAGGCCCCAATGAGCCTTAACGCCCTTAAGCGGCTTTCCAAAGACGGTGTGCTGACCGTCATGTGGTTTGTCGAAGACTGGCAGGTGTTTACATATTGGCGCGCCTTTGCGCCTTTGTATGACGTGTTTGCCGTAATTCAAAAAGAACCCTTCTCTCTGGAGCTGGAGCGCATCGGAGTGCGCGATTTTTTGTATTTGCCCATGGCGGCGCATCCTTCCCTGCATCATCCCTGTGATTTGACTCCGCTGGAGGCGCGTCAATATGGAGCGGACGTTTCGTTTATGGGAGCGGGGTATCCCAACAGACGGCGCGCTTTCAGGCATTTTTTCGGATTTGACTTTAAAATCTGGGGAACGGAATGGGACGGCGACGCGGCGCTGATGCAATTTGTGCAGCAGAAAGGAAGGCGCGTGTCGCCTGAAGAGTGCGTTAAAATTTACAATGCGACAAAAATCAATTTGAATCTGCATTCGAGCATTCACGCGCGACAGCTTGTTTCCAAAGGCGATTTCGTCAATCCCAGGACGTTTGAAATAGCCGCCTGTGGAGGATTTCAGCTTGTGGATCGCAGAAGTCTCATGCCGGACCTTTTCAACCTGGAAGGCCCTGATGCGGAGCTTGTCGTTTTTGACGCCATTGAAGAATGTTCGGATATGATTCATGACTGGCTTTATGATGACGCCGGAAGAATTCAGATTGCGGAACGGGCCCGCAAGAGAGTATTGGCGGAACATACGTACGTTCACAGGATGCAGACGCTTTTGGCCCATATCAGGCAAACACGCGACGGCTGGCCCAGGGGCAGGGAGCGGCGTATTTTGCCTTCAACGTTGCCTTTGGCGATGCGCCAGGAGCTGGATGCGCTCATTCAGGGGCTTGGATTGCCGCAGGATGCCGCTTTTGCGGATATCGTGTGGGCACTGCGCGGCAGACAGGGAGAATTGACGGACATGGAAACCGGAATTTTATTTTTGGACGAGTGGCGCAAGCAGTATGCCGGCTAGAAATCATGCGCCAGGGCGGAAAGCGCAAGGGCGCATATTGAGAAGAGACGGCGGATGGACTTGGAAAAAGTTTTTTTATGGGAACGATTGCAAGAGCGGTTATGGTTTAGGGATCGGAAAAAGCATGTCGGATGTTGAAAAAATGCCGGAAAAGAATGTTATCCCTCTTGAATCGGCTGAAGCGTTATGGGAATGGCGGATATCGACGGACAGACTTTTTCTGAGTAAAGGGGCGTGCGGCAAACTGGGCTTGGCGGGGAAAAACATCCCAAACACCATGGGCGCCTTCCTGGCTCAAATCCCGCCGGCGTGCCTTCCGTCGCTCCATGAACTTCGTGAAGGCGTTTTAAGCGGAGCGGCCGGCTCTGTCCTTGAGACGGCCTATCCGTTCAACGATATTTTCATTCAGGAACAGATGATTGTTCTTGACAGGGACTCCATGGGACGAGCCATTCATGTAATGGGACACTATGACGTATCTTCGACTCAGACGCCGTATTATCCGCCCATAACCACATCGCGTAGAATGTCGCCTCAAAGCAGGGCGGGATACTGGCGCTGTTCGCTGCAGGCCGGAACCATCGAGATTGACGCGGGCTGTGCGGCGCTTTTGGGGTATCCGGAGCCCGGTCCGCGCGTTTTGGGCCTGCATGAATGGAAAGAGCGCCTGCATCCGGAAGAGCGAACATCGCCGAATTGCCGCTATCAGCTTATTATTGACCATGCGCAATTTGGCGATTGCATAGAAGATTTGATCAGACTTCGTCTGGAGAATGGCCAATATCTGCGCGTGTTTCTTTGCGGCGCGGTTATGGAACGGGATAAAGAGGGAAAAGCGGCAAGTCTGGCGGGCAGTTTGCAAAATGCGGAAGCCCTTAAAAAGAATGTGGAGTTCGAGCAGGGAGAAGACGGTTGTCTGCTTTCAGCCATAAAGGCGGCCGGGGATGGTCTTTGGGATTGGGATGCGCAAACGAACAGCGTATATTTCAGTCCGCGCTATCTTTCGATGCTGGGATACACCGCGGAGGAATTTCCAGGCTGTCTTGACGCCTGGAAAGAAAAAATTCATCCCGATGACTATGACAAAATAGTGCCGCCTCAGGAAAAAATAGTTGAATCGCCACGATACGGCGATACGTTTGAATGCACGTACCGGTTAAAATGCGCGGATGGGACATGGGCATGGATACTGGGACGCGGGTATGTGACCCACCGAGACGACAGGGGCAGAGCCACGCGCATTGTGGGGCTGCACACCAATATCACGACTGCGCAAAATGATCGTGACCAGCTTGAAAATCTTGTAAAAAACGACACTTTGACCGGTTTGAGAAGCCGCGCATTCTGTGATCTGGAACTGGAACGGATGGAACGGAATCGTGTGCGTCCGGTCAGCGTCATTTCGTGCGATATCAACGGATTGAAGCTGATTAACGACTATATGGGCCATGCGGCTGGAGATAAATTGCTTGTGCAGGCCGCCATGCTGCTGCGCAACCAGTTGCGGGCGACAGATTGCGTAGCCCGAATGGGCGGCGATGAATTCGTCATATTGCTGCCGGGTTGTCCTGAAGCCAAGGCCAGGGAAATACTGGCGCATATTGAAGACGATCTTGCCGAACACAACAGACGCGAGCATGCTATTCCTGTTCTCATTTCATTTGGAGTCGCTGGAGTCGTTTCCATGAATACGCCCTTGAGCAAACTGCTTGTGGAGGCGGACCGGCGGATGATTAAAAAGAAAGCCGCCAATCGTAAAGAATCGCATCGCCATATAAAAAACTGGATTGAAAAGAGCACAGGGCAAAGCGTCTCTCTTGAAGACAACCGCTATGAAAGCTGAATGCCGTCTCCAGGCGGCAAGAAGGGTGTGCGCTTTTGCAATCGCCATGCATATGCGATGCGCTGTCATATGCAATGCAGCCGTTTCTGCTCGTTGTTATGTGCAAAAAAATGCACTCAAAAGCCGCGCTACAAAAAACAACATGCGGCCGTCTCGCGGCATTCCATGAGCAAAGACGCCATATGAATCAAGGATGTTTCCTTTCCGGCAAGGCTGGACAGCGGCGCGAGCACACGATATAGGGCTTTTCACGAGGCGTTTTTTGCTGAGGGTATGCCGTCGCAGATGTATGCGGTAAAAAGCGTCGCGCGCCGCATCCGTTCGCGCCAGCGCCGTTTCTCCATTGCAGGAATGCTTGCGGCGGCAATTTGGATATGCGCCCTGCAGAAGTTTTGTTGCGGCGGCAGTCCCTCTTGCGGCCGGCCTGTCCTTGCCGCTGCCAAAAGCCCCCCGGGAAAAGCGGGGGGATGACAGGATTCTTATAGCATCAGGAAACATTATGTTGCAATCCGTAGGCGTCCCATCCGTCGGCTGGCTTTGCAGCCGGCGGATGGGGGGACGTGCGGAGTGCCCCCGCCTTTTGGGCGGGGTTGTGGAAAAGGATTTCATTGGCTTCGCCGTTTTGTCGACAGATCTTTTCCCCCTGAAGGGGGCGGTTTCAAACCATAAAGGAATTTTTGATGAAAGAGTTTACCGTTGCGGTTTATGGTCTTGGCAATATTGGCCGGTATGCAATCGAAGCGGCTGAGGCTGCGCCTGATTGCCGGTGCTTGGGCGTTGTGCGCCGTCGGGAATCCCTGGGCACGCGTCCCTTTGATTTGCGCGGATTGCCCGACTTTCCTGACATGGACAGCCTTGTCGCCGCCGTCGGGAAACCGGATGCCGTTATCGTATGCGGTCCTTCCAGAAATGTGCCGGCGGATGTTCCGTCATTATTGGAGCAAGGGTTCAATACGGTTGACAGTTTTGACATTCATACGGAAATTCCCGCTTTGGTGCGGAAACTTGGAGAAACCGCCGCAAAAAACAGCGCTGTTTCCATTACAGCCGCAGGCTGGGACCCTGGAACGGATTCCGTATTGCGCGCCCTTTTTGAGGCAATGGCGCCCAGCGGTACGACCTTCACCAATTTTGGAAGAGGCCGTTCCATGGGGCACTCGGTCGCCGCTCGCGCCATTCAGGGCGTCAAAGACGCGACTTCGATAACCATACCTGTCGGAGGCGGACGTCATTCCCGGTTGGTGTATGTTCTGCTTGAAGAAGGGGAACGGTTTGATGAGGTGCGCGCAAGAATAAAGGCGGATGAGTATTTTGCCCACGACGATTTGGAAGTTCGGGAAGTAAAAAGCGAGATGGAGCTTGCGCTTACAGCGGACCATTCGCATGGGGTTCTGATGGAGCGCATAGGCGCTTCAGGGTTGACAAGCAATCAGCGTCTGAGTTTCGACATGCGTATCAACAACCCCGCGCTGACGGCGCAGGTTTTGGTTTCGTGCGCCCGCGCCGCAACGAGGCTTGCTCCCGGATGCTATACGCTTATCGATGTTCCCGTCGTGAAGCTGTTGCCCGGCGAGCGCGAAACTCATATTGCAAGACTGGTGTAAAATCACGTCGCACCATTTCATAGCGGGCAACCTCTTACTTTGCGTATTTTCATAAAAGAAGGCCGGGCAAAATATATTTGCCCGGCCTTTGTCATTAAGTCATTACAATATGAGGTTTAACTTTAAACGGATAAACGCCGTCAAGACGTTTGCCTTATGATGCTTTCATGCATATTTTACATGGAATGTAGCCGGCGGCCTGAGCCTCCTGAGGCGTGTCGAACCGTTCCGTACAGGTTTTGCAGTTGTAGTATCTGCACCCCAATTTATGAAAAATATGATTCCGTTTGTTTCCTGAATACGCTTTTTGGGAAACGGCCGCCGTATCAGACGGCGTCGCCGCATTGGCAGTGGACGGAGCAGCTTGTTCTGTTTGGGCAAAAGCCGCTGTACTCAGAAATACGCAAATACAAAAACCCATACTCAAAAGGATACGTTTCATAGCAGCAACTCCCGTTTTTTGTTTTAACTGGCTGGCGGGCTATTTTGATTATACATTTTGCGGTTGATATTTGTATGACGGCCCTGATTTCATCATCTATGATGATTACGCTTCACATATTATAACAATATTTGATATTATGAGATATATAAATTTTGTCAAGCATATGTGGACGATGAAAAATATGTGCACTGAATCTATGTAAAAAAAATATTTGCATGTTGTCGAACAGTATAATTTTAAAATAAAAATATATTTACGCTATGAAGCATATCTGACAAATTTTTGTTTAATGAAGAGAGACTGTATACGAAGAAAAGGAATTGATTGCATAGTTGCAAATGGCTATATTTTTGTCCTAATTTGGAGATATGCTCAATGGCTGTAGACCGTTTCCACAATTTCTTTGGCTTCGGCAAGAGCGGGATCCTTGTCCAACGCGCGCAGAGCAAACTCGTATGCTTTTTCTTTTTTGCCGTGCCGTAAATAAAATTTGGCCATATTCAGCAGGGTGCGCGGATGCGCTCCAAATTGCCGCAGTGTGCGTATATATGTTTTTTCCGTGTTGTCGTAGTCGTTCATCTCTGTATACGCTTTGAGCGCCCCGGCATATCCTTTTACGTTAGTGGGATACAGCTCGATGGATTTTTCAAATACATCGGCGGCTTCCATATAAAGTTGCGCCTTGAGCAGCCTTTCCCCCACATCCAGGACAGCATCCGGCGCATTGCCGCATTCTTCCATATAACGTCTGAGCACGGCTTTTCCGCGCGGAAATTCTCCATTGTCAAGCAGCTTTTGCCCTGTCGCCAGCAAAGTTTCCTTTCGTTTTTTTTCTTCCTCCTGTTTTCGCTTTGCCTCCTTGTCGCGTTCATTTTCCAGAGTTTGCCGAAGCGCCTCAAGAAGCAACGACAAGGCGTTTTCCTTGCCTCTGGCAAAAACGATAAAGGGTTCTTTTGTTATTTTCCGCGATAGAAAAACATTTCTGATATGGGGGTGCTTGTTGAGATCGCGCACATATTCGAGTATCAAGACTTCAATACTGAATCTGTTTTCTCTGGTAAGACGGGGAAGGCAGGGTATGTACGCATCAATTGCAGTCTTGGCGGCTTCCAAAGAGCGGATGCACTCGTCGCGTCTGAGGTAGGCTTTGGCTCGCGCCAAATTTTCTTTTATGGTTCGTGGGGCAGCGGCCTGGGGGGGCATGGCGCGATAATCCTTTTCATCAAATAGTGCGGCGGTTCCTGTTTATTTTAGAAGGAAAGCCGCTACTCGCTGTTCCAGTGACGCATTACAATATCTTTATGCTGATAAAGCAAGCGCAATGCCTGATCCGGCATTAAAAAAGCCAGATTTCGTCCGCTTCTCCAGCGGGATCGTATAAATGACGAACTCAGTTCCAAACGGGGCAAAGAAAGCGCATGGACTTTTTTCCCATCTCGCAGAAGACACGTCTTTGTGAAAGGCGTCTCCCCGGGACATTCTTTGCTTTCAGGCCAGAAGGACCGGACAGTGTGGGCGAAGTCTTCCAGTTTTTCCCGGCCGCGTGGGATAATGACGAGCTGTGCCAAGTCGGGAAGTTCCAGCCCTTTATGCCACGTATTGAGCAGCATGAAATCCCCAAGCCCCAGGCAAAAGAAAATATTCTCCTTTTTTCCGTGAAGCGCTTCATTATATGCCGCAAGCGTATCATAGGTAAATGAAGGTCCCGCCCGTTTTCCTTCAAGATCATTAACAAAAATGTTCGGCAGGTTTTCTATGGAGGCGCGCAGCATGGCATGCCGAAGTTTGAAGGGCAGTACGCCTTTTTTTTCTTTGTGCGGCGGCACGGCGCAGGGCACCAGTTCGGTGCGGACGCCCGCCAGGGCTTCAGAAACTTCAAGCGCCAGGCGCAGATGACCGATATGCACCGGATTAAATGTGCCGCCGATTATGGCTATGCCTGTGCATTGCGTGTAGCGTAACGGAATCATATCAGCAACGTATCTGCCCTGTTCCCATGACGGTGAATTTTGTCGTAGTGAGTTCCTTGATTCCCATGGGGCCGTATGCATGAAGTTTTGTCGTGCTGATCCCTATTTCCGCGCCAAGCCCAAGCTGGCCGCCGTCATTCAGTCTTACGGAAGCGTTCACAGCGACCATGGACGCATCCACGCGCCGCAGAAAGTCCATGGCATGGGAATAATTATTGGTGCATATGACTTCAGTATGATTTGAACCGAACTCGTCGATATAGGCGATTGCCTCATCCATGTCATGGACGATGTTCACAGCCAGAATAAGGGAAAGATATTCCTTGCCGAAGTCTTCCGGCTGCATGTCCTGAATCTGCGCGTTTGGCGCATGATCTTTCAAAAAAGCGGCGGCGGCGGGACATGCCTTGAATATGACGCCTGACTTTCCAAGTTTTTCCCCGACCATGGGGAGAAAACGGGACGCTATATCCGCATGGACAAGAAGGCATTCCAGGCTGTTGCATGTCGCCGGGCGTTGCACTTTGCTGTTGAAGGTCAAATTGAGGGCCATATCAAGGTCCGCATCCTTGTCAACATACAGATGACACACGCCTTTGTCGTGTTTCAGAACCGGCATGGTCGCCTCTTCGGAAACCAGACGGATGAGGTTTGGGCCGCCGCGGGGAATGATGACGTCGATGTATTTATTGAGTTTGCACAGGCCGCGCACGGCTTCTCTGTCTGTGACATTGACCACCTGAGCGGCTTCGGCGGGCAGTCCCGCGGCTTCCAGGGCCTGATGCGTCAGCGCAGCAAGGCGCTGGTTTGAGTGGTGCGCTTCGGAGCCGCCGCGCAGGATAACGGCATTGCCGGCCTTAAGGCACAGAATTGAAGCGTCGATGACCACATTGGGTCTGGATTCGAAAATCATGGCGATGACGCCGAGAGGCACGCGCATGCGGCCTACAAGAATGCCGTTTGGCTGCTGCCACTGCGCGTCAAGGGCCCCAATGGGGTCAGGCATGTCTGCGACATGCCGGCATGCGGCCGCCATCTCATGTATGATCTCCGGGGTCAGGGTCAATCTGTTCAATTTTGCCTGGTCAAGGCCATTCTGCCGCGCGGCGGCGATATCCTGCGCGTTTGCGCTGAAAATGGCTTCTTTTTCTTTTTCCAGGCTCTCCGCAAGAATGCGCAGAGCGCGGTTCTTTTTTTCAGCGTTTGCCTCCCGCATGAGACGCGACGCCTGTTTGGCGTTTTTGCCAAGGCGTAAAAGGTAGTCATTCAGGCTCATGGTTTCTCCCGGGTTCTTGCTTTAAGAATGCGACGCCAAAGCTGTTATGGTTAATTTTGAGGTAAAAATCAATAATAAAGCGAAAACCCTTCGTGCGGCCGGACACATATGGGGTTCGGCATGGCCTTTAGGAATCAGTAAAGGGCGTTATGTCGCGCTGTTTGGGAGTCTTCTTTACTTTTTGCCATGTCATGCGTAAAAGAGTGGACTTCATTGCACAAAAAACAGCGTTTGCTGATTTTGCAGGACGGGAGAAAGCTCGTTCTGCCGGATATTTTTGGATACAAGAAGAACCCTGTTTGAGGGACAATCAACGTATTTTCGGAGGATACATGGCGCAACCTGGCAACTTGCAGGATCCTAAATTTCTGGAAAGCCTTCGGGCTGATGTGGGAAGCGAAGCGACGCCGCTCTTTCAATGGTTTTTAGATCATGCCCGGGCCATTGCCGGCGTTGTGGTGGCTGTCGTGGTCATCATAGCCGCATTGGGGATTTGGAAGTGGCATAGCGCAAAGCAACGCGAGCAGGCGCATTTTGATCTTGGGTTGGCGATTGTCACCCAAAAAGGCGAAGAGCGGTTAAAAACACTGGAGGCGCTCAGCAAGTCGGCGCCGGATAGTATGGCCGGCGCTATTTTCCTTGAATCGGCGCTCACGGCGCAAGAAATGGAAAAAGATGCTCAGGCCGCCGGTTTATGGGACAATGCCGCACAGCGCATGACTGGGCCTCTTTCTTCCATCGCGCGTCTGGCTGCTGCCGGCGCGCTGCTTGACGCCGGCAAAGAAGCGGACGCTGTGGCCATGCTGGAGCGTCTGTCCACTACTGTTGAAAAACCGCTGATTCCTCTGGTCCGCCTGCAGTTTGCGGCGGCCGCTGAAAGAGCCGGCGATTTTGAGCGCGCCGCGACCGCGTATGAATTACTGGCCAAGGAAACATTTGAAAGTGGGGCTGATGCGAATTTTTACAGAGCCCAGGCGGAGAGGATGCGGGCGAAAATCCCGGGCGGCAAGAAAGAATAACAGGCATGCTTTTTCGATAAAAAAGGCGGTTGTTGAAACAGCCGCCTTTTTTATTTTCGTAGACTTATTTTTATGATTGTATTTTTTTGTGGTTTGAGCCACCTGACCTTCAGGTCGGATATAAGAACTCCGTCCCTCTCGGGAGCAGGCATCCAGGGGCTCAAAGCGTGGGGTGGGGTATAAGCCTTCAGGTCCTGAATTTTCGTGTCATGCATTGGACAGCCATACGTATATCCTAAACATGCACATGCCGTCTGGCAGCATGGCGCAAGGCAGTAGATGCGGGCGGCTTGACTGCGGGAAAAGGGCGTTTGACGGCAAGTTTGCCTGAGGTGCTTTTCCATCTACAGGCTGAGAACCAGCGGGACAAGAAATGGAACGACAAGCGTCAGCACCGTGCCGTTTATTATGGCGAGAATGGCGTATTTGGAGCTGGTCTGTTGTGCGATGAAGGGCAGCGCCGTGTCCATGGAGGTCGCTCCTGCGGCGGATATCGTGCCCAGCGGGCCGAAGACGCGCAAGATGATGGGAATCAGCATGATGGCGCTGAGTTCACGCAGTAAATTGCATAAAAGCGAGATAGTGCCGAGCACGGACAGGCCTTTGGCGGAAATAATGATGCTGGCGAGGCTGTAATAGCCGAATCCTGACGCCACAGCAAGGATATGGGGGATGCTGAATTCTGGAATGAGGGGAGATATGACGACGGCGCCGGCAAGAGAGCCTATGATTGCCGCCAGGGGAACCAGAAATATTTTCAATCCCATGCTTCCTACGGAACGCCACGTTTGAGGCGCTCTGCCGATGCCGACGCCCACCATGAGCAAAAGCACATGCAGAATGATTTCAGGCGAGTTTTCAGGAATGTTTTTGAGGATTTTCGCATTGCTCAAACCGATGCCGACGCCGATAATGAACATGAGAAGAATGAGCGCGCAATTTTTAAGAGCGCCCTTGGCTGCGCCTGATACGGCCGCGCCGGAGTTGCGCGCAGTACGGCCGGCCCCGTTTGCGGTCTGGCGCAAGCGGTCAGCGGCCTGATCCTTTTTAAAGAATAATTTGAACATGCCCCAGCCTGCAACCGCGCTGCCGGCTGTGCTTCCTATGCAAATGAACAAGGTGGCGACGCCTATCACCTTGAATTGATCCAGTATTGAAGCGTTTCCGCCAATACTGAGCCCCAGGCTCAGCAAGAGCAAACATACCAGCCACTTGGCGCATATGTCGGCGGCATGTATGACCACAGGGCGTTTTTTCAACGCATAACCGATGCCGATGCCGATACATAAGGCGATAAGGATAGTCAGCATATGAGGGGAGTTCCGGATTATTGAAGATTCTTTTTTGATCTGAGAAAGCTGTTTTGCAGATGCAACTGCTCAAGTCTGGCGCGTAATGCCTGGGAATCTTTCTGGCTTCCGCGCAGCGTAACAAGAACCCTGTACAGGGGAGCGTTATTTTTTACAGCGTGTTCGACAGACGCATGCAGACCGGCTTTTTGCAGTCTGGCCCGCAATGCCTGGACAGATTGCATGTCTGTGCTTGCCGCGACCTGAAAAACATATTCGAATTGAGGAAGAGCCGGATTTTGCGGAGGCCGGGACGCCGTCGTCCTGTCGTCGTTTTCTTCCCGGGGCGCCGTCTGTTGTGGCGAAGCCGTCTGCCGTTCCTGTTGCTCGGGCTGCATGGCAAAAGGCGGAGTGGCGTTTTGAACGGACGCTTCGGACACCTTTCGCTGTACGGCGGTCAGTTGGGGAATATCAGTGGGAAGCGGCGTTGACGTCAGCACATCCGCTGAAGAGGGGTTTTGTTCAAGGTCGTTGAGAAAGCGCAAATCCTCCGGCATGAGAATGACGTTTTGGGAGGGCTTTGCGTTATGGGCGCCGTCCGCGGGCGCGGCGGATTGCGTAGCGTCGCTTTGCGGCAAAGCGGATTGCTGGGAATTTTCCGCCAGCATGGGAAGAGAATTTTCCATGCCCCGTCCCATAAGGATTCCCAGGAAAAAGGCCCATATCAAAAGCAAGGCCAGTATTGCCCCAACTCCCAGAAGCTGGGCGAAGCTCAGCGCAAAAACAAAGGACTTTCGAGATTGCGCTTGGGCTATTGATTCATGGGAACTGGACGCTTCGCCGGATACGGCCGGCTGTTTTTTTATGCTCAAGGGAAGCCGGATCAGAGCTTTGATCTTTTTTATCAGAGCTCCGCTGTTTTTTTCGCTGAGCGCGGCGCTGTATGACGAGCGTTGATTTTTTGCGACGTTTCCTCTCGGCGCGACGCTTCCGCCGCGGGGCAGAGTGCCTGTACTGACAGCTCCGCCCACGGCTGCAATGGTTTTTCCGGATGATTTGCGCGAGAGTTTAAGGGACAAGGAATTTCTCTTTTACATGCTTTCAGGCGCCGATACGCCCAAAAGGTCAAGTCCGTTTCTGATGACAATGCCAATGGAGCGCATAAGCGCAAGGCGGGCTTGCACAATATTTTGATCCGTTGCGTTCAGTACCGGATATGAAGAATAATAGCTGTGCAATGAGCCGGCCAATTCCAAAAGGTAGTAGCTGACATGATGCGGAGAAAGCGTGCGGGCTGCGCCGGATATGACGTCGGTAAATCCGTCAAGAAGTTTTAAAATGGCGATTTCGTCAGGCGCGGCCAAAGGCGCCGTCATTTCAGGAGTAATATCTTCTGAAAGCGCGATTCCTTTTTCTTTCGCTTTGCGCAAGACTGAACAGACGCGCGCGTGGGCGTACTGGACATAGTATACCGGATTGTCCATGCTCTGACGTTTCATGACTTCCAGGTCGAAATCCAGCGGGCTGTCGCTTTTTCTGGATAAAAACATGAATCTGGCCGCATCCGCGCCGACTTCGCTCAAGACATCGGCAAGCGTGACGAATTGTCCGGAGCGCGTGGACATGGCGACCTGGACGCCGTCGCGCAAGAGATTGACAAGCTGTATCAGGATGACGTCAAACGCTTCGTCCGGGTAGCCAAGCGCTTTCATGGCGGCCCGCATGCGCGGGACATATCCGTGATGATCGGCTCCCCATATATCGACGGCCAGGTCAAAGCCTCTTTCGAACTTGTTATGATGGTAGGCGATATCAGAGGCGAAATAGGTGAAATAGCCGTTCGACTTTTTCAGCACTCTGTTCTTGTCGTCGCCAAGGGCCATGGTATTAAGCCATATCGCGCCATCTTCCTCATAGACGAGACCGGAACCCTTGAGCCGTTCGATTCCCCTGTCCACAGCCCCTGTCTGAACCAGCGAGTTTTCTGAAAACCAGACATCGTGGCGAACGCGGAAGTCGGCCAGGTCTTTTTTGATTCCCGACAGAATGTCGTTCATGGCATATTCAAAGCATATGTCCGTGCCCTCTTTTTCGGGCATTTCCGGGAGCGCGGGATTCTTCCTTAAAAGCTCGCGGGCGATATCCGTGATGTATTCGCCCTGGTAGTAGGTTTCAGGCAAGGGAATATCCCGGCCGGACAATTGCTGCGCTCGAACCCATACTGAAGCCCCAAGGATGCGCATTTGCAACCCGGCGTCATTAATATAATATTCGGTTGAAACGTCGTATCCCGCAAACCGCAGCACCCTGGCCAGGCTGTCGCCTACCGCGGCTCCTCTTCCGTGCCCTATATGCAGCGGGCCGGTCGGGTTGGCGGAAACGAACTCAACTTGAACCTTGCGGCCGTTCCCCACGTTCGACGAGCCGAATCTGTCGCCTTCATGAATGATGTCGGTCAGGGTTTTTTGCCAGAAGCCCTGCGAAAATGTGATATTCAAAAATCCGGGGCCGGCCGCTTCCGCTTTGGCGATGAACGCATCCTCGGCGACAAGTTTTTCGCCTATCTGTACGGCGAGTTCCCGTGGGCGCATGTGAGCCTGTTTCGCCAGCAGCATGCATAGGTTGGTGGCCAAGTCGCCATGGCTCTTGTCTTTGGGAAATTCAATCGAAAGCTTTTCAGGCAGGGCCAGGCCCATATCCGCGACGATGCGGGCAAGGTGCTCAAGCAGGTATTGTTTGGCGCGCATGTAGTATTCCTGTCCTCATGTAGGGTGATGGTTTCAGTGAAGGCATGCAAGGATGCTCCCTGAACGAGCGGACTAGACTAGCAATTTTTTTTTCGGCTGCCAAGATTAAAGAGCCTCTGCCGAAGTGGCCTGTTTTTGGGCGGAGAGAATTGGAGCATGCGGGGCGGCTTGCCGTTGGAGCGTCTTTGCGGTGTTATAAAAAGTTATTATAGCAAAAAACAAATTTCAAATTGACAATTCTTTTGCGTAGTGCGAAAGTTTTTTGAAAGCCATATGGCTGTTATCATTGGATTGTGCCTGCTTTTAGAAGACTTTGCAATTGTAAAACAGGCGACTGCATGAAGCAGGCACTGCACTATGGATTCTAACCGCACAAAAGAACCGGAAGAGTCCCGTCTTTATTTCATTGATAATAGTTTTCAAAATTTAATATTAAGGCTTTTCTCACATTTGAAAATCATGGGATGCAGTTTTTTTCTTATAAGAATATCTTTGACTCCATAAAATTATTTATGTATCGTCATATAATATGATATACATAGATATATCCGGGAAAAGCATTTTTTGACGGCTGGATTGCCCATAAATGCGGAAATGCATCCGCTTTTATAAAATAAGGAGGGATGAGAGGTGCGTAAATTGCTTGTCGCATTGGCCATGGGCACGCTGCTTATAGGCAGCGCTGCTTTTGCCGTGGAACCCATCAAAATCGGTTTTCCGATTCCTCTTACAGGGGAAATTCCGAAGGTTGGCGAAGGCACCCGGTTCGCCGCGGAAATCCTGAAAGATGAGATTAACGCGGCCGGCGGTCTGGAAGTGGGCGGAGTGAAATATCCTCTGGAATTCATCTATGAGGATAACGAATCCAAGCCGGAATCGGCCGTCAACGTGACCATGAAGCTTATTGAACGCGATGAGGTTCTGGCTCTTGTCGGTCCCCAGTCTTCCCGTCAGGCTGTGCCGGCCGGCGAAGTCGCCGATAACAGCGAGGTTCCCATGATTTCGCCGTGGGCCACAAACCCGGAAGTGACCTTTGACCGTCCATGGGTGTTCCGCGCGGCGTTTCTTGATCCTTTCCAGGCCCCGGTAGCGGCGAACTTTGCGGAAAAGCAGTTCAACGCTAAAACCGCCGCCGTTCTTTTCGAGGTCTCCAACGACTATTCAAAAGGCCTGGCCGACTTTTTCAAAGAAACCTGGGAAAAGAAGCATGGCCCGGGAAGCGTTGTCGCCTTTGAATCCCACGGCCCCAAGGATCAGGACTTTTCCGCGCAGATTACCAAAATCATCGCGGCCAAGCCTGATTTTATCTTCCTGCCTGAAAACTACAGCTTTGTGGCCTTGATTGTCCCTCAGGCGCGCGACCTGGGCTATACCGGTCCCTTTATGGGGTCTGACGCCTGGGGTTCGGCTGAACTGGCGTCCCTGTGCGGCGAGCCGTGCAACGGTCAGTTCTTCTCCACGCATTATGCGGCGGCCGGCGCTCAGGGCGCGACCAAGGAATTCATTGAAAAGTACAAGGCCAGATACGGGTATGTGCCCGATGATATCGCAGCTTTGACGTGGGATGCCGTCAATCTGGTATTAAAGGCCATTCAGGATGTCGGCGAAGTAAAGCCCAATCTTGAAGACGAACGCGCGGCCATTCGCGACGCTATGGCGAATATCAAGTCCTTTGAAGGTATTACGGGGACCATGAGCTTTGACGAACAGGGCGATCCCATCAAGTGCGCCGTTGTGGTGCGCATAGAAAAGGGCGAGTTCTTGTTTACGGAGTCCGTTTGTCCGTAGCTGAATGGCGATGCGGTTTTTGTCCGCCGTTTGCCGTATGACGCATGTATCTAAAGCCGGAGCGGCCGTCTCGTTTCAGAACGAAGAAGGGCGCTCCGGCCGGCGGACGCAATCCGCATCCGGCCGGATTGTGCGGAAGATATGCTTTTCGGGTGTCATTTGGAGGAATCCCAAGGTGGAAACATTATTCCAAAATGTGGTCAACGCCCTGCAATGGGGCAGTTTTTACGCCCTGATTGCACTAGGGTACACACTTGTATACGGGGTATTGCAGCTTATAAACTTTGCGCATGGCGATATCTTTATGGTAGGCGCCTACATTGCTTTTTTTGTCGCTTCCTTTTTTTTGGGAGACGCTGTTCCCTTTGATTTGTCCAGAACCGCGGTTCTTGCCCTGACTATCCCCCTGACGATGATTCTGACGTCCTGCGTCGGAGTGCTGCTTGAGCGGATTGCGTATAAGCCTTTGCGGCGCAAGGGGGCCCATCGCCTTTACGTGGTCATTACGGCCCTGATGTGCGGCCTTATCCTTGAAAACGGCAACCTTGCCCTTCTGGGCGCAAGCCGCCGCAGTTTGCCTGAGCTTATAGATAAAACAGTGTATACGCTGGGCGGCATTGCGGTCACCAACCTGAAGCTGTGGGTTATCTTCACGGCTGTTCTGGTTTTCGTCATCCTGCAATTCGTCGTCATGCGCACAAAGATCGGCATGGCAATGCGCGCCGTTTCCTGGGATAAATTCGCGCTTCCCCTGATGGGCATTCCGCTGGATACCGTCATTTTGTTTACCTTCATCCTGGGGTCGGGGATTGCCGGGCTTGGGGGCATGCTTTTTGCGATGTCCTATCCCGTCCTTGACCCGTATATGGGCGCCATGGTCGGCTGGAAAGCGTTTATTGCCGCTGTGGTAGGCGGCATCGGCGATATCAGGGGGGCCTTCATCGGCGGGTTCCTGCTCGCATTTATTGAAATTATGGTCGCGGCCTTTCTGCCTTCGACATTCCGCGATCTTTTTGCCTTTACTATCCTTCTTGCCATATTGTGGTGGCGGCCGACAGGATTGTTCGGCGTGCCGCATACAACCAAGATATAAGGGGATATAAAGGACAGATCTATGAAAAAATATACCCTTAATATCTTGGCTTTGGTCGTGTGCCTGCTGCTTGTCGTCGCGGCTCAGATGGATATGCTTGATCAGTATGTGCTGACGATTATCATGTTTATCGGCATCAATATCATTTTTGCATCAAGTCTGAACCTTGTGAACGGCTATATGGGCGAATTTTCATGCGGACATGCCGGCTTTATGTGCATAGGCGCGTATGCGGCTTCCTTTTTGTCCGTGACGCTTTTTACAAACAATAAAATTCTCGGCGCGGCGTTGCTGCCGCCTTACCTTGCGCCGTGGCTCTTTTTGTTCATCCTGCTTGTGGGGGGAATCGTGGCCGCCCTTTTCGGGCTTGTCGTCGCGCTTCCTTCTTTCCGGACCAGAGGGGATTATCTGGCGATTATCACCATCGCGGCGAACTATATCATTATTTCCCTTATTGAAAACATTGATATCATCGGCGGACCGCGCGGTCTTCAGGGCATGCGAAAAGTCATGAACGCCATGCGGCATACCCTTGACATTCCTTGGATGCTTATCTGGGTCATCATTGTAACGGGCATCTCGTTGCTTATCCTGTACCGGCTTGTGAATTCCACCTATGGGAAAGGCATTTCCGCCGTGTGTCAGGACGAAGTGGCCGCAAAAATCATGAGCGTGAACACGGACAGGGTTAAAATGGTCGCATTCATGGTTTCATCCGGGCTTGCCGGCGTGGCGGGCGGCCTGTACGCTCACATGTACGGATATATCAATCCGCAGGCCTTTAACATCCTCAAGTCCACCGAAGGTCTGGTCATGGTGTATCTGGGCGGAATGGCTTCGCTTTCCGGCTCCGTGCTTGCCGCCATTTTGTTCACGCTGCTGGTTGAAGCGCTGCGTTTCGCCATACCGGCTGTGGACGGCGCGTTGCATGCGATACATGTATTGCCTGACGGGTTTGAATTGAGCCAGGTCTGGAAATGGGTGCTTATTCCTCTTATTCTCATTTTGCTTATGCAATTCAGGCCGGAAGGACTGCTGGGCAACAGGGAACTGACGGATGTATTCCCGCGCCTGCGGCGCTGGTTCACATTAAAATAAGCGGAGAAATCGCGATTGCGCGTTTGAAATGGATGAAAGGTACGTACTATGGCACTTCTTGAAGTGGAGCACCTGACTCAGCGTTTTGGCGGTCTTCAGGCGCTGACGGATTTCAACCTGACTCTTGAGGAGCGGGAAATTTTGGCTCTTATCGGGCCGAACGGCGCGGGGAAGACGACGGTCTTTAATGTGGTGTCCGGGTTTTATACGCCGACGGAGGGCTCCGTCGTTTTTGACGGAAAGCCCACGCGCGGTTTAAAGACAAACGAAGTGACGAGCCTTGGAATGGCCCGGACTTTCCAGAATATCCGTCTTTGGAAGGATTTAACCGTTTTGGACAATATCCGCATAGCCCAACATCATAATCTTGGCTACAGCTTGCTGGACGCCTTTTTGCGCACGAAAAAATATCGGATTCGGGAACGGGAAATTGAAGAAAAATCCCGCAATATGCTTGAAAAAATGGGGCTTACCGAATATGCGGCGGAGTTTCCGAAAAATCTTCCCTACGGACTCCAGCGCCGCGTGGAGTTGACGAGAGCCCTTTCGCTTGAGCCCAAGCTTTTGTTGCTCGATGAACCTGCGGCCGGCCTCAATTCCGCTGACGTTGGGGAGTTGATAGGGTTGATCCGTTGGATTTACGACAATTTTCCCATTACGATATGGATGATCGAGCATCAGATGCAGCTTGTCATGTCTTTGTGCACGCGCATCATGGTGCTTGATTTCGGGAAAGTTATCGCCCGCGGAACCCCGGAAGAAATCCGGGTTAATCCGGTGGTCATCAATGCGTATCTTGGAGAAGAGGCTGCCCAATGTTGCTGAGCGTGGAAAATCTGTATGCCGGTTATGGGAATGTGGAGGCTATACACGGAATCACCTTTCATGTGAACAAAGGGGAAATTGTGACCCTGATTGGCGCGAATGGGGCCGGAAAATCCACAACCCTGAAAGCCATTATGCGTTTGCAGCCGCCTGAGGCGCCCAGGCTGATCAAAGGAGACATTAAACTCAACGGCAATTCCATAGTCGATGTGAAGCCGCACATGGTGGTGAATCGTTTGCGCATGGCTTTGGTTCCGGAAGGCCGTCATATTTTCGGAAATCTTTCCGTAATGGAAAATTTGGTCATTGCGACCTGGAATCGCAGAAAGGATCCGCATGTGCACCGGGATATGGGGCGTATTTTTGAGTTGTTCCCGCGTCTTGCGGAGCGGCGCACGCAACGGGCCGACACATTGTCGGGCGGAGAGCAGCAGATGCTTGCGGTTGGCCGGGCGCTTATGACGAATTGCGAAATTCTTTTGTTGGATGAGCCTTCAATGGGATTGGCGCCTTTATTGATGCATGAAATGTTCCGCACGCTTAGCGAACTGAACAAGCAAGGGCTCACCATTGTGGTCGTTGAGCAAAATGCCCATTTGGCGTTGAAAACAGCGCACAGGGGATATGTTTTGGATACGGGGCAGGTTGTCGCCGAAGGCCCCAGCGAGAAACTGGCGACGGATCCGGAAGTGCGCAAGGCGTATCTGGGCGGATAACGATTATTTTTAGAAGTCGCCGGTTGCTGGCGGCGTACTGGAATGAAAAAAGCGTATGGCGCGGCTCAATTCAGACCGCGCCATACGCTTTTTTTTATTTTGAATAAACAGGAAGGTCACTCCTCGACCGTTTCAAGAAGCGGAGAATGCAGAATGTCGCTTGGCGCGACCGCAAGTTGCTCATACGGGATATCCTGTCCATATCGCTTTATGAGTTCGAATTTGACCAGCGGATTATTCAGGTTGAATTCTTTCATTTTCCGCAAAGGAGTTATTTCAATGCCGGCCGCGCGGTTGTATATTTTCCAGACAAATTCGGAACAATACATTGCCGTATCCGACCATTCAAAGTAGATATCATAGGGCGCGCCTTCGAAACTGCGCGCTATGCGCTTCATTTCAGCTACGATGGCGGGAGTCAAAACTGTATCCGCGTTTTTAAGGCGCTTGACCACATAGCGTTGCTGTACCCCGCGTTCTATCCACTCTTTAAGCGGAATGGTCTGCACCGGCTGGACCGCTTCGCTTACGTAATATTCGCTCCCTTCCTTGAAAATAATGCCGCAATGGGAATATTGCGATTTCGTGGCCAGCTTTATGGCCAGACTTTGCGGAGAATTTGACTCCTGAAAAATAAGATCTCCGTCCTGAAGTTTTTCATAAGCTGGTTTGGCCTTTCCCAATGAAGTAAAGACGCCGATCATGCAAAGGGCCAGCCATAATGTCAACGCGGCAAGGCCGGCTCGTCGGGGAAACGCAGTTTTCATGTCGGACTCCCGAGGCGGATTACGGCAACATCGCAAGGTCGTCCTTGCTGGATATGGCGCATGCGTCCGGGGCGGTTTCTTCACAAAGCGCGCCGGGCACGTCTTCCAGGATGGGTTTCACCATTTTCACAAGGAGGGCCTTGGGGCCCAGTTCAACCCAGCGCCGGACGCCGTCTTTCCACTGATTGCATATTGTGTCGATCCAGAAAACAGAAGACGTCATCTGTTTTTGCATTGCGGCTCGTAATGATTCGGCGTCATTGACCGCTGTTCCCAGGGCATTGCAATATATGGGAAACGCCGGCTTGTTCCAGGAACGTTTTTCCAGCGCGCGCGCAAGTTCGCGCGCGGCGTCTTCCATAAGCGGGCTGTGAAACGCGCCGGAAACGGCAAGAGAAATGGCGCGTCCCTTCATGGCCTTGACGCGTTCGCCGCAATGGGCGCATGCCGCCTTTGTCCCGCTGACCACAAACTGAAGAGGCGTATTGTAATTGGCGATGATAAGCAGTTCTCCGGTTTCATTTGCGGTTTCTTCCACAAGCGCGCGCACGGTTTCGAGTTTGAGCTTGACTATGGCGGACATGGCCCCGATTCCCCTGGGGTCGGCGTCGGCCATAAGTTGCCCGCGCAGGGCGACCATTTCGAACGTATCGTCCAGGCTTAAGGCCCCGGAAGCGGCGATAGCGGAAAATTCTCCAAGGCTGTGTCCCGCGGCGCAGGCGGGAGACAGCTTTTTTGAGGCCGCATGCCAAAGCGACAAATTCGCGGCTGTAAGCGCAGGCTGGAGGTTGCGGGTATCGGTCATGGCCGCGTCGTCTCCATCCCAGTAGATTTCACGCAGAGCAATATTGCTTGCCCGTTCGGCTCGTTTCCAGATATCCATGATATCGCGATCTGATTCGGCAAGATCGCGTCCCATGTTTTTTTCCTGTGAACCTTGTCCGGGGAAAAGCAGTGCTGTTTTTTTCATCGGTGCGCTCCATTCGCAATGTCAAAATAGGGTTTTTGCAAGTATACGGCGAGCTGAAGGCGTATGCAAGTCCGGCGATGGGAGCGGAAATCAAAACCGGAGAAGCAATAAGGCAGCAGAGCCCAAGAGGCGCTTTGCGTTTGCGCTTGGGAGTGGCGTGCATCTCCTCTCAGGCTTTGCGCCCCTCAGATGCCCTGCGAGAAAAGGCGCGGGGCGGGGCTATATGGGTTTTGGTCTTCGGTATCAAACCACAGAGGAAGACAGATGACGGTGCGGCGTTGTGAAGCGTCGGGAATCAGGCTTTTCAAGACAGAATTGACCTGATATAGGCCATGCGCACATACTGCGTCGATTTTCTCCCGCAGGCGCTGCCCATGAATAGAGGCGGCCGAAATGCATATCCAAAGAGAAAATCGCGCCCCTTTTCCGGTAGAAATTGAAATTATTGATAAAGAGGGAAGATGCTTCCGCTTCACTGGGTTGTATTTCGATTGAGCGCGTTGGGAGATGTGGTTTTGACGACAGGGCCCCTGCGCTATTGGAACAGGACGCGGGGGCTGACTTTTACCGTCGTCTCCAGGGAAGGCTTCACTTCCGTGTTCGATGGGCATCCGGCTGTAACCGAGGTGATTGCGCTTAAGCGTGAAGAGCTTCAGTTTCCTCGAATTTTGACGGCGTTTTCCGCGATTGCCCGAAGATATGCGGGAGCGGGGCTTCTTGACCTGCATGGGACGCTGCGTTCCCGGCTTTTGGGAGGGATGTGGAAAGGGCCGGTGAGGCGATATCCGAAATTATCCCTGGAACGAAGAGTATTTCTGCAAAGCGGGGGCCGTTTTTTCGGCGACGCCTTATTGCGTTGCAACGTCTCCCAGCGCTATGCGCGGGCTTTGGAATCGCAGAGCCCGGCCGCGGCGGAAGTATCGCCGTATATCCGGATTTCTGAAGAAGAAAAGGCGACGGCGCGCACGCTTCTTGGAAAGGCCGGGGAACGGCCTGTGATTGCCATGCATCCTTTTGCCACGCATGCGCTCAAGGCATGGCCTCTGGAATTTTGGCGAACGCTGTCCGGGCTCTGCCATGAGCATGGCATGGATGTGGCGGTGGTCGGGCGCGCTCCGGAACAGGAACGTCACGGCATTCCGGGCATCGATCTTGTGAACAAAACGTCTTTGCGGGAACTGTGCGCGGTTCTTTGGGCTGTCGACAGACTGGTGACCGGCGATTCCGGGCCCATGCATCTTGCCGCGGCCGTGGGCGCGCCTGTTACGGCGCTTTTTGGCCCCACGACCAGGCATTGGGGGTTTTACCCGGAAGGCGCGGAGGATATTGTTCTTGAACGGGCGGTTTCGTGCCGTCCCTGTTCCCTTCACGGCGGCATGCATTGCCCGCGGGCGCAGAAATGTTTGCGCTGCATTGCTCCTGAAGAGGTTTTTCGCGGCATCGCTGAAACCATCAGAAAACGGACAACGTAACCGGAAGGGCGCTTTCAGGTTTGTTGGACCATCGAGGCGTTTTTTCCCTGAAATTAAAAATGCCATGAATACGAATCGTGCAAGAGAAGTGGGGATTATATGCGGATGGAGGCGTATATTTTCGCCAGCAATGGGCTTTGCAGCATAGTGTAGCGAAACAGCATTTCCCGCGCCGAACGCGCCTTGACATGAAAACGCGCGACCCGTTCCGCATCCGCAATGGGTCTGTTCGTTCCCGCTTCCGTTGTGACCAGAACCTGATAACCAGCCTGTTTTGCGGCATTCAGCGCCTCAGGCATATAGCGCCCCCAGGGCCAGCAAAGCGTGCGCACCGGACGTCTCAGTTCGGCTTCAAGACGTTTTTTTCCGGAAACCATATCATATTCGAGCCTGCCGGACAGCGCCGCGTCAGATTCGTACTGCCCCAGCTTTTCTTTGGGAATGCCGGCCACAAAGTCCTTCAGCCGGTTTACATTGGCTTCGTCCTGGAAGAAGCGATAGGCCTGGGCCTTATCCTGCGGCACAATTTCCTGTATCCCTTCAAGAAGATAGTCCGAGGGCAAAAACGCGCGAAACCGCAATGCGCCTTTAGTGCTGAAATTCGGAAGTCCCCAGGGGATATGCCGGGGATAATCCAGCCGGTCAAAGGCCCGATGCCGCGGACCAGGTTGAATAAATCCATTGTAGTCGGCATTGATGAAAACATTCCCGTGCGTCAGTGAATGCGATGCAATCTGTATGACCCCGGAAGCGTCCATTTCGCGGACTTCCGCCCAGTTTAAAAACATATCCGAACGGGTTTCAAAGCCAAGCGCATGCGGCACATATGGCGCGTCAACCCGTGGAAGCGCATCGCTGCCGATATGCCCATCCCATACATCCTGAATGGTCGGGCGCAGCGCGCCGGCGGCTTCCATGCGCTCCACGACGCAAAAGACGGTGCCTTTCAATCCGTATTTCTTCAATATGGGATAGGCATACACATAGTTGTCCAGATAGCCGTCGTCAAAGGTTATCCAGACGGATTTTCGCGGAAGGCTTTGACCTTTCAGAAAATAATGTTCCGCTTCTTCAAGCGTGACGGTATGCCAGCGGCCCGCCTTGAGGGCGCGGCAGTGTTCTTCAAAAAGAGATGGAGAGAGCGCAAGCTGCTTGGTGGGCCAGTTATTGACCATGTGATACATGGCGACCGGCAAATTATTGCTCATGGTTTGACGCCTTGTTTTGTTCGGGATAGGTTAAACAGCGTGTCTTTTCAAATAGCGTGTCTTGACTATAGGTAGCGGCTGATTATTTAACTATAAGACAGTTAAGGGATTCATGGCGCATGTTCGGCATGCGCCATGACCCAAAATTGAATGTTGCAAGACATTCATTCATGAGGAGTGGTATCCGATATGGGTGTTGAATACAAGGACTATTATCAGGTGCTCGGCGTGGAGCGCGGCGCCACTCAAGATACTATCGCCAAGGCGTTTCGGAAGCTGGCGAGGAAATATCATCCGGACCTGAACCAGGGAGACAAGGAAGCCGAGGCCAAATTCAAGGAAATCAATGAAGCCTATGAAGTGCTCAAAGACGAGGAAAAGCGCAAGCTCTACGACCAGCTTGGGCCGAATTGGCAGCATGGGCAGCAATTTTCCGGCCAGGGCGGCGGTTATGATTTCAGCAACTTCCAGGGCAATGTGCATGGTTTTGGCGGAAGCGGCTTTAGCGACTTTTTTGAGATGCTTTTTGGTCAGCGCGGCGGCCAGGGCGGCGCGACCTTTACCACGAATTTCGATGGAATGCATTTTGGGGCCGACCAGTTCGGCGCTTTTGGCGGCAAAGGAAAACGGACCCCTAGAGCGCGCCGCGGGCAGGATGTGGAAGCGCAGATCAGGCTGAGCCTGGAAGACGCGTACCGGGGCGGAAAAAAGACGATTACGCTGCAAAGTCCGATTGATGGGCAAAATAAAACGCTGGACGTGGCTATTCCCGCAGGCATTAAGAGCGGCGCGCGCATACGTCTGGCCGGACAGGGAATGCCTGGTTCATCCGGCGGCCCCACCGGGGATTTGCTTTTAAAAGTGGAATATTTCGACCATCCGCTGTTCAAGATAGAGGATGGAACCACCGTCGTTTATGATCTTCCGCTTGCTCCATGGGAAGCGGCGCTGGGAGCGAAGGTGAGAGTGCCGACTCTTGACGGCAATGTGGATATGACTGTCGCGCCGGGAAGTTCCTCAGGCAAGAAACTGCGGATTCGCAATAAAGGCATGGGAACCGGGAAAAACAAAGGCGACCAGATTGTCCGTCTGATGATCCGGGTTCCGGAGACCGTCTCTGCGGAAGAAAAGGAATTGTGGGAACAACTGGCGCAAAAATCCACGTTTAATCCGCGCGCCTGATCAGCGAGAGAATCAGGGGGAAAGCGGAGAATCTCTTTTGTGATTTTTGAGCGTGGGCGACGTATTCCCAAAGACGCGACGCCGGACGCGCGTTTATTTTTTTGTATGTCCGGAAAAGGCTGCGCATGCGGCCTGATTATTTCTGATTGCGATGTGGAGGAAGTTTTATGGATATGCAACATTTTACAGAAAAATCGCGGCAGGCCCTTTCTGAAGCCCAGACCATCGCTTTGCGCCATGGCCATCAGGAAGTGGACGCCGAGCATCTCGCGCTTGCGCTGGTCAATCAGGACAAAGGCGTGACCGGGCGCATTCTTGAGAAAATGAATTTGAATCCGACGGTATACGCCGATGCCGTAACCAGGGAATTGAAGAAGAAGCCTTCTGTGAGCGGCGGTCCCGGCGTGCTTCCGGATCAAATAGCGGTGACGCAGCGTTTGGCGAAAGTTTTGGTGCGCGCGCGGGATATTTCGCTGCATATGAAGGACGAATACGTCAGCGTGGAGCATCTGTTTTTGGCTTTGCTGGAAGAAACGACTTCCACGCCCATAGGCCGCATCAATATGGAGTTGGGGATTACGCGGGAAAAGGCGCTGGAGGCCATTGCTCAGATTCGCGGCAATCAGCGGGTGACTTCCGACAATCCGGAAGCTTCTTATGAGGCGTTGCAGAAATATGGCCGCGACCTTGTCGACGACGCGCGAAGCGGCAAACTGGACCCGGTTATTGGTCGGGACGAGGAAATCAGGCGCTGCATTCGCATCCTCTCGCGCCGCACCAAAAACAATCCGGTGTTGATAGGCGAAGCCGGGGTCGGCAAGACCGCGATTGTCGAAGGTCTTGCGCATCGTATTTTGAAAGGCGACGTCCCGGAAGGGCTTAAGGATAAAAAACTGTTCGCCCTGGATATGGGGGCCCTGATTGCGGGCGCGAAATATCGGGGCGAGTTTGAGGAACGTCTCAAGGCCGTTCTTGGCGAAGTGGAAAAATCAGACGGCCAAATTATTCTTTTTATTGATGAAATTCATACAATTGTGGGCGCGGGAAAAACGGATGGCGCCATGGATGCGGGCAATTTGCTCAAACCGATGCTCGCCAGAGGCGAACTCCATTGCATCGGCGCCACCACGACGGATGAATATCGGAAATATATAGAAAAAGACCCGGCGCTTGAGCGTCGTTTCCAGCCTGTGGTCGTGGATGAGCCAAAGGTTGAGGACGCCATTTCCATTCTGCGCGGCTTGAAAGAGCGTTTTGAAGTGCATCACGGCGTGCGCATTTCGGATTCCGCAATAGTGGAAGCTGTGCTTTTGTCAAAACGATACATTACGGACAGGCAGCTTCCGGACAAGGCCATTGACCTTATTGATGAAGCCGCGGCCCATATCCGCACGGAAATTGACTCGCTGCCGGGCGAGCTGGATGCCGTGAACCGGAAGATCATGCAGCTTGAGATTGAGCGCGAAGCCCTGAAACGGGAGACGGATTCGGCATCGCATGACCGCCTGGAAAAGCTTGAAGCCGAAGTCGCGGAATTGAAGAACAAGCAGCATGACATGCAAAATCAGTGGGAAAAGGAAAAAAGCTCAATTGACGCTTTGCGTGCGGTAAAAGAATCCATTGAACGCACGCGCATGGAAATTGAGGCTGCTGAACGCAGTTATGATTTAAACCGCGCGGCGGAATTGAAATACTCGAAGCTGCTTAATCTTGAAAATGAGCTCAAACGCCTGGAAGGGGACGTCAAAGAGGAAAAACGTCTTTTGAAAGAAGAGGTCGGCGTCGACGACGTGGCTGCGATTGTCGCGCGCTGGACGGGCATTCCCGTGACGCGGCTTATGGAAACCGAGCGCGAGAAACTTCTGCATTTGAGCGATGTGCTGCACGCCCGCGTCGTTGGACAGGATGAGGCGGTAACAGCCGTTTCGGAAGCGGTGCTCCGTTCGCGCGCCGGGCTTTCCGAGCCGGGACGTCCGATTGGGTCGTTCATATTCCTTGGCCCGACCGGGGTGGGGAAAACCGAGCTGTGCAAAACGCTTGCCGAAGCCCTGTTTGATTCGCAGGATAACATGGTGCGCATCGATATGAGCGAATATATGGAGAAACACTCCGTTTCGCGGCTTATAGGCGCGCATCCTGGCTATGTCGGATATGAGGAAGGCGGCCAGTTGACGGAAGCCGTGCACCGCAAGCCTTATTGCGCCATTTTGCTTGACGAAATAGAAAAAGCGCACCCGGATGTTTTCAATATCTTGCTGCAGATTCTTGACGACGGCCGTTTGACGGACAACCATGGCCGCACGGTCAATTTCAGCAATACGATCATCATCATGACCTCGAACATCGGCTCGCCGATCATGCTTGACGGGATTGACAGAAACGGCGAATTCAAGCCCGGCGTCCGGGAAAAGGTTCTTGAGGAGTTGCGTACCTACTTCAGGCCCGAATTTCTTAACCGCGTGGATGAAACCGTGCTGTTTAAGCCTCTGACGCAAAAAGAGGTGGGAAAGATCATTGATCTTATGATTATGCGCCTGCGCCTGCGTCTTGCGGACAAGAAAATCGAACTGAAGCTCACGGATGAAGCGAGAGATTTCATGGCCGAGGCCGCTTATGACCCTGTCTATGGCGCGAGACCGTTGCGCCGGTATTTGCAGCAACATGTGGAAACGCCTGTGGCGCGAAAAATCATCGCCGGCGATATCCCTGAAGGAACCACGCTGACCGTGGGGGTTTCGGAAAATGAGGAATTGACCTTTACAGTCAGTTAAGCTTTGACTATAGCTGTTTCATGATATGTGAGGCAGCCGCGAAAGGGCGCTTTGTGCGCCCTTTTTTCCGGCACAGGCTGTTTGAACGCGGTATTTTTTCAGTGAGGGCGCCAATGAAATTTCTGACTGGATTGCTGATTGCATTTTTTCTGCTGTGCCTGCCTGCGGTTGCGCAGCCGCAGCAGGAGTACAGGGTTAAGCTTGAAACGAGCATGGGGGATATCGTCCTGAAGCTTGATTATGCCCGGGCTCCAAAAACAGTGACGAATTTTCTTCGGTATGTGCGCGACGGATATTATAACGGCACGATTTTTCATCGGGTCATTGACGGCTTTATGATTCAGGGCGGCGGACGGCTTCCGTCCCTTGCGCCGAAATTGTCGCGCCGGCCCATAAAAAATGAAGCGGATAACGGTTTGAAGAATACAATGTACACCATTGCCATGGCCCGCACCAGCGATCCGCATTCAGCGACTTCCGAATTCTTCATTAATGTGAGCGACAACGCTTTCCTTGATCACACGGCAAAAACCGAGAGCGGATGGGGGTATGCGGTGTTCGGCGAAGTCGTGGAAGGCCGGGATGTTGTGGATAAGATTAAAAAAGTCCGGACGCAGTCTGTGGAAAGCATGGAAGATGTGCCCGTGACGCCTGTGGTGATTGAAAAGGCCGTTGTTCTGGAGTAGCTTTGTAAAAACATTGAGCGACGTATTTAAAAACGCGGGCTGTCGGTTCTCCGGCGCCCGCGTTTTTATCATGACTGAAAGAGCGGTTTCAGTATGCCAGGTATCCCAAAAAGCCGCTTATGCATATCAATAGTATAGGGCTTATTTTGCATAGTTTCAGTAAGACTATTGAAATGGAAAAGATAGCGATTGCAATCCAGTCCGTGGTTTCGATTGAATCAAGAGAGGCGGCGTTGAAAAAACTTAAGAGCGCGATGGTTGCGGCAGCGGAGATGATAAGCCCCAGCGATGTCGCCTTTAAACTGTTTAATACTTCAAACACATATGCCGATTTTTTATATCTTCGAAAGAACGCATAGAGGGACAGGGAAATAAGAATGCCTGAAATGACGCATCCAAACGTTGCAATGACGGCGCCGGGAATGCCCGCAATTTGGATGCCGACGAAAGTGGACGTGTTGACGGCCAAAGGGCCTGGCGTCATCTGAGACAACGTGACGACGTCCGTGAAGACGCGCTGCGTTATCCATCCGTATTTTAGCACGACCTGTTCCCTGATTAAAGGAATAACCGCATATCCGCCGCCGATGCTGAAGGCGCCGATTTTCAAGAATGCAAGAAATAACTGTATAAGTTTATCCGTCATGTTTTGCTCCGTTTTTCAAAAGCGCCCGGATAAGCGACAAACATATGCATATGCAGATAATCAATATGATATTGATTGAGAATATGAAGCTTGCAATGACCACAGCGGGAGTCATTACGGTGAAAAATAATGATTTTTGCCTCAGTATGGTTCTATAGGTTGAGGACGCGAAATCAGCGATAAGCGCGGCCACTCCGGCCTGCATTCCCTTGAAAATAATGGAAATGACATGATTGTTTTGAACCGCTGCATACCACAGTGAGACAACGGAAAGAATAATGAGCGGCGGCGTGACGGCGCCGATGGCGCTTGAAATGGCCCCGGCGACGCCGCCCACGCGGAATCCCGTAAGGCTTGACAGATTGATTGCGATAGCGCCGGGCGAAGATTGCGCCATGGCGGTCATGCCCATCAGTTCATCGTCATTCATTAAACGTTTCTTTTGAACAAAATATTTTCTGATCACGGGGATGACCGTATATCCTCCGCCAAACGCGAACGCGCTGATAAGAAGATTGATTCCAAAAAGCCATGCGCAGGTTTTCAGTGTATTTTTGAGCATATAGACTCTCCTTAGTTATGAGCGGATGTGCGGGAGGAGTATACGGTTTGCTTTGATATTTTAAAAATGATATAAAGTACGAAGAATGATTAATTTTATTCATGGTGGTTAGGAGCAATGGCGCATGGCGTTCAGGCATTTGCAAATATTCAAGGCCGTATGCGAGACGGAAAACTTTACCAAGGCGGCAAAAAAACTTTACATAACGCAATCCGCGGTTTCCCACGCCATACGTGAGCTTGAAGAAAAAACAGGGACGGCGCTGTTTGATCGTTTATCCAAAAATGTGCGGCTGACGAAATGCGGCGACATGCTGCTGCAAAAACTCCTTCCGGTGCTGTCAGCGTATGAAGTTCTTGAGGCGCATATGAAATGCCTGGAACAGGAAGCGCCGCTGCAGATTGTGTCAAGCATCACGATAGCGTCATTTTGGTTGCCCGCCATACTAAAAGACTTTACAAAGGAATATCCGGGCATGCCGGTCAGGGTAAATGTGGTCAGCGCGGGGAACGCCCTTGACGCGCTTCGTTCCGGCGACGTCGACGCCGCGTTGATTGAAGGCGCTCTTCCGCCTGGGCCGTTTGTCGCCGTGCCGTTTGCATCGTACCGTATGGAAGCCGTCTGCGCTCCGGAATATATTTTGAGCAAGCGCGTATTAACCATAAAGGAGCTATGCGCGGAAAAGCTGCTGTTAAGGGAAAAAGGCAGCGCAACCCGCGACACGTTCGACAGCGCTTTGTATCTTTCAGGGCATGCGGCGCATCCGGTGTGGACGAGCGTTAATTCTTTGGCCCTGATTGAAGCCGCCAAAGCCGGACTTGGGATTACAATTTTGCCTGAAGTTCTTGTGCGCGAAGCTTTGGCGCAGGGAAGTCTGATTT
>CALUUT010000078.1 GCA_944324045.1 uncultured Desulfovibrionaceae bacterium | reverse complement strand
AGTGCAATATAACCATAATTAAATAGTATAATATATACTTTATATTATTATACAAATAACATTGTGGTTTATGTTTTAATAAAATAATATGTCATGTTGTATTTTAAATATGCATATGGTTGCTTGCAGCAATAGAGCATGATTTTTTTATTTATTGTAAATATGTGAAAATAAAATGGCCACATTCCTGTGGCCATCGTATGATTCAGGGGCGCGTATCAGGCGCGGCATTCAAAAAAACTCAGTCATGCGGCGAATTTTCATCAGCGCGCGGCGTGCGTTCCCAGTAAGTCTTTTTGCCAAACCCCAGCGTGTTGTCGGTGAATTTCAGATAATCCACCATAATGGCCCATATGGGCGAGCGGATAAGGCGGGCGTAGGGAAATCTGGTGTAGAATATTTTGAATGCCTGTTTGCTTTCGGGTTTGACCAGTTCTTTCATGATTCCTGAGTACTGAATGCCCTGGATTTTTATGACGGATTCCGTTTGCTGGGAAATAGTGCCGGAAACATGCGGGTTTTGCAGTATCATGCCCATATGCCGGCTTTCTTTGTGGGATACGACAAGAAACCGCGCTTCTTCAGAATCAAAAACATAAAAGGAATTGGCGCTCCAGGATTTGCCGTTTTCAACGCCGCAAACGCTTAATACATTAAATTTATTGATAAAGTTGAGTATATTTTCAGGGATGGGCTGCATGATTTTCCGCCTTTGCATGCGATTGTATCGCGCCGCTTCGGAAGAAGCAGGGGCGCATACGGTAAACGCCGGCGCTGCAATTGCGCCGCCTTGCTTTGGAAACCGGCGGCCCGCAATGCATCAGCGAAAAAACGCCTTTTGTTTCCGAAACATACATGGTTTCCTATCATAAGGCGTTTTTTCAGGGAAGATGTTTTCAGGCATTTTTTCCTGATGCGGATGCTTTTTATCCGGATTTTCAGCCGCGCTAAGGGCCGCCGCAATACCGGGCCTGGCCGCAGGAAGGGCGCGCTACGCCTTTTTCTTGGCGCCGGCCATTTGATACCGCTTCAGCGCGCTCAGCTCGTTTTTACGCATCCGGATGGAGTGCGGCGTCACCTCCACGCATTCGTCGTCCCGCACGAAATGAATGGCCCGCTCCAGGGTCATGGGCCGCACCGGCGTGAGAATGATGTTTTCGTCATGGCCGGCGGCGCGCATGTTGGTGAGCTTTTTTTCTTTAGTCGGGTTGACGTCGATATCGTTTTCCCGGTTGTGTTCCCCTACGATCATGCCTTCATAAACCGGATCGCCGGGCGCGACGAAAAGTTCCCCGCGCGGTTCAAGGTTGAAAAGCGCATAGGCGACGCCGACTCCGCTTCTGTCCGCGACGATTGAGCCGGTAAAGCGGGTGGGGAAATCGCCCCGGTATTCCTCGTATCCGCAAACGAGAGAGTTCATGATGCCTGTGCCTTTCGTATCCGTGAGGAATTCGTCGCGGTAGCCGATAAGGCCGCGCGAAGGCACGGAAAATTCCATGCGGACGCGCCCGGAGCCGTTATTGACAAGATTCAGCATCCGGCCCTTGCGCAGGGCCAGCTTTTCAGTGACCACGCCCATGAACGCCTCGTCGCAGTCTACAAAAACCTGTTCGATTGGCTCAAGAGTCCGCCCCTGACCGTCTTTTTTCATGATGACTTTGGGGCGGCCCACTGTGATTTCAAAGCCTTCGCGGCGCATGGTTTCAATAAGAATCGCCATCTGGAATTCGCCGCGGCCTTTTACGATGAAGCTGTCGTTTGTTTCAGAGTCTTCCATCTGAATGGAAACGTTGCGCAGAGTCTCTTTCAAAAGGCGTTCGCGAATGCGCCCGGACTGTACAATTTTCCCTTCTCTGCCGGCCAGAGGCGACGTGTTGATGGAAAAACGCATGGAGACCGTGGGCTCGTCCACATGGATGCGCGGAGCCGCTTTGGGATATTCGCTGGTGCAGATCGTGTCCCCGATTTTGACGTCTTCAATTCCGGCCAGCACGACAATGTCGCCGGGGTCGGCGCTTGGGGCTTCGGCCAACGCCGCGCCCTGGTAGGTTTGAAGGCGCAATACCCGCAGAGGACGGGATTTCCCGGTTTCGCCGATGCAGACAAGACCGTCTTTGTCCTTCGCGCTTCCGTTCAGCACGCGGCCGACGGCCAGCCGCCCCAGATAGTCGGAATAGTCAAGGTCTGTGACCAGCATCTGAAACGGTTCATCCTTATGGTAGGCCGGCGCGGGGACCACGGAAAGAATGGTTTCGAAAAGCGGGGTCAGGTCTTTGCGCTTTCCCGCTTCAAGTTCGGCAAGCTCGTCAAGGCTGCGCAGGGCGACGCCCTGGCGGCCTATGGCGTAGAGCACGGGAAATTCCAGTTGGGTCTCGTCCGCATCCAGATCAATGAACAGGTCGTAGACTTCGTTGAGCACTTCCTGAACGCGCGCGTCTTTGCGGTCGATTTTATTGATGACCACGATAATGGCCAAGCCGGCCTCAAGGGCTTTTTTCAGGACGAAACGGGTCTGGGGCAAAGGCCCCTCGGAAGCGTCGACAAGCAGGATTGCGCCGTCGGCCATGGACAATGACCGCTCGACTTCGCCGCCGAAATCGGCGTGCCCCGGCGTATCCACGATGTTGATCTTGATTCCCTTATAAAAGGCGGACGTGTTTTTCGCGAGGATGGTGATGCCCCTCTCCCGTTCGAGGTCGTTGGAATCCATCACCCTGTCCTGCACCGCCTGATTGTCGCGGAAAATGCCGCCCTGTTTGAGCATTTCGTTCACGAGCGTCGTCTTGCCGTGGTCCACGTGCGCGATGATCGCCACGTTCCGTAAATCTTTCCTTGTAACCAAACTTCTTTCAGCTCCTTTCTGCCTTCTTCACCGAATTTTCCCCGTTTTTTACA
>CALUUT010000077.1 GCA_944324045.1 uncultured Desulfovibrionaceae bacterium | reverse complement strand
GCCGAATCCACCATATCCAGGATCCGTTCGACTTCGCCGCCGAAATCGGCGTGCCCCGGCGTGTCGATAATATTGATCTTGACCCCATGCCAGTTTACGGCGCAGTTTTTGGCCGCTATGGTGATTCCACGTTCCCGTTCAAGATCCATTCTGTCCATAATGCGGTCGGCGACTTCCTGTCCTTCCCGAAAAACGCCGCTTTGCCGGAACAGAGCGTCCACCAGGGTTGTTTTGCCGTGATCGACATGAGCGATGATGGCGATGTTGCGCAGGCGGTCATTGGTAAGCATTGTCACAAGACGGCTCCAGTGCGTTAAATTTCCCAAGGGATACGTGGAATACCTCTTTATGCTTCGGGATGCAACAGTTTTGTGGACTGTCTTTTGCATTGCGCGTGAAGCGGATGGGAGTGGTGCGGATATGGCGCTTTTTAGTCTTTTAGCGGCAACGGCCCTTTTTTCGTCATGCCGGCATTTTTCAAACAATAAGACAGCAAAGCCCTTCAGAGCTTTGCGTTTGGGCGGGGCTGTATGGCCTTTTGACCTTCGGTCTCAAACCACAGAGGAAGATTAATGGACATGCGCTCATACGCATCCGGGCGCGTCTTTCGACAAGAAGGCGGCATGCGCGAAAAAAAGCGCCTTTCATACGGGAAAAGGCCGCGGCGCGCAGGCGCTGCCGCCTGGTTTTTTCAGATTTTTTAAATGATTGTCCGGGTATTGCCCTGACTATGGTTGCATGATAGAAAGGCGGCTGCCATACCGCTGCTTGCGAATACGCCGTCAATCGTGCGCGGCATCTTTAGAAGCCGGATTATATTTTCAAAACAGGCATCTCTTGCAGCCTGGACGCGGATTCAGGCGCTGAATTCAAATTTTGCCGTTTCCAGAGAGGCGGGCCGGTTTCACTTTAAACCCTGTCGTGGTGCTTATGGATTTTGTAACATTGCTTGGCGTGTTAAGCGGTTTCGCCCTGGTCATCGCCGCCATTTTCATGGGCGGCTCGCCATCAAATTTCATTGATGTTCCAAGCATCATGATTGTCGGCGGCGGCACTCTTTCCGCCTTGTTCGTCAACTTTCCATATGAAGAAGTGGCCCATTCTCTGAAAAGCGCGGTCATGATGTTCACTTCAAGAAAAGTGAACATGGGCGATGTGGTGGAGACCATGGTCCGCATCGCCGACCTTTCCCGCCGCAACGGCATAATCGCCCTGGAAAACGTGCAGACAAGCAACGCCGTCCTGCGTAAGGCATGCCAGCTTATTGCGGACAACGCGGCGCCGGATATCATTAAAGACGTCCTGCGCATTGAGATAATGGCCATGAAGCGGCGGCATAACATTTCAATCACCATTTTTAACAAACTTGGCGGGTATGCGCCCGCCTTCGGCATGATCGGCACGTTGATAGGTCTGGTCCAGATGCTGACCAACCTTGATGATCCGAAGATGATTGGTCCGGCCATGGCTGTGGCCATTCTTACCACGTTTTATGGAGCGATGCTTTCATACCTCGTGTTTTTCCCCATAGCGGGCAAAATGCGCGCGCGCTCCATGCAGGACGAGCTGGTTCTTTTTGTGATTTTTGAAGGCGCGCGGTGTATTTTGGACAATAATAACCCAAGACTTGTATACGAAAAGCTGTCCTCTTTCATTCCTCCCAAGGAGCGCAGAAATGGGCGAGGATGATAATTCACCCTTTGGCGACGACGATGATTTTGAAGATGAAAAAGTGGAGTGGATGGGCACGTTTTCGGATATGTGCCTCCTTCTCCTCGTGTTTTTCATTTTGTTGTTTTCAATGTCTTCCATAGACCAGAAACAGTTTTCCGAATCGTTTGTTTCGGTGCGCAAGGTATTCGGCGGCCGGGATGCGAACCTCATGAATTCGAAAGTGCGCGACGAAAATTCCGCGCTTTTGGAAACAGTGCGCATGCAGCGTTCGCTTATTGAAGCGCAACGCAAGGTGTATTCGGATATCCGGACGTTTCTTACTCAAAATGGACAGGAGGGCATCATCGGAGCCGTTTTTGACAATGGAATCGTCACGTTGAGAGTGCCTTCGTCGGCGCTGTTCGCTCCAGGAGAGGTCTCGTTGACGCCGGAGGCAAAGCTTGTTCTTGAAAATATTAAAAAGATTTTGGTAAAAAATTATAACCAGGATGTGAATATCCGGGGATACACCGATGATGCGCCGCCGCCGGATGGAAGCCGGTTTCGCGACAACTGGGAGGTTTCTTCCCTGCGCGCCGTAAATGTGCTGCGGTATCTTCTTGGTCAGGGAATTGAGGCGAGACGCTTGACGGCGACAGGACTTGCCGATTTGGATCCCCTTTTCCCCAATGACAGCGTCAGAAACCGCGCCAGAAACAACAGGGTCGAGTTTGTTCTTGAGCGCAGAGTCGCTCAGGAATAGCTTGAGAGATGCAAAGTCTTCCCGTTCGCCGACAGAAAGCGAGGAATGCGCATGGGGACTGATTTTGATTTTCACTACACAGGGCCGGAGAATAAAAGCAGGGTGACCTACAGGGTGTCTATTCAAGATGCCCTTGTGCGCATTGAAGGGCATGCCGCGCCGTATGAGTTAAGCAACATCAGCGCAAGCGGCCTTGCCTTTTATGCCCCTGACGCCGGCTTCAACCATGGAGAGGAGCTTATTGCGGATATTACCGGAAAAAAACGCGGTTTCCTGAAAGGGCTGAAACTGGAAATCGTACGGGTGAACAGGGAAGAGGGGATTGTCGCCTGTAAAATGATTGATCTTGACAGCGATAATGAAGCACTTATCGACAAGCTGGTGCTTGAAGTCCAGAAACGGGAACTTGCCCGAAAGCGGGCAGGCGCCTAATCCTAAAAAACAGGACGCGAAAGCGAGGTATTTTTGGTGCAGAATTCGTCTCATAAAGTACTGGTGGCGAACCGCGGAGAAATCGCCATCCGTATTGTTCAGGCCTGCAGAATGTTGGGTCTGGATTTTGTCTGCGTATACACGGCGGAGGACGAGCAGTCAGGCCATGTGAGGCTTGCTAAGGAAACCGGCGGCGAGAAGAGCCTGTACCGCGTTTCATCGTACCATGACGCCAATGAGATTCTTGCTGTGGCGGACGCCGCTCAGGCGACTGCGATTCATCCGGGCTATGGCTTTTTTGCGGAGGATTTCCGTTTTGCAAGGCGAGTGACTCAGCGCGAGCGCGGGTTGATCTTCATTGGACCGTCCTGGCGCGTTATCCGGGAGCTTGGCGACAAGATCAACACCAAAAGACTTGCCAGAAGTCTTGGCGTGCCGACGGTGCCCGGCTCGGACAAACCTATTTATGATGAAATGGAAGCCGAGGAGGTCGCCCGTTCTCTTTTTGAATTTCAAAAGCAATGCGGCACGGAGCAGCCGACGGTGCTTATCAAGGCGTCCGCGGGCGGCGGCGGCATGGGCATTGAGGAAGTGTACGATATTGATCTTTTTCGCTCCGTCTATCGCCGCATCCGCAATTACGCCCTGCGTCAGTTCAAGGACGAAGGCGTGCTGATTGAGCAGCGTATTCGCGATTTCAATCATCTTGAGGTTCAAATCGTCTCTGACCGTTCAGGGCAAAACCCCGTGCATTTCGGCACCCGAAACTGTTCCATCCAGAGCACGGGACTGCAAAAGCGCGTGGAAGTGGCGCCGGGTTTTGATCCGTCAAGTTTGCCGTATTCGTTTGATGCTGCCCAGGTTCTGACGGATATCACGGAGCATTCGCTCGCCCTGGCGCGGGAAGTCCGTTACGACAATGTCGGAACATGGGAATGGATTGTCGCCAGAAACGGCCGTCCGTTTCTTATGGAAGTCAATACCCGGATTCAGGTTGAAAACGGCGTTTCAGCGGCGATAGCCCGCATCAGGGGAAAACGCGGGGTCAATCTCATTGCGGAACAGATCAGAATCGGACTTGGAGAGCCTTTAGGGTACACGCAGGAAGATATTACGTTTGAAGGCCTGGGAATAGAGTACCGGATTATCGCTGAAGACCCGACCAACCGTTTTACGCCGTCTTCCGGGCGGATAGAACGTTTTTCCTGGAAAGAAGAGCCGTGGCTGTCCATGCATACCCATGTGCCGACGGATGCGGCGTATGATATCCCGACGGAATTTGACCCCAACCTTGCGCTTGGCATCGTGTGGGGCGAAAACCTCAGCCAGGCGCAGGAGCGCGGGATGGATTTTCTGGATCATCTGACCCTTGACGGCGTTGACAGCGCCGGCGCTCCTCTTAAAACCAATGTCGGATTTCTTCGGGAGAAGACAGCCCGTATTCTGCAATTTTAAAATTTCTCGCAAGCCGGGTTCGCAAGGACTCTGCTCGATCGGGAGTTTTGCATCTTATGGATATCGAGAAAAAACTGAGTTTTTTAAAAGAGCGCCTGACGTATATATGTGATATTTTTGCGGGCAACCATCAGGAACATATTCGTATTCTGGAACACAAGGTCGAGGAGTTTTCGCAGCGTCGCGAATCGCTTGATCTTCAGGAGCGCATCGAGGCCATTACCGCCATTGAGGAACTTTTCGATTTTACGGAACGCCGTCTTGAGGAAGATCTTTCTTCCATGGACAAGGTCCGCATCGTGCGTCATCCTCAACGGATTTGCCTTCGCGACATTCTTGAAAACGTTTATGACAACTATACGGAAATAGGCGGTCAGAAAAACAAAAGCATAGACCCAAGCATGCTGATCGCCCGCGCGTATGTGACAAGGCGTCACAGGGGCAAGACGCATCATCAATCCGTCATGGTCATCGGGCAGGAGAAAGGCCATGGCGAGGATTTTCGCAATGGCGGCTCCGTGAAGCCGTGGGGAAACGCCCGGGCCCTGCAGTATATGAAAGTCGCTGAAACGGAAAATATCCCCATTCACACATATATATTCACTCCCGGCGCGTATCCGGTGGAAGATTATCCCGGCGCGGCGCAGCAGATTGCGCGCAATCTGTATGAAATGGCGGCGCTCAAGGTTCCCGTCATCGCCGTTTTTTCGGAAGGCGGGTCAGGCGGCGCTGAAGCCATAGGTCTCGCCGACCGCCGGCTGATGCTCTCTCACGGGTATTATTCGGTTATTTCGCCGGAAGGCGCCGCCGCCATTGAGGGTCGCTTGCGCCGCGGGGAACGCGCGACGCCCGAATTGATCGCGCGGTGCGCTGAACAACTGAAGATAACGGCCCAGGATAACTTGCGGCTGGGGTACATAGACAAGATTGTTGAGGAGCCGCCTTTGGGCGCGCGTCCGTATCACTATGAGTTTTTCCGGAATCTGCGGCGCGAAGTCATTCGCGCCACGGATGACGTCGTGCTGTCCACGCGCGCGTTTGCGCCTTTGCGCGCCCGCGCCGCAAGGCCGGACAAGTCCGGGGAATACGATGCGGAAAAATTTGTCGTGCGCTGGGAAGTCAACGGCGGGGCGGCGGAAAAGCTCCTTTTGCTGCGGCATGAGAAATTCAATAAATACTCGCGCGGAAAATGCATTGACCCGCGCTCCGTATTCAAACGCATGCGTCAGGGCGTAAGCGGCGTTGTCACGGATGCGTATAATACGGTGAAACATGATATTCTCGGCAAGCCCAAAAAGAGAATCGTTTCCGCGGTCGAGGAAGTGGAAGCGGAAACCCGGGTGCTTTTTGACGGCATCACCGGACCGTTCCGAAAAGCCTTGTGCGCGCTTGGCTCAAAGTCGTCCAAGGCGCCTGCAGCCACGGAAGAGGCGCTTACCGCGCTTTCGGATTGGGAGGACGGCCAGCGCAACGGCTCATGGAATTATATAAGTCCAAGGGCCAAGGAAGACCGCGCCGTCACCTGTCCCAATGCGAAAAAACAGGGCTGCATGGATATGTGGGCTCCTGACCTTTATGGGGAATTTGCCGGGGTGTGCTCCAATTGCGGACACCATTTCCCCATGGAATACAAGTGGTTTTTGTGGAATGTGTTTGATCCGAATTCCGTTGTTGAATTCAATCAGGAAATTGAAGCCGGAAACCCGCTTGAGTTTGAAAACTTTGATCAAAGACTGATCCAGGCCAAGGAAAAAACAGGATTGAAAAGCGGGTGCATGACCGTTGACGCCGCGATACAGGGGACAAAGCTTGTGGCCGCGATTTTGATTGCGGATTTTCGCGGAGGCTCCGTCGGCGTGGCGGAAGGCGAGAAATTTCTTCTTGCCGTGGAACGGGCCCAGAAAAAACGGCAGCCCTTTCTCGCGTATGTGCATGGAACAGCGGGGATACGCATCCAGGAAGGCACAAACGGCGTCATCCAGATGCCGCGGTGCACCATGGCCGTGCGGCGCTACTTGGATGCGGGGGGCCTGTACCTGGTTGTGTACGACACCAATTCCTACGCCGGCCCGGTTGCGAGTTTTCTTGGCTGTTCGCCGTATCAGTTCGCCATACGCTCTTCAAACGTGGGCTTCGCCGGTCCGGGCGTCATCAAGGAAACCACGGGAATTGACGTTCCGCCTAACTACCAGGGGGCGTTCAAGGCGCTGTCCCGCGGTCATATCCAGGGAGTATGGGATCGCCGGGAGCTGCGCGAGAATCTGAACCAGGCGCTTATGACCATGGGCGGTCGAAACCTTTATTACCGCTGAGCGCATCCGACAAAAGGGGCCTGTCGTGCTGAATATAGGAAAGGTATTGGAAGAGCTGAAGGAGTCTCCGTATGAGGAGATCGTCATCCGCGCGCCGCATTGCGGGGTTGTGCGTTTTGAGCCTCTTGAGCCCGGAGCGCGCGTGAGCGGAGCATCCGGCCAGTGGAAGGAAAAGCCCGGCACATGCATCGCCGTCATTGAGCGCGAGCGCAATAAACGTCCCATAGAATCCGTGGACAAGGGCGAGCTTGTGGCGGTGAACCGGAATCTTGAAGGAACGTTTGTGGAAGCGCAGACGCCTTTGGCCACAATCCGGCATTTTCTTTCCAAAGACGAGGTGTTGAAAATCATTTTGCAAAAGGCGCTGTACTTGTTCTGCGCGCCGGAACGCGCCAAATATTATTTTATCCCGGAAGTCGAAAAAAATATTCAGGCATCCGGGAGCAAAAGCGTAAAAGTTCATGATGGTCTTGAACTCTTCATCATGTCCCGGATGAAGCGCGAAGCGCCGTTGGCCTATTCAGGGCCGGGCGGAGTCATCTATGCGAAGTACTTTGAGCGCAATGAGAATATCGACGCGGGCAAGCCCTTGATCGGCGTGTGCCCGGAAAGCCAGCTCCCCCTCATTGAGGACGTGGTTCTTCGTGTGCAAACCGAATGGGAAGAACGGGAGTGAGACTATGGGACGTATTTTGCAGGTCCGCGTTCTTGCGTATACGTATCGCGCGGAAGATGTCGTAAAGGCGTGGCCGAAACTGGCGACCCTGGCGTTTGGCTTTGAGTATGCCCAGGAGGCCAGGAAGGGCGGACTGGAACTGGAAGGAACATCGCAGAAAGGCGTATTGGATATCATACGGGCCTTGAATGACGGTCTGGCTTTTGATGCATGGGCCGTGGAGCCGCATCAGGATATGAAGGAGCGGATTGCCGCGCTTGAGCCAGGCGTTAAGAACGCGATGCGGCTTGTCGACGAGCTTGAGTCGTTTCTTGCGGATTGGCGCGCAAGCGAGGCGAATCAGGTCACTGTGAAGATAGAAGATGCGTTGGATGCGCTGGAAAGGCAAGCGCCCTCCTGGATTCCGGCTGAATCGAAAGAGGGCGAAGACAATTAGGCCGGCCGTAAACCAGGGGCCCGGCAAGGCGCGACAGTACGGCGCCCATGAAAAAAGGGAACGATTATGCTGAACAAAGTCATGCTGATAGGCCGTTTGGGCCGCGACCCGGAACTGCGGTACGCGCAAAACGGCAGCCCTATTTGCAATTTGCGGATTGCGACGGATGAAAGTTATACGGATCGCGATGGAAACAAGGTGGAGCGCACGGAATGGCACAGCGTTGCGGTGTTTCAGCGCCAGGCCGAAAACTGCGCCACATACCTGAGCAAAGGGAGTCTGGTCTATGTCGAGGGCAGTTTGCAGACCCGGAAATGGCAGGACCAGCAGGGACAGGACAGGTACACCACGGAAGTGAAAGCGCAGCGCGTTCAGTTTCTTGATCGAAAAGGGGACGTTCAGCGCGGGGCCCCTTCTGAAAGCGGAAGAAACTGGAATCAGAACGCCGGCGGCCAGACGAAGCAGTCTTCATATGGGCCGGACGACAGCGATCTTGGACCGGCCTTCCCCTCTGAAGCAAGCGGAATGGACGACGTTCCTTTCTAAATGTTCCGGCCGCAAGGATGCGGATAGCCGCTTTTGGGCGTCTGTGAACTAAAATTATTATGAACTGAAAGTATCCTGTTTTGCCTTCCAGGCATCGATAAACGGCAGTTTTATATGATTGCCGGGATGCCTGGAAGGCTTTTTTTGATAAAAAAATAGAACGGTATGGGCGAAAAAGCGCATATCCGCAAAAAATGTGCTTGCTTTTTAGGCGTAAGCGAGCGAGTGTTTTTTCCGGGAATGCGGAGGATTCTTTGGCAACCGGCATCTGTGGCGTTCTTTCAGGTCGCGGTTGCCGCCCCCTGTTTGAATTTTTGGCGTCTTGCCGGAGTGCAGAGCTGTTATCCGGCATGAGAGAAGTTTCGTGAAAGAAGCCTCTCTCGCGGTGAAATGCGCGGCTTGGACTTTGGGACCGCAGGTCTGCAAAGCAGGTTCAAGCTTGCGCCGTTTCGATGTTCCGGAAAGCTTCTCCTGCTGATTTCCCCCTGAAATTGTAAGGATGGTGTTCCCTTGTCAAAACGGCATACTCCTGTGCTTGTTCTTGCGGTTGTGCTGGCCGTGGTCGCTATTGTGGGCTACGTGCTTCCTGACGATGCCCCTGCTTTGCCGCAGAGGATACTCTTTGACAATGCCGGCGGTCGCGTTGTTTTTGATCACGGCGCGCATATGCGGGAGTATCAGTTGCGGTGCGAGGCCTGTCATCATGCCACAGGCGAAAAAGACTGGGGTCATGAAACGCATATCCAGGACTATGGCCTTGATTGCCAATCCTGCCACCATGGGCCGGACATAGAGCCGGAACCCGGCGCGTGCTCCATGTGCCATGAAAAGACCGGGGACGGCGCCGTGCCCTCTTTGCGCGACGCCGTTCATGCGCGGTGCATGTCGTGCCATGAGGAGGCATTTGCCGAAAAAGACGCCGGGTGCGCCATGTGTCATAGTTTTGAAGTGACGAAGGAGGCCTTTTTGAATAAGACGATGCCGGAAAAAGCCGCGGAATGTTCCGCATGCCATAACGCCGCCCTGGCTGACATAAACGGCGGCGCAATGGATGCGTTTCATGCCAGTTGCATGGGGTGCCATACCCGGCTTGAAAAAGGCCCCTACGGTGAAGAACGATGCAGCCAGTGTCATACGGTTCGCTAAGATGATAAAAAAGGCTTGGGATATGCAGAGGTTTTCCCTGGACAGCGGGCCGGGCAATGTTCCGGAACAGGTGCCCGCGCCGGATGAGTTTATTGTTTCTTTTGAGGCGGATTTCGTCGCGTGCGTCGCGAAAAAGGCGCGTGTGGAAGCCGGCGCGGCGCTGGCCCGGGCTCAGGAGCGTTCATTGCGCATTCATGCGCCGGTTGCGGGCGTGGTGACGGATATCGGGCCTGGACGCATCTGCATGGCCAGGGCGCAGGATGCGGATGATGCGGCGGATGAAGCGAAAGCGCCGCAAACCGCGTCTGAAACGAAACAGGCTCTGGACGCTTTGCAGGGCGCGGCGCTGGCCGAAGCCCTGGGAACGCTGGGCGTGGACGCGTTTGCATTGACGCTTCCCGCGAAAGCCGTGGTGGTCAATGCGCTGAACCCTGAGCCCGGCATGGTCTGGGTCGGTTCTGCGCTCAACCATTGTGCGGATACGGTGCGCGCCGGGCTTCGGGCGTTGCAGAGACTGTCCCCGGCTCAAACATGGTATTTTGTGACGGCGCATGAAGCCGGCGGCCTGTTTGAGGACGAAAGTCTGAGCCGTTACGCTGTTGTGCGGCCGAAACCGGCATATCCCGCGTCCATGGATGCGCTGGCCGTCAAGGCCGCGACGGGCAAAGAACTTCCTGAAGGGGTTCTGGCCGTGGGGCTGCACGACGTTTTCAATATCGGCGCCGTCGCGCTGACGGGAACCCCTTTGACGGAAACCATCTTTGATGTGGCGGGCAAAACCTGCCGGGCGGCGATTGGAACGCCTGCGGCGCATATTCTTGAGCATTGCGGTCTGCAGCCCCAGGACGGCGATATCGTAGCGCTCAACGGGCTTTTCAGAGGCCGGGCGCTGTCTGACCTCCGGCACGGCATAGGCAAGGCCGATATCTCGCTTGCCGTGGTCAGGGCCGGGACGTATCCGCCTGTTTCCGATGCCCCGTGCGTGGGTTGCGGGCGGTGCATAGACGTGTGCCCGGCGCGGCTGTCTCCCGACATGATTTCCCGTTGCGCGGAATTCGGGCTTTTTGAGAAATGCCGTAAAAGTTATTATGTCGAAGCGTGTATGGAATGCGGTCTTTGCGGCTTTGTGTGCGTGGCCCGGCGTCCCATGCTGCAATATATGCGCCTGGCGAAACAGGAAAGCGCGTCTTTGGAGGTGCGGTCATGAAAAGCGGGAATCCGGAGACCGGCGGCATGGTCCCATGTCTGCTCATAGGGGAATCCGCGCCGCATATTCACTGCGGCCGCACCATACGCGGGTTGATGCTGGATATCATCATCGCCATGCTCCCTTCCGCCGTGCTGGCCATTGTTTACTGGGGCGTTGACGCGCTCAGGGTCATGGCGCTGGCGGTCGCCGTGGCCGTGCTGGCGGAGGCCGCCTGTTGCCGTCTCATGGGCCGGAAGAGCTCGATTGACGATTTGAACGCCGTTGTCGTGGGGCTGCTGGTCGCGTTCATGCTTCCGGCCGGGGTCGCCTGGTGGGCCGTCGTTGTGGGCGTTGGCTTAAGCATCTGCCTTGGAAAGATGGTTTTCGGCGGCATCGGCGCAAATCCTGTTCCGGCGGCGCTTGTCGGGTATGCGGCCATTTCCGTGTGCTGGGGGATACATGTGGACCCGGATACGGTGCAGCTTGCGACGTCCTGGTCTGATCCCCTGACAAAACTTAAATTTTTCGGCGCAGCCGGCATTGAGAAGTTCGGATATGCAGATCTGCTTTTTGGACGGCAAATCGGCGGTCTTGGCAGCGCGAATGTGGGCATGATTCTCCTTGGCGGTCTGTATCTGGTCGCCCGGCGGACAGTACGCTGGCAGATCCCTCTGGCGTTTCTTCTTGGAACGGCTGTGGTTTCCGGACTCTTTTATATGGCGGCGCCGGAAACATATGCGCCGCCGTTGTTTCATCTGCTGACGGGCGGCGTGATGTTTGCGGCGTTTTTTATCGCCACGGACTACGCCTGTTCTCCGTCGAGAACGGCGGCCATGTTCCTTTATGGCGTGCTGGGCGGCGCTTTAGTGGTCCTGATCCGCGTTTACGGGATGCATGTCGATGGCACGGCGTTTGCCGTATTGCTTGCCTCTCTGGTTGTGCCGTATTGCGTTCTTTTGCGTCCGAAGCCGTTTGGAGTGAAGTAGTATGGGCGAGCTGGTAAAAATGGTCGTGGTGCTGTCCGTCATCTGCGGCGCGTCGGGGTTTGTGCTGTCCAATCTGAAGGAATATACGGCGCCCCTGATTGAAATGCAGGTGCTGACCTATGAGCAAAAACCCGCGATTGAGCGCATTTTCGCTGAAATGGAAAATGATCCGGTGGCGGACCGCCGGCGTTTCGAGATTCCGGGGCGGGATATGCCGGTAACGGTCTTTCCGATCATGAAAAACGGCAAGCTTGCGGCCGTGGCGCTGGAAGGGTTTGGTCAGGGGTATAGCGGCGATGTGAGCATTATGGTGGGCATTGATCCGCAACGCGATGCCCTTATCGGCATTTCGCCGGCAAAGATGCAGGAAACGCCGGGCATCGGCTCGCGCATTGCCGAACCGAAATTTACGGATCAATTTGCGGGAGCACGTTTTCAGGACGCCCGAAGCAAGGCGGACGGCGGGAAAATTGACGCCGTATCCGGGGCGACCGTGTCTTCAGGCGCGGTGTTTCAGGCTGTAAGCGGCGTGCTCGCCAACTATGGCGCGATTAAAAGCGATATTCTCAAAACCTGGAAAAGTGGAGATTAGACCGATGATCCGCATGTGGAAAGAATTTTCCAAAGGGTTATGGAAAGAACTGCCGCCCTTCAGGCTTATGCTTGGTCTTTGCCCGACCCTGGCGGTCACCGCATCGGCGAACGACGGCCTTGGCATGGGCGCTGCCGTCATTTTTGTGCTCACCCTCTCCAATGTGCTCATTTCCCTGGTTCGCAAAATCATTCCCCAGAAAGTGCGCATCGCCTGCTATATCGCCATTGCGGCCACGCTTGTCGTGGTGGTTGAGCTGCTCATGCAGGCGTTCGCCTACCCGCTGTATCAGTCGCTGGGCATTTTTGTCCCCCTCATTGTGGTCAACTGCATCATCCTTGGGCGCGCGGAAGCCTTTGCGGGAAAAAATCCGGTTCACCTGGCTTTGGTGGACGGTCTTGGCATCGGCATCGGCTACATGATATCCCTGACGTTTCTGGGTTCGCTGCGCGAAGTGCTCGGCAAGGGAACGTGGTTTGGGCATCCTGTCATGTGGGATGGATTTGAGCCCTTTGGCTTCATGGTCATGGCGCCGGGCGCGTTCATCGCGCTTGGCCTGATTGTCGGGGCCATGAATTTCCTGAACATGCGCATGGCGAAGAAAAAAGCCCAGGGAGCGCTGCAGGAGATGGACGGATGCGCCGCCTGCGGCGGCTGCGCCATGGCGACGAAGAGCCGGGAACTGTAGGAGACCGCCATGAATTACGCCGCGCTTTTTGTATCCGCCATTTTTGTCAATAATATCGTCCTGGCCCAGTATCTGGGGCAATGCCCGTATGTGGGATGCTCCAAAGAGAAGGGCGTCGCCTTTGGAATGGGAACAGCGGTTGTTTTCGTTATTTTCATGGCGACAGGCATCACCTGGCTGTTCCAGACCTATGTGCTCAACCCGTTTAATCTCGGGTATCTTCAGACCATCGCCTTTATTTTGGTTATTGCGGCCCTGGTCCAGTTCGTGGAGATGTTTCTGAAAAAGGTCATTCCGCCTTTGTATCGCTCTTTGGGGATTTTTCTGCCGCTCATCACCACGAACTGCGCGGTTCTGGGCGTGGCCGTGCTTGTGCAGCGCAAGGAATATGACCTGATAACGTCCCTGCTTTATGCGCTGTTTACCAGTCTGGGCTTTTTGCTGGCGTTGATGCTCATGTCGGGAATACGCGAGCGTCTGGAAACGGTTCGGGCGCCTCGAGCCATGCGCGGCACGCCCACGGCGTTGATCATGGCGGGGATTATGTCGCTTGCTTTTTTGGCGTTCAAGGGCATGATCGAGTAAAGGGTTTTGCGGCCCAATGGCCTTTGTGTGAAAGGATTTTCTCATGGTTGTAAGTTCTGTCGTCACTCTTCTGGCGCTGGGGTTTTGCGCTTCGCTGGTTTTGGCCGTGGCCTCCAGGCTTTTGTATGTGAAGGAAGACCCGCGCATTGCTGAATTGGCTGAGATGCTTCCAGGCGCCAACTGCGGCGGATGCGGATATGCGGGATGCGAAGCGTATGCGGTCGCCGTGCTCAACGATGCTGACGTGTCGCCTTCGTTGTGCGTCGCGGGCGGGCGCGAGGTGTCCGATGCGGTTGCGGCTCTTTCCGGAAAGGCCGCAGGGAGCGCGGAGCCCAATATCGCTTTTCGCCGTTGCGAGCGGTTGGAGGGGAACGTGGCCCCGCGTTACGTTTATCGCGGAATCGGCACATGCGCCGCGGCCGCCGCTGTGGACAATGGTCCGTTTCAATGTTCATGGTCCTGTCTGGGACTTGGCGACTGTGAAAAGGCCTGTCCGTTCGGGGCGTTGCACATGATAGGAACGCTGGCCGTGGTGGACCCGGAAACATGTACGGGATGCGGCGTCTGCGTCAGGACGTGCCCGCGTCAGGTTCTTGAGCTTATTCCCAAAAAGGGGCGCGTGCGCATCCATTGCGCCACAAGAGCCAAAATGAAGGCGGTAAAAGACGTGTGCGGCGTGGGGTGCATATCCTGCGCGCGTTGCGTCAAGAAATGTCCGGCAAAAGCCCTGAGTCTGGATTCCGGACGGCTGGAGCTGGATCACGAAGCGTGTCTTGCGTACGGACCGTCCTGCGGAGAAGTCTGCACCCAGGAATGCCCACGCAAAATTTTGCGCGCGTATTGAACGAGCATTGCATCCATAAGTCAGAAAAGTCCGGATATCGTAAGCGGATGCGATCATTTCCGCACATCCGGCATGAACGGAGTTTCGGCATGAGCCTGGTGAAAAAGACCACACGCAGAGCCTTTTTGAAAATATGCGGCATGACCGGATTTGGATTGAGCCTTGCGCCGGCGCTTCCCGCGTTTGCGGCGGAAACGCTTGTGAAAGAAACGCGTTTCATGATGGGAACCGTGGTGACCCTCATGGTTGTTTCATCGGAAAAAGACCGGGCTCATGAGGCCATGAATGGTGCTTTTGCGGAAATGGCCCGAACGGCAAACCTGCTTGATCATCATGTGTCCGGAAGCCCTTTATCGCTTTTGAATGCGACGGGAAAACTTTCCGGCGCGCCGGATGAACTGCTGCAAGTCATGAACGCCGCGCGCGCCTATGGAGCGCAAACCCGGAACGCCTTTGACGTAACAGTGAAGCCGCTGATAGACCTCATGCGGCTTCATGCGAACACATCAGGAACAATGCGCCTTGACAGCGCGGATTTTTCCGCGGCCCTGCGCTTGGTTGACGGAAAAGGCGTCAGCATCGAAAAAGACGAAATAACCCTTGAGCGGCAAGGTATGGGCATTACCCTGGACGGAATCGCCAAGGGCTTTGTCGTTGACCGGGCCTGCGAATGTCTCACAAGGCAGGGCATGCGGAATTTCCTAGTCAATGCCGGCGGCGATATCCGCGCCGCGGGCCTGCGGCATGCGCATGGCCGGGAATGGGTCGTCGCCGTCGAAGACCCGGCCAAGCGTTTTCGATATCCGTCGCGGGTAAAACTCACGGACAGGGCCATTGCCACATCCGGGAGCTATGAAATGTATTTTGACGGCGACGGAAGATATCATCACCTGGTCAACCCCCAGACCGGCGAATGCCCCCGGCATGCCGTAAGCGTTTCCGTCATGGCGCCCAGCGCCATGGAAGCCGATGCGCTGGCCACGGCCTTTTCGGTCATTCCGCCCAAAGCGGCCCTTGCGCGGATAGCGGCATTGCCCGGGCGCGAATGTCTCATTATATGCCGCGACGGCGCTGTTTTTTCTTCAACGGGTTGGGCGTAAGCTGGATTTTTTCAAAAAATACTTGCAAACTTATATTTATTTTTATATAAAATGAGCCAAGGGCAACAGGAAATAGAATAAGGAGATTCCTTTCCTGTCCTTAGGAAATACGTCTCTTGCCTTCGGATAAAACCGAGCATCCAGCTGGGGAGCACGGATGTGGCAAGAGATGTAGTGGAAAGTCAAGGGTTCTTCACGCATGGGCGTGACGAACATCGGGGCGTACTTGGCTTTCCGCAAAATTAGAGGCTTTCGGCAGCGGTTGCCGGAAGCCTCTTTTTTGTATGTGCTCATGTCTATATAACGTAAAGAGTATATCTATAATTTTATATTTCAACGCTGTAATCCGTTATTTGTAATTCAGAATACGTTTTTTTCGTACTGAAACGCCTCAGCGCAGGACATATCTGGGTTGCTTGCCGAAACCTTGTGATTGGTTTACATAAGCCGACTCTCTCGCAGGAAAGGGAGCATATTTTGTTATCCTGTTTGCATTCCGGGCGGCAGGGAGCGCCAGTTGACAGCGTCAGGCTGAATGCTCATTATCCCGGAAAACATTCATCCCTTTTTGAAATATAAACGCATGGCCGTGGCGAACCTGTCGCATCATGTTGGTTTGCCGGCTGGGGCATATTGTGTATGAAAAAGACAGGCATCTATATAGAAGGCGCGCGGCAGCATAATTTGAAGAATCTGACGCTGACCATTCCGCGCGATGAGCTCGTGGTCGTATGCGGTCCGTCCGGCTCCGGAAAGTCCACGTTGGCATTTGACATTGTTTATGCGGAAGGACAACGGCGCTATGTCGAATCGTTGTCCGCGTATGCCCGGCAGTTTCTTCCAAAAATGGACAAGCCGCTGGTGGACAAGATTGAAGGGCTCTCGCCGGCCATTTCTCTTGAACAGCAGACGGCGACGCGCAACCCCCGTTCCACGGTAGGGACCGTCACAGAGGTTTACGACTTTTTGCGAGTTTTTTTTGCGCGCCTTGGCAAAATGTATTGCCCGCAGTGCGGCAGGCCCATTGAATCCCGCGCGCCGGATGAGATCATTTCCGATATTCTGGCGCTGGGGGATGGGGTTCGCTGCATGATCATGGCGCCTCTTGTCGAACACCAGAAAGGGACGCACCAGGAGCGTTTCCGCAAGCTGAAAGCCGAAGGTTTTGTGCGCGTGCGCGTCAATGGGGAAATCCTGGAAATTGATCAGGTCCCCCCTCTGGATAAAAACAAAAAACATACCATTGAGCTTGTGGTTGACCGCATCGTTTTACGGGAAGGCATTCGGGGAAGGCTTGCCGATTCCGTTGAACTGGCTTTGCGATATGGCGCAGGCCGCATTATCGCGGCGTATCAGCCGAAAGATGCGCCAAAGGACGGGTGGCGGGAGGTTTTGCACAGCACGGAGTCGGTGTGCCCCATATGCCGGGTCAGTTTGCCGTCTCTTTCGCCCCAGCTTTTTTCGTTTAACAGCCCCCAGGGCGCATGCCCCAGATGCCTCGGCCTGGGGAGCATAGAATATTTCGAGCCTGCGTTGATCTCCCCGAACAAGGGGCTTTCGCTGAATGCCGGCGCGGTGCTGCCGTGGAAAAATCCCAGAGTCTTTGAACGGTATGCGGCATCTCTGGAGGCGCTTGGCGCGCGTTGGAACTTCACGTTGTCCACGCCGCTTTTCGAATATACGCCTGATGCCCTTGATGTTCTCTTTTATGGGGAAACCGCGGACGGGCGGCCAGCTGGCCGGGGAGCGGGGAGCGGGCTGCGGCGCAACTGGCTTGGCGGGTCCGTTGTGCAGGATAGCGAGATTTGGAAAGATGCGGGCGCTGGAAGCGGCGATGATGTGAAAGAGGGGGAAATCCCCACCCTCATTGCGGCGCCGGCGCAGGGAATTGTGCCGGCCGGCGCAGGGAAAAAATGGCCGGGGATTATTCCTTTGCTGGAGCAGGGGATGCAGTATGGCGATGCATGGCGGGATTTTTTGTCGCGGTACCGTCAGTGCATGCCGTGCCCGGCCTGCAATGGCGCGCGTCTGAAGCCTGAAGCGCTTGCCGTTCGGGTTGATGATCTGAATATTTATGCTTTTTGTTCTTTGTCCGTGGGGCGAGCCGTCGAGTGGCTGCAATCGCGGAAATTTTCCGCGCGCCAACTGGTCATCGCGGAGCCGCTTTTAAAGGAACTGACGCACCGGCTTGAATTTATGGTGAACGTCGGGCTGGATTATATTTCTCTGGGACGAAACATGTCCACGCTGTCCGGCGGAGAAGCGCAGCGCATCCGCCTTGCGTCGCAACTGGGCTCAGGTCTTGTCGGAGTGACCTATGTCCTTGATGAGCCGTCCATTGGACTTCATCCGCGCGATAACGAGCGGTTGATCGCCACATTGCGCAGTTTGCAGCGGCGCGGCAATACGGTGCTCGTCGTCGAGCATGACGAAGCGACTATTCGCGAGGCGGATACCATTGTTGAGATGGGGCCGGGCTCAGGAGCCAAGGGCGGCGAGATTGTCTTTAACGGCTCTGTCGAAAGGCTTCTTGCGCGCTCAAAATCCCTGACGGCGCGTTATTTGCGAAAGGAAATGCAGATACCCCGTCCGGCGGAGCGCAGAACGCCGGCCGGATGGTTGACGCTGAAAAATGTGACGACAAACAACTTGAAGGGGATTGACTGCCGGGTTCCGCTTGGCGTTTTTACCTGCGTGACCGGGGTTTCCGGCTCTGGAAAAAGTTCTCTGGTCGTGGATACGCTCTATAAGCATCTTGCCCTGGCCCAGGGGATGCGGGTGGACAATCCGGGGAGCATCGGCGGATTTGAAGGTCTTGAAGGCGTTGAACGCATTGTGGCTATTGATCAGACGCCGATAGGCAGAACGCCGCGTTCGAATCCGGCCACTTACACCAAGGTGTTTGATGAAATCCGCGCCATTTTCGCCATGACGCCGGACGCCAAAAAGCGCGGGTACAAACCGGGCCGGTTCAGCTTCAACGTGCGCGGCGGGCGGTGCGAAGCATGCAGCGGCGACGGGCAGATCAAAGTGGAAATGCATTTTTTGCCGGATGTGTACGTGACCTGCGACGTGTGCAAGGGCAAGCGCTATAATCACGAAACGCTTGAAGTCCGTTATAAGGGCTTGAATATTGCGGAAGTTCTGGAGCTGACCGTTGGGGAGGCGCGCGCGTTTTTTGAAAACTATCCTGTTCTGGAGCGCAGGCTTGCGGTATTAGAAGATGTGGGCCTTGAATATCTTCAGTTGGGGCAGCCCGCGACCACGCTTTCCGGCGGAGAAGCGCAACGCATAAAAATATCCCGTGAACTTGGCAAGAAAAATCTGCCCGGAACCCTGTATATCCTTGATGAACCCACGACGGGCCTGCATATGCATGAAGTCGGCAAGTTGCTCCACGTTTTGAATCAGCTTGTGGACAAGGGGGCTTCCGTCCTGGTGATCGAACATAATACGGATATGATCATGGCGGCCGATTACGTGCTGGACCTTGGCCCAGGCGGCGGAGAAAACGGCGGCCGCATTGTGGCGCAGGGAACCCCGGAACAGATTATCGCGGACCCGCGCTCCGTTACAGGACGTTTTTTGAAATAAGGTCTCTTTGCGGTTCCGGCAGCGGGCGGGGATGCTCTTTTTCCGTCGTCATTGCGCGCATTGCCTTTTGGCGTTCAGGCATGCCGGGCGCTTTCGCCCTGTTGCGGATTCGTTCAGGAAAGAGCGTGCGAGCCGTGATGAGCATCCCTTCCGGCAAGGAGAATGAGGGAATGGAAAAAAGAATTTGCGACCGGCATAT
>CALUUT010000076.1 GCA_944324045.1 uncultured Desulfovibrionaceae bacterium | reverse complement strand
CCAGACACGCAAAAACTCTCTGCCCTTTTTTTGTGGCGCACACCCGACATGTTGTTTGTATATGCCGCCTGCATGCCGCTATTTTACATCTCTCTCTCTCTCTCTCTCTCTCTCTCTCTCTCTCTCTCTCTCTCTGGAATCTAGCGCTTCAGGGCATTCCACGCTTCAGAGTCCGCTCAAGGCCGCGCGGCATTTTCTAAAAACGCCGGCCGACCCCGGTTTCGCATCTGAAACGGCTCTTGGAATGAAATGCGCGTCTGCGGACGCTCTTGCGCGTATTCCCAAATATGTCCGAAAAACACAGGACGTTTCCAGAGAGTAAGTTATGACAGAGCTTTTTGCCATACTTAACGAACTTGAAGATATCATTTACGTCTCGGATATCGAAACGTATGAACTGCTGTTTTTAAATGCGGCAGCCGTAAAAACCCTGTCTCAAAAAGAAGGCGACGCCCTTGTGGGCCGAAAATGCTATGAAGTCCTGCAGGGAAAGACTTCGCCCTGTGAATTTTGCACCAACAAATTTCTGTTACGCGAAAATTTCTACACCTGGGAATATACAAACCTCAAATATGAACGGCATTTTCTTGTCAAAGACAAGCTGCTTGTGTGGAAAAACAGAAAAATGCGCTTTGAAATCGCCATTGATATTACAGAGCGCCAAAAGGAAAAAGAACAAATAGAGCATGACCTGAAAACGCAATCCGTCATTGTCGAATCGCTGCAAATTCTTGATCAGGAACATAACCTTGAACAGGCCATTGAAAAAATCATGGGAACGTTGGGCCGCCATCACATGGCGGATCGCGGGTATGTCTTTGAATTCGACGAAAAAGAAGGCCTTGCGAACAACACCTATGAATGGTGCGCAAACGGCATTGCGCCGCAAAAACAGACCCTGCAGCGCGTTCCCTTGCAGGACATGCATCGCTGGCTGAGCACGTTCAGGCAAAAAGGAGAAATGCTCATACAGTCTCTGCCCAAAGAAGTCGATGCGTCGTCCGCTGAATACCAGACCCTTCATGCGCAAGGCATTGAATCCCTGATGGCTGCGCCCATCATGGATGAAGGTCAGATTGTAGGGTGCCTTGGGGTGGACAATCCGCGTTACGCCTTTGGGGACACCCTGTTGCTGAAATCTGTAGGATATTTCATAAAAAGCTACATGGAAAAGCAGCGGACCAAAACATACCTTGAAAAGTTAAGCCTTACGGATTCGCTGACCGGCCTTGGGAACAGAAATAAATATATTGCGGCGTTGCGAAAGATGACTGCTGATGAAACGCATGATTTCGGCGTCGCGTTCATCGACATAAACGGCTTAAAAGCCGCAAACGACGCCTTCGGCCATGATTACGGCGATCAGATACTCGTCAAAATCGCCAATATCCTGCATGACATTTTCGGCGGCGACGCCTTTCGCACAGGCGGCGATGAATTCATCATCCTGTGTCCCGGCTTATCCAAAGAGGAATTCACTGAAAAGGCGCATCTTCTGCGCCGCAAACTCGCGGAAACGCCGGACTGCCATGTTTCGTGCGGCATCGCCTGGGAAAAGTCCGTGGAGGATATCGAAGCGTTCATCAAGTATGCAGACGAGCTTATGTACATTGAAAAGCAGTCGTATTACAAAAATACGCTGGGCAAACGCGCCCTGCACCATTCCTCCATCATGGAAGAAACCTTGCGCGGACTGGAGCACGGAGAATTTCTCGTCCATTTCCAACCCAAAATTTCTCTCAAATCCGGCGAGCTTGGCGGCGCCGAGGCGTTGATACGCAAACTTGACCATAATGGAGACCTTGTTCCGCCCATGAAGTTCATTCCTCTTCTGGAGTCGGAACTTCTAATCCGCCACATAGACTTTTTTGTCCTGCATCAGGTATGCAGGACCATCAAACGTTGGCGAACCCATGCCGCAAAAACGGTCCCTGTTTCTGTAAACCTCTCCAGGCTGACGCTCATGGAGCATAATATCGTGGAAAAACTCTCTTCGGTATGCGCCCTTTACGACGTCCCCTGCAATCTCATTGATATCGAAGTGACTGAAAGCATCGGCGCCATAAACCCCGAATCCCTTAAAGTCGTCTCGTATAAACTCCGAAAAGAAGGATTCAGCCTGTCGCTGGACGATTTTGGCTCCAAATACTGCAATTTCTCCATATTGGCGAATATTGAATTCACCTGCCTCAAGCTGGACAAATCGCTCATCGCTTCTCTTTGCATCAATAATCGTTCCCGGATGGTCGCAAAGCACTGCATTCAACTATGCATGGATATTGAAGGCATTTCTTCCGTCGCCGAAGGCATAGAAAGCGAACAGCAACTGAATTTGCTCAAAATATACAACTGCGATTACGGACAGGGATATTATTTTTCAAAACCCATAAGCATCTATGATTTTGAACAAAGATATTTTCCGGAACTGCGTTCCGACTTCCACTGACTGGCCGCGGACGCAGCCAGCGAAAGCCAAACTGAAGCGTCCCGGAATTTTTGAACGTTTCCAGACCGGAAAATGCGCTATGCACGCGCATGAAGCAGCCTCCCTCTTCCGGCGCGGCGTTTTGTCGAACGCAAATCCCTCAAGCGTTCTTGCCGCGCCGGATATTTTTATACCGGCCGAAACGGGCCGGGCAAAAAAGAACGGAGCAGGAAAACCATCCTGCTCCGTTCTTTTTCATCTCTCTTCCTCTGCGGCTTGAGAGCAAAGGCCAAAAACCATACAGCCCCACCCCGGGCCTTTCGGGCTGGGCATCAGATGGGCGCTTTGCTGTCTTATTGCTCTGTCACAGCACATGATAAAAAAGCTCAATATCTTCATAGGTTCCATCATCCAGCAAAAAGCCCTGCGGCACTGTGCCAAGCCTCACGAAACCCAGCTTTTCATAAAGATGAATCGCGCCGTGATTGGTCTTCACCACAGCGTTGAACTGCAACACGCGAAAGCCAAGCTCCCGGCCCTTGGCAAGACTGTGCCGCACAAGCTTTTCGCCGATGCGCGCCCCCCGCAAACCGGACTTGACCGCATAGCTTGCATTGGACAAATGCCCGCAACGTCCCACATTGTTCGGATGCAGGATATAAAGCCCCACAAGCGCGCCGTCTTTCTCCGCAACGCCCGTAAAACTCTGGCTGGCAAAAAACGCCCTGGCTTCCTCAACGCTCAGCGGCTCCTTTTGCGGAAAGGCGTTTCCTTCCAGCACCACCTCATTCCAGATTTCCATCATGGAAACAATGTCATCATCCCGGTATGCCCGAATCGCAACATCCATAAACTCAGCTTCTCCTTTTAAACATGACCCGCGGCCACGCCGCTATAGCAGGTTCGGCGCTCCCGCGCCAGAGCCCCTGAAAAAGGGGAGTATGCAGCCCCTTCAACGCCCGGCTTGCGCTGAAAAATACCGGACCGCCCGTTTCCGGCGCTCCCCAGTAAGTCCAAAGACGTATTCAGCGCATGGCGCGCATCTGCTAAAGGACAACGTAAGTCTGTGAAATGAAAAGGGCGAAAGTCATGGAGAAGACCATGAACGAACGCCGCGGCCCTCAGTCTCCCGCTCCTCAAGGGAAAAAAGATGTCCGGTCCATTGGATTTCTGATTTACCTGTCCACGCTCTCCGGTCTCAACGCCCTTGGAACGGCCATAGGGTTTCCCGCGTTCCCGGCCATGGAAACGGCGTTTCATGTGCCAAAAGGCAGCGGGGCGCTCACGCTGACAGTCTTTCTGGCGGGTTTCAGCATCGCGCCTTTGATCTGCGGCCCGCTTTCCGACCGTTTTGGCCGCCGGGCCATTATTTTAATGGGATTAAGCGCCCTGCTCGTCTCCTCCATCGGCTGCACGTTCGCGCCTTCCATGTCCGTCATGCTGTTTTTCCGCGTCATTCAGGGCATTGGCGCGGGCTTTTCCGTGGTCATGCCCACCGCGATTATCCGCGACCTGCTTGAAGGCGATATCGCGCGCAGTTATCAGGGACAGGTCAACGCCATATTGGGCTTTGCGCCCCTGCTCGCTCCTTTTTTGGGCAACATCATCTACATCTCGTTCGGCTGGCGGATGATTTACGCCTTTTTAGGCGCCGCCTCGTTCATTCTTCTGCTCTACACCATCTTCCGCTTCAGGGAATCGCTGCCCCTCAGCCGCCGGCAGAGCATCGCTCCGCGAACCATCGGCAAAAACTATCTGAGGCTTCTGACGAACCCGGTCTACCTGTCCGCCTCGCTGACCTACATATTCACCTTTGGCGCGGTCTTCGCCTTTGTGTCCGGCTCTTCGCTGGCCTTTCAGGAATATTTCAAAATGGATTCGACGACATACTCGATGATCTTTTTCTGCACGTCGTCCTGCATGATGATAGGCGCTTTTTTAAGCGCTTTTTTAAGCCGCAGGGGCGTCGCCACCTACGCCCAGTTCAATACCGGTTTCGCCTTCATTCTCGTTTCCGCGCTGACGCTCTTTTTCTGGCCCTGGATGGGCTTCACGGGCATCGCCCTTATTGTAATCGGGGCGAGCATGAACGAATTCGCCTTTGGGCTCAACACCCCAAATTCCATTCATGAGGCCCTGACGCCTGTTCCGGATATCGTGGGCTCGGCCACGGGGCTTATGCGCAGCCTGCAAATGGGCATGGCCTCGCTGGCAAGCTACCTTGTCGTCCGCCTGGCTGACGCGACCCCTGAAAAAAGCGTCTTCGCCATTGGAACCACCATGCTGATCTGCTCTCTGCTCTCATTCAGCGCCTATCTTTTCCTCAGATTCAAAAAACGCGCCCGGACGTCCGGCGCATAAGCGCCCCTCTTCCAGCGTTTTTCCAGCCCCCGACTCCGGCCAGAAAACGGTTGGCCGCCCGCATCCGTCAGGCGGCGGCCAACCGCTGAAGAACCGCGAGAAAGGCTGCCGCGGCCTTTGAAAAAACCTGATATTTTTTCCAGACGAGATTCACATCCACTTCCAGCCGAGGTTCCAGAGGCCTGAAACAAAGCGGGGTTTCACCGGTCGTTCTGACGATGTTGTCCAGACACAGGGCGTATCCGACTCCTTCCTCCACCATCAGCGAAGCATTGTACAGCAGATTGTACGTCGCCACGATATCAAGCTTTTCATAGTCCGCGCCCATCCATCCGGAAAGCTCGTTTTCGACCATGGGCTGCCGGGAGCAAAGAAGCGGCAATCCGGACATATCCCCGGCGCGTATCGCGGCCTTTGCCGCCAAAGGGCTGTCTTTGCGCATAAGCAGGCCCCAGGCATCCTTTACGGGCAGCTTGATGAAGTCATATTTCGCCATGTCCGCAGACCCGACGAACACTCCGAAGTCCACAAGCCCCCTGTCCAGACGTTCGGCGACTTCCTCCGCGTTTCCGCTGAAAACATGAAAGAACATATGCGGATGAACCGCCCGGATGCGTTGCGCCGCGCGGGCGATGACGCGCATGGCCTCTGTTTCCCCGCCGCCAATCCAAACGTCCCCGCAGATATCCGGCTCCGCCAGACGCAACTCGGACGCGGTCTTGTCCGCCAGTTCGACAATCTCCTGCGCCCGCCTGCGGAAAAACATGCCGTCCTCTGTCAGGGCAATGCGCCTTTTCCCGCGCAAAAACAGCGTCTTCCCCAGTTCTTCCTCAAGATCCCTTATCTGCCGGGAAAGCGTGGGCTGCGTGACATGCAGGGCCTGCGCCGCCCCGGATATGGTTTCTTCCCTTGCCACGGCCAGAAAATACCGCAGAACGCGCAACTCCATGCCCTTTCTCCATGCTTTATGCCGCGCCGGGCTTTCCGGCTCTTCATCCCTGACCTCGGCCGGACTCTAACAGACTTTTTCATGCTTATAAAGCATGGTTTAGCATTCAATATAAGTATTTGCTATTATAAGAAC
>CALUUT010000075.1 GCA_944324045.1 uncultured Desulfovibrionaceae bacterium | reverse complement strand
GAAATCCTGGTGCTGCCGCATCATGGAGCGGCGTCCAGCATGTCGCCGGCGTTTTACGACGCGGTGCGGCCGGATGCGGCCATAGCCAGTTGCGGCTTTCGCAACGCCTGGGGCTTTCCTTCCGCCGCCGTGCGCCAGGCCCTGGACGCGCGCGGCATATCGCTTCTTACCACCGCTATGAGCGGACAGATCACCGTGGAGTGGGACCATGCCGGGGAACGCGCTCAGGTGCGGACCGCGCGGCCTGTTCCCAGATAAACCGTCAAAACTTTGTGCGAAAAACAGAGGGTTCCGGTGCATGACAGCGTCCCGGATGAGCCTCATAGTTCGTCATGGAAACGGAAGGCGCATTGAGTGATTTCTGAGCTTGAGTTTTTTCCGGAACGACTCCCCAGGAATGCAGTTGTTTCAGCCCCAGTTCGGACGCTTCCGGAAGCCGGGATTTCACTATGTCTGTCAGGCCCGCGCCATATGTCATATCCACAGGCTGCACGCCGATTAGAATGATTTCCTGCGGCAACACGTTTTTTAGCCGTGCCAGGGCGAGCACTTCGGAAAAACTGTTTTGATGGACGCTCATTTTGCGCGCTGAAAGCCAAACCGGCACGCCTGAGTCCGTTTTGACCACAAGTTGACCGGGCATAAGGCCAAAGTCCACGGCGTCAAAAATCAGGAGTCTGTCCGCTTCCTCTACAAAGGGATACAGGGTTTGCCCCTGCGTCCCGCCGTCAACAATGGAGACCCATTCCGGGAAATCGTATTTCGCGTAGAGGCGTTCAGCGGCACGGACCCCAAACCCCTCGTCGCCGCACAGGATATTGCCCAGTCCGAGAATAATGATGCGTTGCTTCAGGGAGTGCGTCATGGAAAATCCTTATGGCGTTTGAAACTATGGCGTGTCCGTCTGATATGACGGCTGGACGCGGGCGGCGCTTGAGCGAAAAAAAGGAGGTCGCTGATGGCGAGCCTCCTTTTTTCAAGGGCGCGTTATTGCCGTTTGGCTGATTCCTTGGCCGTCTTGGCGGCGCGGACCAGACGAAAGCCGCTGACCATGGTCGATATGAGGGTCGTCTGACCCATGAGCTCTTCACGAATGACCATGTACAGGTGAAGAATTACAAAGGCCACAAGAATGACCATGCCTATTCTGTGCCAGACGACAAGGTCGATGACGTTGCCGCCGGTCCAGTAGGCGAAATCCTGTACAAAACGAAAAAGATGAAAGAACTCGTCGCCGGTTTTGGATTGATAGATGCCAAGGCCGGTCAGACACATGAGGACGATATCCAGCACGCACACGCCCATGCCAAGTTGGGCAAGCGGGTTATGCCCCATATGAATTCTGGGTTCTTTAGACAGGAACAGATACCATTTGATATCGGATTTCAGGTCAGCCCACCAATCCTTGTCCCAGACGCGCGGCAAAAATATCTGGCGTGACGCGGCATTGCCGAAAAAGGCCCAGATAATGCGGCAGACCATGCCGATAATTAATATAAATGCCGCAATATAATGGGCCATGATGGTGTAGCCGAGATAGAACAGATCGTCGGCGCCGCCGGAAAGCGTGTGCAAGGGCTTGCCAATGAAGTGTCCTGTGATGAACAGCGCGAACACGGCAAGCGCCATTGTCCAGTGCCATATGCGCACGGGAAATTCAAAGACATATACGCCTTGGCCGGGACGTGGACGTATGTGCAACATATCCATACCGTATCCCCCTTTTGTGGAATGCCTATTCCAGCCGCACTTCGGCAAGCTCGTTGCCGTCCGGACCAATGACGTGTGTGGCGCAGGCAAGGCAGGGGTCAAAACTGTGAAGGGTGCGCAGTATTTCAAGCGGCTGGTCCGGAATAGCCATTTTTGTGCCCATAAGCGCTGCTTCGTAGGGGCCAAGCTGCCCGGAAGCGCTTCTGGGCGCGGCATTCCAGGTCGTAGGCACGACGCACTGATATCGTTCGATTTTTTGATTCTTGATGACCAGCCAGTGACCGAGCGCGCCGCGTGGGGCTTCGGTAAAGCCCACGCCTTTCGCCGTGTCCGGCCAGGAAGAGGGTTCCCAGAGTTTTGTGTTCGCCGTGGCGGTGTTTCCATTTTTAATGTTGGCGTTCAGTCTGTCCAGGAAATATTGAGCCATTTCCGAAGCCCAGAGCGCTTCGTAGGAACGGGCTACAATACGGCCTATTGTGGATTGCATCCCTTCAAGCGGGATGCCTATGCGGGCGCAGATATCATCGACCCGCGCCACGGTATCCCGGCTGTTTTGATGATAGGCCACAAGCAGCCGGGCAAGCGGCCCCACTTCCATCATGTGGCCGCGCCAGCGTGGGGTTTTAATCCAGGAATAGCGCGCTGTTTCATCAAGCTGTTTAATATCCGTTCTGTCGCCCACAGTGTGTTTTCCAAGCTCGAAAAAAGGCTCCGTGACGCCCTCAAATGGCGGAAGGCTATGCACGTCCTGCGGGTATTTATACCATGCGTGGTCTACCACTTCCTGAATCTGTTCCGGATCATGCAGATCAACCGGCAACACTTCATTGAAGTTGCCGTTTATGATTGCTCCGCCTGGAACAAGCAGGCTTTTGCCTGAATAGTCATTGGCTATGTCCGGAAACGCGCCATAGGCCAGCACGGATTGTTTGGCGAGTCCGCCGCCGATAAAGCACCAATCTCTGTATAGCCGGCCAAGCGCGATGCTGTCCGGCATGAGCACCTGTTCCGCAAAAGTCCGGCAATCGCTGATGACTTTTTGAACCAGTTCCAGGCGTTCATTATTGATGACGTCCGCGCCGCCGGGGGCATCGACGTTGAGCGAGCAGGGCGCGCCGCCCACAAGCCAGTTCGGGTGTGGATTTTTGCCGCCGAAGACCGTATGGATTTTGACCACGTCGCGTTGAAAATCAAGGGCTTCCAGATAATGGGCCACAAGCATGAGATTGGCTTCGGGCGGCAGTTTATAGGATGGGTTGCCCCAGTATCCGTTACGGAAGATGCCCTGCTGTTCGGATTCAAGAATTTTTTGCAGGGTGGAACGCAATTCCGCAAAATAGCCGGGCGAGGAATTGGGCCAGGGCGAGAGGCTTATCGCCAAATCCGATGTTTTTTTGGGGTCCGCCCTGGCGGCTGAAGCCACATCAATCCAGTCCAGTCCGGCAAGCTGGTAGAAATGCACCAGGTGATCGTGATACCAAAGGCAAAGCTGCATGAGATTGCGGATGCTGTTCGCGTTGTCGGGAATTTCAATGCCAAGCGCATCTTCAACCGCATGCACCGAAGCTAAGGCATGGGTTCCGGTGCACACTCCGCAAATGCGTTCCGTAAAGGCCCAGGCGTCCCGTGGATCGCGCCCTTGCAGAATAAGTTCGATGCCCCGGAACATGGTGCCGCATGAAACCGCATTCGTGATCACATTGTTTTCGTCGATATTGACTTCGCAGCGCAAATGCCCCTCAATTCTCGTTATCGGATCAACGACAATGCGGCGCCCGGAGTTTTTGACGGTAAAACCTTGGGTGCTGTATTCATAGCTCATGACTCGTTACCTTCTTTCTTGGAATGTGTATGCGCCTGCGACGCCGCCTGGCCTGCATCCGTAGACGCTTCGTTTTCAGTCAAAGCCGCATTTTTCGTTTTGAGCGAGGTTTCAGCGTCCGCATTCGTCGTCGCGATATCTTCCGCTTCCAGTTGAGCCGCTTCTTTTTCACAGCGTGTTTTTTTAAGATGTGAAACGGCGCTTAGCGCGGCGTGTACGGCCACGCCCGCAACAACCACGCCGCCGACGGCTTTGCCAATGGTCTGAGCGGTGGCCATGGTTCCAAATGCCGGGATATCCATGATGCGCGAGTAAAAGGATCCCTGATCCCAGAATCCCTGTTCGGCGCAACCAAGGCAGCCGTGTCCGGATTCAATGGGATAGGACACGCCGTTGTTCCAGCGCGTGGCCGGGCAGGCGTTGAAGGTCGTCGGCCCCTTGCAGCCCATTTTGTAGAGGCAATATCCTTTGCGCGCGCCCTCGTCGTCCCAGGACTCCACGAATTCGCCCGCATCAAAATGGGCTCGCCGCACGCATTGATCATGTACATGCTTGCCGTAAAAAGAGGCGAAACGTCCTTCTCCGTCCACGTCCGGCAGACTGTCAAAGGTCACGATATACGCCACAAGCGCGCTCATGACTTCGGGAATGGCCGGGCAGCCCGGAATCTTGATGACTGGTTTGTCATGGATGACCTTGTGCACGGGGCGCACATGCGTGGGGTTTGGACGCGCCGCCTGGACGCAGCCCCAGGATGCGCAGTTGCCCCAGGCGACCACAGCCTTGGCGCCGGCCGCGCCGGTTTCAAGCTTGTGTAGGAAAGGGCGGCCGCCGTCGATGCAGAACATTCCTTCTTCTCCAAAAGGCGGGTTGCCCTCAACGGCCAGTATGTAATTGCCCCTGTATTTTTTGATGGTTTCCTCAAACGCGGCCATAGCCTGATCGCCAGCGGCCGCCATGATGGTGTCGTTGTAATCCAGGGAAATCATGGCCAGGATAATATCTTTGGCCAGAGGGTGCGAGGAGCGGATAAAGGATTCCGTGCAGCAGGAGCAGGAAAGGCCGTTGATCCATATAACGGGCAGCCGCGGCTTCGTTTCCAGGGCCTGGGCGATTTTGGCGCCCATGGAATGCGACAGTCCAAGAAAGGCGGCGGTCATGGTGCAAAATTTGAGAAAATCCCGGCGGCTTATTCCTCTTCGGCGGATAGCCTCATAATGTGTTTCCGGCGTATGTACGGACATAATACGTACCCTCTTGTTGAAATCGATCTGGCTGGCATTCCATAAAATAAGCATGTATTGGTTATTTGTGGATAAAACCAATGGATGCAAGGCGCATACTGGATTCCTGTAACATATCTTTTATTAATTATAAAGAGTTTTATAAAATATAGCTTTATATAATTATATATGCCTGTTAAGGGAAAATGTATCTTGTGGGGATTATTTGTTATGCGCCATGAAGAAGTCAGGCATGATTCTTGGTAATGCGGAAGCGTGCGGAGCGGATTAATTAGCGGTTTAGCGCGATGGAGCGAAAGGCGGCGACGGTATGTCAAGTCTCTTATGGAAAAAACATCAGGATTATATTTTGGGGGGTTGATGGGTCATTCCGCTTCTGCGATGCAGCAAGAAAGAGAGTCGGGCGGAGTTTCCTTGAAAAGCATGCCCTGATGCCGTTCGGCATGGAGGGCCATGCCGTCCAGGCGTTTACGGAAACAAGAGGCGTTTATGGCGACAAGAGGGATTTCCAGGGTGAGAAGGACCGTCATGGTTTCCTGTTCAAGAGCGAACGTGCCGCAACCGGACTGCGCTCCCGCAAGGTTCGCGGCAAGCAGTTCCTGACAGTAACTTTCGGCGCCGGTTTGCGGAATGTTTCCGACTTCACAGAACAGATAGAGGCTGTCCCTGGCCTCTTGATACTGGAAATGGAATATCAGGCCATTATCCACCTCAATGCAGCAATATCCGGACTCATGTTCTACGCTGTTCAGTCCCATGGTGTTTTCCAGTTTTTTTATCAAGGTATTGAAGTCATTCAGGCTCATGGTTCCTCATCTGTTTGTTGTAAAAGTGCGTTATTGGGTTTTGCGACAGCCGGTCAGCCGACGTTTTCGTCTTTGGCTGGCGCCGTCCGGCTCCACTTGAGAAAGGCCGCGAAAGCGATGAGCGCCATGCCGATTCCACACCATGTGGAGATATTCATGGGCAGGTTGAATCCTATTTCCGCATATAAGAGGAAGGTGACGCAAACAACGGTCATAAACGCAGCCGGAAGAGATGTAATCCAGTGCAGTTTTTTCCGTCGCGCCAGATATACGGAAATGGCCCACAGGGTGACGCAGGCCATGGCCTGGTTCGACCAGCCGAAGTAGCTCCATATTTTTGTGAAATTAAACATGGTGAGCCCGATGCCCATGGCGAACAGAGGCACGGCGACAATCAGGCGTTTGAGCATGGGGCCCTGCTGAAAGTGAAAGGCGTCCGCAAGCATGAGCCGCGCGCTGCGAAAGGCGGTATCTCCGCTTGTTATGGGCAGCACGATGACGCCGAGAATGGCAAGAACTCCGCCTACAGACCCGAGCAGCTCTTTGGAGATGCTTTCCACGACAAGATTGGGCGCGCCTTTTTGAATGACGGCGTTCAGGGCTTGCGGCGATTCGTAGAAAGACACCCCAAGCGTGACCCAGATAAGCGCAAGCAGGCCTTCGGCTATCATGGCGCCATAAAAAATGGAGCGCCCGTGGGTTTCATTTCCAAGACAGCGGGCCATCATGGGCGACTGCGTGGCGTGAAAGCCGCTGATTGCGCCGCAGGCGATGGTTATGAAAAGCAAGGGCCACAGAGGTTCTCCGTTCGGGTTTTGATTGACGAAAAAGTCCGCATTGGGAAACAAGGTATAACCCTTAATGATCAAAGCCCCCATTAGTCCTATGGCCATGATGAGCAGCAGCGCGGCGAAAAAAGGATAGATTCGGCCGATGACCACATGAATGGGCAAAATGGTGGCAAGAAAATAATAGGCGAAAATGGCCGCAATCCATATAAGCTTATTGGTGGAGGTCAGGGAAGAGAGCAGTTCCGCCGGACCGAGCACGAATACCGCGCCCACCAGGATCATGAACAAAACGGAAAAGACTTCCATAAACCGGCGTACCGGCAATCCAAGATTGCGTCCGATGATCTCAGGGTAGGACGCTCCGTTCCAGCGCAATGAAATCATGCCCGCGCAGTAGTCATGAACCGCGCCGCCGAGAATGCATCCGAATACGACCCAGGGCAGAGCCGCAGGCCCGTAAAGCGCGCCAAGCAATGGACCGACGACCGGTCCAAGACCCGCGATATTGAGAAGCTGAATGAGAAATATTTTGTACCGCGGCATCAAAACGTAATCGACGCCGTCAGGATTGACGTGAGCCGGAGTCGACCGCCGCGCGTCCGCGCCGAAAATCTTTGCGACAAACGCGCCGTAAAAAAGATACCCGAAAATAAGTAAAAGAACACTGCCGACAAAGTACAGCATAAAGGCCACTTCCAGGGCAAAGGTTCGAGAAGAAAGCGCTGCCGCCGGAGAAATGCATCCGGCGTGATGATATATATGCCGAATTCCGCGATACCGCAATGTTTCAGATTGCGCGGCATCGGCTGGCGACTGGTTTCATCCGCTACGCTCAGGATTGACATTATACAGTGTTCGCAATAGATTATATTGCTTAGGCGGTAGCGGGAAGGCGTATGGCCGTGTTGTTTTCGCGGCAGGCGAGGTTTCATGCGGCCGGCAGAAGCATAAGAAAGCACGCGGGGCGCACGGCCGCGTGAGAGTGGATGTGCAAGGCGTGATGTACCTCTTGACGTGAAGCGAGGCAACCACATGGATAACGCGACGACGGTTCGCAGTTCTACGGAAGATTCAAACCTTATTCAACTGGTCACGTTCAAGTTGGGGCCGGAAGAGTTTGGGGTCGATATTCTGAAGGTTCAGGAAATCATCAGGATGATGCCCATCACTAAGGTGCCCAATGCGCCGCAGTTTGTCGAAGGCGTGATTAATTTGCGCGGCAAGGTCATTCCGGTCATAGATATGCGCAAGCGCTTCGGCATGGCCGGTTGCCGGCGCGACAACAACACGCGGATAATGGTCATGGACCTGCAGGGGCAGGTCGTGGGCTTTGTCGTGGATGCGGTGTCGGAGGTGCTGCGCATTCCTGAATCCACAGTGGAAGCGCCGCCGGCCGTTGTCGCGGGCATCGGCTCCGAATATATGCGCGGCGTGGGCAAGCTGCACGACAGATTGCTTATCCTGCTTGATCTTGACCGGCTTTTGACGGAACAGGAATTTTCATCCCTGTCCGCCATTTAGCGATTCATTTTTTTCTTGTAATGCCTGCAACTGCGCCGGAATTTGTTTCGGCGCAGTTGAGTTTTTTGCAAAGCGGCATTTCGTGCGCCGGGAAAGAGCCGTGCATGCCGAATTTCCTTGTATGCTCTTGTTTGCATATCCCCCTTTCGGGTCAGGCTTTTCCACAATGGCAATTGTTATTTGCAATGTGATAAAGGTGCAGTCATGGTGAATAAAGAAATGCTTTTTCAGCAGATCATGCATGCGCGAAGCCGTGTGTATCAGGTCTCCAGTCCTTCGCCGCTTGAGCGATACAGTCTTGATAACGGCGCGACGCTTTTTCTTAAACGTGAAGATCTTTCCCCTATTCATGCCTATAAATGGCGCGGCGCTTATAATATGATGGCCGCCCAGTCCAAGGAGGCCCTGGAAAAAGGCGTCGTGGCGGCGTCTGCGGGCAATCACGCGCAGGGAATCGCTCTTGCGGCGGCAAAGCTTGGGTGCCATGCGCGTATCTTCATGCCCAGATCCGTGCCGAAAATGAAGGCCCGCGAAGTCGCCCGGCATGGCGGAGCGAATGTGGAAATCGTCATAACCGGCGATAATTATGACGAATCATCCCAGGCCGCCAAAAAAGCAGCGCAGGAAAGCGGCGCGCTGTATATTCCGGCATACGACGATATCCTGGTCATGGCCGGTCAGGGAACCATCGGCGATGAAATAATCATGGCCGCGGTCAAACCTGATATCGTGTTTTTGCAGATCGGCGGCGGCGGTTTGGCGGCAGGCGTCGCATGCGCGCTCAAAACATATTGTCCGGATATCCATATTGTGGGCGTGGAGGGAGAAAATCAAGCTTCCATGGCGGCGGCCGTCAAAAATGGGCATCCGGTGGTTTTGGATAATATTGATATCTTTTGCGATGGAACCGCGGTTAAAAAGGCCGGAGAAGTCACTTTTGAATATTGTCGTGAATTTATTGATGAATTTATGACAGTGTCTAATGATGACGTGTGCGCGGCGGCCCAGGTGTTATGGGAAACGGCCAGAACCATGCCTGAGCCGTCCGGCGCGATGGGTGTCGCCGGCTTTTTAAAGCGTAAAAATGAGTTCGCGGGCAAGTCCGCGCTGGCCATTCTCACCGGCGCGAACATGGATTTTTCCCGTTTGTCCTGGATTTCAAGGCGCGCGGGCATTGGGCTTTCGAGCACGCGGTATTTTGAGATCAAGTTGCAGGAACGTGCCGGGGCCATGCTGGACCTGCTGATGAAAATGGACGACCTTGATATCAATATCGTGGATTTTATTTATGGCAAGGTTGATGATGAGGTCGCGTTCCCGGTGCTGGGATTTGATGTAAACGACATGTCGCTGGCGGCTTTGGAAAAGCGCCTCCGGGACTGCCGGTTTACGTTTCAGGACGTCACCAACAGGGAAGATGTGGCGTTCCGCATTGTGAGCTGCCAGCCGTCGCTGTTTAAGCTGCCGTATATCGCGATTATTGAATTCCCGGAACGGCCGGGCGCGCTTTTTGAATTTATGACCCAGGCCGCCCGTTTCGGCAATATCTGCTACTTCAACTATGCCAACAGCGGCGAACAGATTGGCCGCGGGCTCATGGGATTTGAATTTGAAAATGAGGACAGCCGCCGGAAGTTTCTTGAATATCTTGAGACCGAAGGCCCGCGGCATCATCCTGTATCATTGGATGTCTTGCGGTACAGGCAAAAATAGACTGAAGGCTGCCAAATTTTACGGCATGCGCCAAACAGAAATATTTTCCAGGGGAAACCGGCAATGTTTGGCCGGCTCCCCCTGGAAAGAGCAGTCTTTTCCCGGCATATGTCTAGCTTCGGCGGCTGATGAATACAGGAATATCGGGATACGGATTTGAACAGGCCTGCTGGTATCCTTTTTGACGCGTATTTCGGCGTCGCATGTCTTTAAGCTCTGCCGCAAGCGAATCGTGCAGTTTCTGCGCCTTTTGAATCATTTGCTTCTGAAGGCCGCGCATGACTTCAAGACGTTTGCCCAGCTCTTCAGCGCAGTCATCTGAGCGTTGTTTCCATGCGCCGTCCAGCAGGCGCATGCGTCTTTCCGCAGCGGCCTCGATAGCGCCCATGTCCCCTTCATCAAGAAGGCTCAGTTCGCGTCGAGCCACGGCGAGCGCCTCTTCTGCCAGAGAAATGCTCGGATGCATGTCATTTCCCCATGGAATATTTAATTTTTTCCGTCATTTCCGAAAGAATGCGCAACCATTCATTTGTGGCGGGAAGATATTCATATTCAAGAAGATCCGCAAGCAACACCCAATCTTCATGTTCCAGTACTTCGGTCATTTCACCGAACAGGTTGGAAATAATTTCCACGTTTTCAGTGAAGGCTTCTGTTTGCGGAATCGCATATTCACTGCGCAGCAGGCCGATCATACTGAGGAAATTGCGGGTCACGTCCAGAAGATCCTGAAACAGTTCAAGCGCTTCCGCATCGTCAGCCTGGCGGAACAGCGTCGCTACCTGACTGGAACCGCTGTTCATAAGCCGCACGACCTTGTTTAATTCTTCCATAATATTGATGACCATGTCGTCAATATCCATGCTGATGATTTCCACGGTTTCAATACTGTGGCAATCAATGTCTTCAGCCTGGTGCGGATAGATTTCGGAAAAATTTTCTTTATTGACCTTGACGTCTGTGACAATGCGATTTTCCAGACAGGGTTCCTGCATGGCCTTGACAAGGAGTTCTTCAAGGTTGGCAAAAGAGTTGAGTTTCATTTCGGTCTGGCGCCCGTCTATAATAATCATAAAAATTTCCTCCTCCATGCTTCCAAAGGGAAAGATTTGTGTTTGCCTTTTATGAAAAGCAATTTTGATGCCAAAAAAGAGGGATTTATTTTCCGGGTGATTGTCTTTGGAATAAAAGACGGCGTCCTTATAGCGGAATGCGGACGAACGCCAGGAATGCGACAGAGGAAAATTATTTGAGATGAAGCATCAAGGCGCGGTACCGTTGCGCGATGTTCAGCACCGCTTCAAGATCATCGCCGGCATCCTGGGTTTCGCACAGCCACAGATGCGCCAAAGCGGTAAACCAGGGGCTTTCGTTCCAAAGCGTCTGGATTTTTTGCCATGTGGCAAGGAAACGTTTCTTGAGAATGGGAACGGGGGAATGGGACAGCGCCGCGCCCTGTTCTGCAAGCAAATGCAAAAGTGCGGCAGCCTGTTCCGCGGTGGGGGATACGGCGGCGCGCAAAGAATCGGACAAATCCGGAAAGAAGGGCGCTTTCCCAGGAGGCGCATCCAGAAAACTTTCAAGAAAGCCGCGTTGCGCACGAAGCCACAGAGTGCGTTCGTCCTGATCATGGCCGCTTATGGAGCGCAGGTCCATGAAACCAGGGTTGTTTCGTTCAAGCAGGGTAACCCAGGCTCTGGCCTCTCCGTTTTGGCTTATGCTCTGCCAGATGCCGTCTTTCAACCATTTTTGGATATAATTAAATACTGTGTCCACACTGATTTTAAGACGGCACGGAGACGTTTTTTCATCAGGCCGGACATGCGGGCATGGCGCGTCAAAGCCGCAGGGATGGCATGGCATGTCTGGTTCAAGACACAGACAGCCGTCAAGATAGGGCCCGGTATCCCACGGTTGAGCGGTGGCCAGAAACAGCGCAAGGACAGGGACGCCTACGGCTGCCGCAAGATGCATGGTTCCTGTATCGTTTGTGACCAGGAGCAGGCATTCGCGCAGTACTGCCGCAAGCGTCGGCAAGTCGGTTTTACCTATGAGGTTGAGGCTGGGCGCATCAGCGTGCCGGGCATATTTTTCAGCCAGAGCCGCGTCTCCCGGCGCTCCCAGAAGAACCGGCGCGGTCCTCTCGGCAGTGGCAAAGGATAAAGACGCCATCGGCTATATTTCCCTTGGC
>CALUUT010000074.1 GCA_944324045.1 uncultured Desulfovibrionaceae bacterium | reverse complement strand
CTGGTACCCGTTGCGTTGACCTCCGTTATCTTCCCACTCTCGCGCCCGGGCGGGGCGCCGCCCTAGCTCGTCCGAAGGGTGATTGCGAGTCTTTTGTTTCAATCCACGCGCCCGCGTGGGGCGCGACTCTGATTTTTGAACCGCCCTTTTTTGATGGCACAGTTTCCATCCACGGGCCCGCGGGCGGCGCGACACGACGACCGCAAGCGCTCCGGTCAACACGCTTGTTTCAATCCACGCGCCCGCGTGGGGCGCGACACGCCGGGTACCCTTGGCGTTAAAATCAATTATGTTTCAATCCACGCGCCCGCGTGGGGCGCGACCGAAGCTCAGCAGAAGGACGATTACGAGACTTTTGTTTCAATCCACGCGCCCGCGTGGGGCGCGACTGTTTGTCCAATATCGTCTGATATTTCACGATAGTATGCTCATGTTTTCGACAATATCCCCATTTTTTTAGAAAAAAAGAGGAAAAAATTTTTTTCATTCATTTTATACAATGATTGCAAATGAATATATATTCGATAACCAGGCAGGCATTGGGGCGATGTTTAGGGTTCTCGATCAGAAAATCAAGGGCCCCTCAGGGTCATACGATTTTTTGCACCCCAGATGTTCTACCTTGCCTCTCCAGTGATTTCCAAGCAAGTAAAACCGCAGGCTGTCTTTTTCTTCATCGATTTCCGCCTGCAATGCAGCGCGGAGTTGTATCCACTGCGCATTATCCACAAGACATTCAAAAACTGAAAATTGCACGCGTTGTCCCCAATTTGTGCAGATTTTTGCTATACGCCGCAATCTGCGACGGCCGGCCGCATCTTCAGTATTGACGTCGTAGCTGATCAGCACCAGCATGGTTCACCTTATGGAAAAAGGAGGATACGCATCCATATCTCCCCGTAGATAACGGGAAAGAAGCCTTGCCTGCATATGGCATAACATTCCAACACTCATACGCTCTCCCAGGAAAGGATGCATCACTTCTTCACGTTTGCGCTCTTGCCATGCCGCGAGAATGGCTTTCCTTGCCTTTTCCTTCAGAAGGACGCCGCCGACTTCAGTACAGGTAAAGTCGGAAGCGGTTATCTGTTGACGATTGATAAGCGTCAGGGCCAGTCTGTCGGCAAGATACGGTCTGAACTCTTCCATCATGTCCAATGCCAGGCTGGGCCTTCCCGGACGTTCCCGATGCAAAAAGCCGACAGCGGGATCAAGCCCCACGCCTTCCAGGGCGCTGCGGACATCATGCGCCAATAAAGAATAAAAAAAGGAAAGCAGGCAATTTACCTCATCTTGCGGCGGTCTTTTGCTGCGACCGTTAAAGCGCATGGAGCTGCGCAGTTCTTTTTTTATGAGCAATGCAAACACCGCGAAGTATTTGCGCGCGGCATCGCCTTCCATGCCCCGCAGCAAGTCAAGATCATGCTCCTGGGCAAGGTTACGCAAGATTCTCCCCAGGGCGTCGGCAGCAGCCGTCAGTTCCGCCTCTTTGGAAACCCGCGCCTGCCGTTGCAGAATTGTGCGGCAGTTGCGCACCTTGCCCACCAGGAAAAAACGGGCGAGCTCCGCCGATGCTTCAGGGGAATCCGCCAGACGGTATTGCGCCCGCCGCAATAAGACGTTTCCTGTGACCGGTCCCTGCATGGCGGCCATGAATCGCCCGTATTCGGTGAACCACGTTACGGAAACGCCCAGTTTGGCGCAGTGCTCCAAAAGATATTGACTACAGGAGACATGGCCGAAACAGGCAATGGATTGCAGTGTGTGGAGCGGCACCGTACCCAGATGTTTTCCGGAAAGAGACACGGCCACGCATTCCCCGTCCTTTGAAAGCCATGCATCCTGCGTCGTCACAAATAACGTGTTAAGATGCCGTTTCATGGAACATCCTCACAGAGTTTTCGCACATAACAAGACGCCTGGTTTGTACAAAGTTCAGGCAGGCAGAGTTCATGCAAAGAGCACGAGGCGCACCACGGCTTTTTTTGCGGCGGCGGCGTTTTTCCGCATGCAAAGAGCGCATGGACGGCATGAATGACTTCTTCTGTTCGTTTCCGCAAGGCGGGAGAAAAGGAAACCCGACGGCGCCTGCGCGTTTGACCGTAAAACAGGGCCCCTTCGGCAATATTGATGCGCAGCATTTCTTCCAGACAGAGCGCCTGAGCGCATAACTGCACCTCGTCGGCATCGCAGCCTGTATGAGGAGCGCCTTTTTTATACTCAACTGGATATGGAATCCATTGTCCGTTATGCTGGTGAAATTCCACAACATCAGCTTTTCCATGGAGCCCCAGCCTGTCGGAACGAAGCTCAATGCCGGTCGCCGTCTTTATGCCGTCGCGCATCCTGTTCTTTCCGCCATGCGCTGTTTTGTGCAGCAGGCATCCCTGAACAGTATGCTCGTTTTCCTGCCATGCCTGTTCAAGATGAATAAGCGCGCATTGCCGCGGGCAAAACGCATAATGCTGGAGCGCGGACAGCATGATATTGGGCATTTTACAATTGTTCCTCTATGCTGACGCCTTCGGGGCAATGTCCCGTCAACTCGACGGCGTAGTCTGCAAAACTGCGTGCCGGCCCTTCGCTCACGCGGCGGCACTGCACCATATCGAACAGACGTTGCGCCGATGCATTTCCCGTGCGTTTTTCATGCCGGAAAACGAAAAGTTTGCGGCTGCTCATCTTGCCGCGCGATGCGGAGCGGTCGTTTTCAAACATGTTGCGCAGCGCCTCCCAAAACAGGCGCATATCTTCTTCTGAAAACCCTGTTTTTTCCGCAAGAGGAGCGGACACAAAGCCTTCCATGCGATACAGGCCGTACGGCACGATAAACTTGCGGCCCATGGTTCGCTCTTTGTCCAAATCTTTCTCATTGGTTACGGCCATGCGCGTGATGCTCACTTCAGCGGGCACAATGGGCTCTTCACTGCGGGCAAAGGCGCATTGCACAGGCCCGCGCACCTGACCGCAGTTGATTTCCGTGCTCATCACCGCGCCAAAGGCGCGTATGTCATAGAACTGTTCGCACATCCACGACGTGAGAGCGCGGGCCTTGTCTTCCTCTTTGGGAAGCTTCTTGGGTGTGGGCTTCAGGTTCAGGGCGGCATAGGCTTCGGCATGGCGTTGATTCAAGACCGCCTTTTCCTGCACATAAATGCGGAATCCTTTTTCGCCGTCTTTGGCCAGTTCGATATAATTACGCACCTTGCGTTTTATGCAGACGTCCGTCACGAGACCCCGTCCTGTTTCCGGGTCAATGCGCGGCATGTTGCCGGCATCGGGATCGCCATTGGGGTTGCCGTTTTCAACGTCAAAAAAGAAAACAAAATCGTAGCGATGGGTAATGGCGGCCATATCTGCTCCTTATTCTTCGTATTCCGTTTCCTGAGAATCGGCCTTGTTTTGATAAAAATCGTTATTCTGGTGATAATAGCCAAGCATAAAGCGTCCCTGATCTTCCAGAGGCAGCGTTGCGGGAAAGTCGGTCACGCCTGCGAGAATTTCCGCGGCCTTCTTGTCAAAAAAGTTGTCGTACAAAGGAAAGCGGCTCTTTTTCGCTTTAACGACATGGTGCTGCGCCAGACGCAACAGCATGGGGAAAACCGTGCGCGGCGTTGCGGACGCCGCTCCAATGTAGCGTTCGCGCAACGGAGCGTTCACATTGTTTCCCAAAGCGTCCTTCTGCGCTTTTTCCAAAAGGGCGAACAGTCTGCCCAGTCTGTACCCGATATTGGTTTCTTCCGTATTCAGCGTGGTCATATCATTTTCCTCATGCTTGTTGCGGCATAGATACGCCTTGATCAGGGCCGCGCGAAAGTAGTTCATCTTGCGCGTTTTTTTGTCGTCCTTGTCTGCGCGGATGCGCCGGAGAACCGCCGCAAAAACGCTTTCAGGAATTTTGCTTCCTGTCAGCATGGCTAGGCTTAACTGCCCGCCAAGCTCCGGTGGGATTGCGTTTTGTTGGCCCGGCGCGGCGATGCCTTTGTTCAGCAATTGCCATAGCGGCGGGAATTCGGGTTCGCTGTCCGGAAACTGACGTTCTATCTCCAGATCCTCATACCAGCGGCTGCAGCAGTGCAATATGCGGCCCAGTGTGCCGGAAAGCCAGAAGCGCACGCTCAGGCGGGCGGCATTGGGCGCAAGACCCAGGATGAAGAAACGGACGCCTGAATGCAACGCCGCGTCAGCCTCGTTCAGGGGTTTGCCTTGCCGCAGGGCCAGCAATATTCCTTTCAGGCGTCTTATCTGTTCCACATCCTGGACTGTGGCCCTGGCCGGTTCAAGGTCGAAAATATCTCCAAGCAGTTTTTCTTCCGGAACCGCGCTGTCGGCCCAGAAGATCATGCTGGTATCCGCGATGCGCGTCATCTGGCGGTGTTCTTTCGCTAACAGATAGTTCAAGGCGCATGCATAGCCGCTTGCCGCGCGTTCGGATACGGGAGCGTTGTAGCTTTGCGTCTTTCCGTAGGATTCAAAGGCCGGACAATTGAAGGAAACCAGCGACGCTCCTGAAGTTTGCGCGCCGGGGATTCCTTTAATAAGGGGATGGGTGCGGGCGAGCGTTTCATGCCGGCCTGTCGCCAGACATATTCCGATCTGATTTGTTTCCCTGTTTTTTCCTTTCCAATGGGCGAGCCAGAGTTCCTTCAAGGCCGGCGCTTCATGCAGGAAACGCTCTTCCCCTTCCAGACGAAACGCCACATTGGCGTCCATCAGGGCGTCCCGTTCTTCAAGCGCGGCAAAAGCGTCCGGGGTCCATCTGTTCAGAAAAGCCAGCAGGGCTTGCGCATGAACGTCTTCGCATGCGCCAAGCAGGGTTTTATGGCATTGGCGGAAGGCAGCGGCTTTTTTTTGCAATTCTTTCGGTTCGCCGCTGCCGACGCCTAAGACGTACTCTGTTTTATCCCAGAGAAAATTGGGCGCTATATTGCTTGAACGGGACACGCTTGCGGGAACAATGAGGCGCCGCGTCTTTCCTTTGCTGTCGCGCAAATCCGCCACGGAACGCAGGGCGCCGTCCCGCCCGATGACCAGCGCGAAGGCGATGTTTTCAGCAGTCATGCCTTCCGGCGGCATTCCTGAATCCGGCTCCGCCGTCATACGCTCGTAAAAACGATACAGTTCGCTCAGATACGACATAGCGTCTCCTTCTTCCAGCGCGCCACGTCAATAATGCCGTTTTCCAGTCTGGGCCGGTAAAACATCGGCGTCATGCCGCGGGAAAAATCAATATCATAGAGCATCAGGCCAAGGTCGCGCGGGGCATCGGTTCGCAGCTTCGATTCCGGCATATCGGCGTCTTCTTCCAGCAGGGAAAAGTCGGCCGGGAACTCTCTGCAACCAAGGTACGGCTGTTGAAAACACGCGCCTGTTCTGGCCCGGCGGCGGAATATGTCGATATGCTTGCCCTCGTTGTCTTCAGCTCCCGCTTTGTCCGTCAGTTCAAAAAACGCCTCAACGACATAGACCACATCGCGGAGAACCAGCGAAGCTCGTTGCTGCCGGCAGTCTTCTATCGCGATAAACGGCGGGATTGCTCCTTTGAGCCCCGGCCCTTTTTTTTCGATTTCGTTGCGCCGGATGCTGTCGAAAACAATGGGATTAAGGACATGAATCTTGCTGATAATCCAACGAATGGCCGGCTTCCAGTGAATGGACTCCAAAACGCCGCGCATGGCCGAGGGCGTCGGCACGTCGTAACTCATGCGCTCCGCCTTGTTTTCAGGGCGCGTGAAGAGCGCGTAATCGCCACATACTTTCAGCTTGACGCCTTTCATGCGAATCTCCTTGGCTGTTGATGTCGTACCGCCATACCAAACCTGTCCCATTAAGGAACGGTTAAAACAATAAATCCGCCACCGGCAATCCCTGTTCAAGCGCGATATCCAGCCCGGTTTTTTCGCTGTACCCCTGTCCGCCGCGCAGGATATGCACGCATTCTTTTATGGTTTCTATGCGTCCGTCCTGACGCATGAGTTCAAATTCATGCGTATAAACCTGCACGGCATGCCGCTGGAGCGCGCGCAGGGTTGCGGGCGATACCAGGTCGTCTTCCCTGAGCCGCCGCACAAGCGCGTTTGCATCCTCATTTTCCACAATGACGCTTGTCGTTTGTTCATCAATAAAACGGAACTCCCGCGCCATGGCCGCAAACTGGAAGATGCCGGGAACAGCGCTTGAAGGGTTTTCCGCGTACATGGCCGCAAGTATGCCTTTTTCATCCAGGCTTGGACAGGAGGCGTATAAGGCGCGAAAATACGCCTGCACGCATTCGGGAGAAAACAGGTCGTCATAATGGGGAGCGACGCTGTCAAACGCCCGGCGACGCCGCGACAGTTCCGCCGCGCGTTTCGGCAGGGCTTTGTCTGAAGAAAAATAAAAAACGCGGCCCACGGCGTCTTTTCCTTCTCTGTTGCAGCGTCCGGCGGATTGCGCAAGACAGTCAAGCCCGTTTTTTTCCCGTATGACCACAGGAAAACTGATATCCACGCCGCATTCAATCAGAGAGGTGCTGACGACCCGGCAGGGAAGGCCGTTTTCAAGATTTCTGCGAATGGCGTTTAGCGTGCGGCTTCTGTGATGCGGCGTCATGCGCGCGCTTAAGTGAAAGGCGTCCCCGCCGCCATCCAGAAGCTGAAAGAGTTCCCGCGCATGTTTGCGGGAATTCACGATGCACAGAACCTGTTTTTCGGAGAGCAGCCGGTCGCGCAATTCCATGTCGGACAGGATGCCGGCATTTGCCGTTTCTGTTCTTTTGAAGATATGAAACAGCGAATCCAGAGCGGACCCGGCAATGATGTTCCGGACCTCTTCCGGCGGAAAACCGTTTTCAAGAAATGATGATTGCAGCAGGGCCGGCTGCGTCGCCGTGCAGAGAACCACAGAGCTTCCATACCGTTGCGCCAGTATTCTGAGCGCCGCCACGCATGGTTTGGTAAAAGGGACAGGAAGCATTTGCGCTTCATCAAGGATGACGACGCTTTTTGCAACAGCATGGAGTTTTCGGCAGCGCGACGGCCGATGGGCGAACAGCGACTCGAAAAACTGCACGGACGTGGTGACGATAAGAGTCGCATCCCAGTTTTCCGCGCTCAGTTTGTACGCCAGGGCGTTCGTTTCATTGCCGTCTTCCCGTTCATCGTCAGGATGGACATAGTTGCTGTGATGCTCAAGCACGGCGTCGTCTCCGAGGATTTGACGGAATATGTCGGCATTCTGTTCGATGATGCTGGTATACGGAACAACAAGAATGATGCGGCGCAATTCGTATTTCTGGGCATGGCGCAATGCGAAGGCCAAAGATGAAAGGGTTTTGCCGCCGCCTGTGGGCATGATCAATGAGAAGACGCCAGGCGACAGTTCGGCTGCGTCTATGCATTGCTGCAACATGAATCCGCGCGCCGATGCAATGGCCGCCTGCCGTTTCGCATGATCATGCAGGCCGGCCGCATGCGCGCAAAGATGCTCCTCTGTAATTTGTGCGGGCGGCAGAAAGCCTTTTGCGGCAAGATGCTGAAAAAGAGCGCTTTCAAGCGATGCGATGGAAGGCCGTTTGGGGCGTAGAGCATATCTTTCAGGGGAGCAAAAGCGTTCCGTATCCAGAAAATCCGCATCCACAAGACAGGAATAGAGCATGCGCAAAAGGAAGCTTATGGCAAATGCGTCCGGTTTTTTGCCTTGCATGCACATGAGCGGTTGCATTTCCCGTAAAAAGATTTCTGCATTTGGAAGCGCGGCGCAGAGTTCCGGCTTCCAGTCCGGTATGGAATGAAGGTATTTTTCTGAAAGGCGGCATGTTAGAGACCCCTCCAGAGTTTGGTCTCCGTAATCGGGCATCCCGCCATGGTGCCCCAACAACGGGTAGGCCAGCAGACGCGTCAGCAGGCGGCCGATTTCCGGGCGCGGACCGCGCTCCCATTCCCGCATGAGGTACGCGACAGCCGCAGAGCTGTGATCGACGCGGCCATGTTTTCCGCGTAAACGTTGCTGGAAATTTTTTGAGCGTTTGCCCGTGTCGTGGATGCGGCCAAGCAAAGACGCCGTTTCAGGCGTTCCCCATAAAGCGGCGAATCTTCCGGCAAGCCGCGCGACTTCCGCGTGATGCTCTTCCAATGTTTGCCAGCGCGATTCCGGTTGTCCCGGAATGGAATGCCCGTAAAGCATGCGACGTCCTTTTTTGCTGACCTGAAAAGATCTAATAAGTCCACATCCGACATGCGCAGGCGGCGTTTTTGGTCGTAGCGGCTCGTGTTTCATGTGCCGCGCCGCCGGCATTTTTTAGGCAATCAGCGGAGTGCGCGCATCAGGCGCGGCATTTTTTGCCTTTTGGGACATATGTTACAGAATATGGACTGGAAGGCAAGCCACGTTAGGCGTCTTTTTCTGTATTATCTGTGTGAAAGCGCGGGCAATTACTGAATTTTTCGTGTAAAATGGAAAATTTTGCAGAGCATGGAATACGCGCTGCAGGCGCCTGGGCCATGAAGGCGACGCCGCCAGCCCGCATGAAGCGAACGCATTGTTTTTCCCGGACAGGCCGGGGGGTGACGCTTTTTTCCTTCAGGGCTTGGAATATGGGCTTCTTTGGCTGACAGGCTCCTGGCGCATTGCGCGCGGATGGGGAAGGCCCGGCCAATCGCTTCATTTACGGGGCGACAGGCTTTTTGCCGGCGCGAAGAGCGTGTTTGTCGCGCAGTTCGAAGGGCACGGCTTCCAGCAGCGCGCGTTCCGCAATCATATCCTGCGTGCTGTGGAAATATTTCTGGAAATGGGGCGTTTCGCGGTGCATCTGATAGGCGTTTTCATCCGCGTACATTTCAAAGAAGGTCATCCTGGTCGGGTCCTGTTTATCCGCTACCGCGTAAATGGCCGCTACGCCCGGCTCCAGACGCAGGGCGGCTTCCATTCCCTCTTTGACAGCCGCGGCGAAGGCGGCCATCCGGTCCGGTTTGATGCGCAAATGCGCTATCCGAATGGCCCGCGCTTCATGCGCGGAGACGCCGGACGTTTCAGCGGGCGTATTGTATTTGTCGCGCAGTTCGAAGGGCGCGGCTTCCAGCAGCGCGCGTTCCGCAATCATATCCTGCGTGCTGTGGAAATATTTCTGAAAGTGGGGCGTTTCGCGGTGCGTCTGGTAGGCGTTTTCATCCGTATACATTTCAAAGAAGGTCAGCCTGGTCGGATCCTGTTTATCCGCTACCGCGTAAATGGCCGTTACTCCCGGTTCCAGGCGCAGGGCGGCTTCCATTTCCTCTTTGACAGCCGCGGCGAAGGCCGCCATCTGGTCCGGTTTGATGCGTAAATGCGCTATCCGAATGGCGGATGCCGCTTCGCCGGCATGGGCCGCTTTTGGCGCGGGGATTAGAAAAAGCGCCGCCAAAAGAGCGCGCCAGACAATATCGCGTGCAAGCATCGGCTTGTCTCCTTGCCTTATGGTTTTTTGTTTTTTTTGCCCTGTCTTTTTCTTTTGCTCTCACGGACGCCTTTCGCGTCTTTGAAAGCGGCCATGTGCTCAGGAATCACGCGGCGGGTTGCGTTTGTCGGAAAGAAGAGCTCCGCCTACGCCGACATTGTCAGGATTGTTTTCCTTAAGAAAGACATAGAAATGTTCTTTGGGCATGCCGAGAATTTTTGCGGCGGATTCCGTGAATTCTGAAATCAGCAACCGCTTTTGCTCTGTTGTCAAAGATGCGGCTTCCAAAGTGATGACCG
>CALUUT010000073.1 GCA_944324045.1 uncultured Desulfovibrionaceae bacterium | reverse complement strand
GGTCCAAAGCCTCCATTCCGGTTCCATACGGCGTTTCTCCTGTATCGGAAACATCGGCAAGACGAGAACTGTCGGAGACCCCTCGAAAAGAGCGCATGTTCTTTTTTACGTTTCCGGAGCGTTCCAGTGTCGCCCGCAACGTATTCCACTCCTTGCAGGACGGGCACTGTCCCTTCCACTGCAGGCTTTTGGCGCCGCAGTTGGAGCAAATAAAAATTTCCTTTTCTTTCATCCCCGTCTCCCCGCTCCTTCAACCATTATTGAATGCCGCGCGCCGCGCTTGAAATTTTTTTGCCCACTCCACCTAAAAATGATATACAAACGTTTTATGGTTATCAATACGATAAAAAGCGGCTCAGGAATACGCCATGCATAAAAACATGAAGCGCGCCGTGACATCCTTTTATTTTTCTTTATGCTGAATCTATTGCCGAAAAGCGATACGGCAGCGAAGCCCTTCAGGGTTTGCTGCCGTATCGCTGGCTCTTTATAAAGAGGCGGCTGTTTTTCTATAGACGTTTTATAACGCAACAGTAAAATTCGTCTCCAACCTGGCTCTAACCGGGTACTCAAGAAATGATTTTGTGTACTTCCTTGTTTTCTGCAACAGAAAAAATATAGAAAAAGCCATGGTTGGAAACAAACGCGCCAAGAAACGAGAACATACCGGCGGAAAAGGATAAAACTGACTTCCATCAAAACTTTTCAGAGCAAAGCCTTGTGGAAAACATTCTTGCAGAAATAATAAAAAGTCATCTCTTGAAAAGCAACGAATATGCGCGGAACAGGCTTTAGCTTGCGTCGGATGTTTTCCGAACAATAACCCCAGACGGTTATGCAACGAGGCCACATTGGGAACCCCTACAATAAGCGAGCCGCCGATTTTAAGCGTTCGAGATATTTCATGCAAAATTGCAAACAATTCTTTGGTATGTTCCAATATCTGGTTGCATATAATCAGATCAACGCTTTCATCCTGAAAAGGCAAGCGCTCCGCCTCGATGTTCAGCGAATACGTCGTTACGCCCTGATTCTCCAGGCTGGCAATACAATCAGCGCTGCATTCTATCGCATTTAACGATGCCGTCGGGAAAGCGGCCTTGACAAAGCCAAGGTCTCTCCCCCAACCGCCTCCCAGATCCACAACCATCCGGATGGAATCCAGGCTCTTCAAATATTTTTTGACGACATGCGGACCGTATGTTTCCCCATGATCCACAAGCTTAAGAAATTTCGATTGTGACCCACCGCCTATGGGCTTTTCAACAGTCATAGCGCCTTACCTCTGCCTTTGAACACATATTTAATCTTTAATCCGGATCTTTTGCTTCCACGACCCGTACGCCAAATTCACGAACCGTATCAGGCGGATTCATAAAGACCACCATAAACGAAACTTCGCTGCCCGGCAGAATATTCGTATTATTTGTTAAAATTTCAACTTTATTATTCAAGGCGGCTTCAAGCTCCTGCTTGCTTAATACCTGCAATTGAAAATGCGTCGCCACAGAGCCGCAAAACTGCTCCCGTTTCATCAACGGCTTGCCTTCGCCATCGAATAATGTGGCTTCTACCTTGATAAGTCCTTTGGGAGCCTTGAAACTATTCAGCACTTTGCCGTCAATGACAAAAAGCTGACCTATTTTTTCATTTTTGACATAATATTGATGAACGCTATGGATGACAAGATCCTTGATGCTTTCCTCGTCCCGCTCAACCGCAGCCGGACTTTCCGCAGCCTGTCCGTTCTGGCTTTCCGCGACTGCATCGCGGCTGGAAGCTGAAGACGCAATTCTGTTCAACGCGCTGTTTTCGCCCGTCACCCTGGATCCGACATACAGTCCCACGGCACAAATAATAATGATTATGGCGACAACAGCAAAAATTTTTGAGCCGCGCCCCTGTGTTTTTACATGGGATCGCCTGCCGGCATCAAGATCAAATCCGGCGCCGCCATCCTTAAGAATGGACGAGACCGCTTCCGACACATCAGCGTCTGACTCTCCAGGGTCGGGTGCTCCGCTCAAAGGCACGTCAGCCTGCAGCGAGGCTTGTGCCTTTTGCGACTGCTCACTGCTTTTATCCGCCACAACCCGCGCTGAGGCTTCCCGAAACTCCTCATCCGACATGCCTTCAGCCAAAACAAAAACAGCGCCGCATACGGAACAGCGAGCCTTTGACAATGGATTTGCTTTTTTTGCATCAAGCGCGAACTTGCTTTGACAATTCGGGCAACATATTACCATTTGCGGCCATCCCTTTGGGTTATTCAATCCCTGACATTCATCAGGCACAGTTCCGGCAATTCACGATATTTCTCTGCATAGTCAAGGCCATACCCAACAACAAAACCACAAGGGACCTTAAAACCCACAAAATCAACTTTTACAGGAAACGCGCGACGTTCCTTTTTATCCATCAACGCCGCAATGCGCAGCGAAGCCACGCCGCGAGCCTTCAGTTGACGGCAAAGAAAATCCATGGTCGCACCGGTATCCACGATATCCTCAACAACAAGCACATGTTTGTTTATGATAGTAATTTCAATATCTTTTGTAAAGGATATCACACCGCTTGAGTTATCACAATTCCCATAACTGGACAAACGAACAAAATCTATTTCAGGATGGACCGTTATCCGTTTCGCCAAGTCGGAAAAAAACATAAATGCCCCTTTGAGGACACAAAGAAGCACCAGGGGTTTGCCCGCATACATGGCGTTTATCTCGGCAGCCATTTCCCGGATTCTGTCCTCAATCTCTTTTGCGGAATAAAGGACGCTTATTCCTCTGTTCCACATGGCGCCAGTCCTTCCAGTTCCAAAAGCATGGCATGTTCATCACATTCCGGGAATTTCGGGCAATGAATGCAATCAGCCCATACTTTCTGGGGCAACACATCCTTGGTCACTTCCACAAAATCCAGTTTTCCAAAAAAACCAACCTGATACGTCAATGTAAACACGCGCTTAAGCCCAAGTTCCACGGCCTCGGCAAGGCAAGTGCGCACCAGCTTTGCGCCGAATCCCCGACCTCTAAGTTCCTCATTGACAGCCAAAGATCGAATTTCCGCAATATCTTCCCATGTTATGGACAGGGCGCAGCATCCCTGAATGACGCCGGTTGAGTCTTCCAATACGTAAAAATCCCGTATATGCGAATACAGCTGATTCAGCGGCCGGGGCAGCAAAAGGCCGTTATTGGCATTGTGCATCAATATGCCGTGTATGGACCGGACATCGCCAATCCGGGCGCGGCGCACCTGAAATATTTCCAGACAATTTTCCATTTGGGAGCATCCTGAGGCCTGATACATATCGTTAAAAAAAACATCCTTGCCCTGACTGAAAGATTCATGCAGCTCCGCGCGCAAGGCGCTTATGCTAAAGCATGTCCCAGCTTCCATTGCGCGGAAAAGCACGTGCGACATAAAAGCAACTTACATCGCGGGCGTATGATAGGGATGCACAAGATCCATAAGTCCTTCAAATGACATCATGCCCACCACGTGCTCCACCTGTTCGCCGTTCTTATTAAAAACAAGGAACTGCGGAATACTGTATGAACCAAGGTGTTTGAGAAAATCTTCATCCGTTTTGTAGACGGCATAGGGTATCTGAAACCGCGCAATGAAATTCTCCAGATCCTGTCCGGACTCGTCCATGGACACCCCTAAAAAAACAATGCCCTCTCCTGAGGTTTCCCGATAAAACCGCACGATATCCGGAGTCTCCCGCCTGCATGGCGGACACCAGGAAGCAAAAACGTTCACGACAACGACTTTTCCCTTGTTCTCCTTCACAATATCCAGAATATCCTGCTTTGTGGCCTCGACATAGCCCGAAGCCCAGGCCATGGAACTTATCAGGCACAGACAGAACGCGGCAGCGGCGATAGCGCGTTTTCCCAAAAAATGCTTAAACATTTCCCAGCAACTCCTTTGCGACCCGGACGCAGTCCACCGCGTCGCTAGAATAATAAGCCCCGATGCTTTCGGCAAAGGCCTTGGTCACAACCGCTCCGCCGACCATAACAGGAATGTCCATTTTTCTTTCAGCAAGAAGACGGACGGTCTCCTGCATTTTTACCATGGTTGTCGTCATAAGCGCGGAAAGACCAATAAGCGACGCATTATTTTGTTCCGCAGCCGCCACTATGGTCTCAGCTTTGACATCCTTTCCCAGGTCCACGACTTCAAAACCATGATTCGAAAGCATGAGAGCCACAATATTTTTGCCTATGTCATGGATATCCCCCTCTACCGTGGCAATGACCATCACAGGTCTCGAATGGGCCGCGGCATCCTTCGCAAGAAGCGGTTTTATTGTTTCAAAAGCCTTTTGCATCGTTTCCGCGGAGCGCAGGAGCTGGGGCAAAAAGTATTCTTTTTTTTCATATTTTTGCCCAACCACAGTAATTGCGGGAATCATACGGTCGCGCACAAGGGCAAACGGTTCAATCCCGGCGGCCAATTCCTTGTGCACCAAATCCGTCACCTGATCGCATTTTCCTCGAATAATGGCGTCCTCAAGCGTCAATTCTCCTGAAACGCCTGTTTTTTTTTCGAAAAAAACGGAATTGCCGGATGAAGACCCCGACGACGAACTCCAGGAGGAATATTGGGCAATAAACGATTCGGCATTTTCATCATACCCAAGAAGGGCGTTTGCCGCGGCAAGCGTTTCCGCCATGCGTGGAACGCCGGGATTGCCGATGCAGCAGGACAGACCAGCTCCAACCGCCATGCCCAGAAACGTCGCATTTAAAAGTTCGCGCGCCGGCAAGCCGAACGATATGTTGGAAAGGCCGATTGTGGTGGGAAGGCGCAATTTTTCCGTGCAGTATCGAATGGTCTCAAGACAGGCCAATCCTGCTTCCGTTTTAGAGGACACCGCAAGCGCAAGCACATCCACCATGACAAGTCTTCGCGGAATGCCAAGGTCAAGCGCTTTTTGCAACAGGTCCTCAATGATGGCTATCCTGTCCGCGGATGCGACTGGAAGCTGTTTTCCTTTCAACGGTAACAGAATAAAAGGAGCTCCATATTCGCGGCACAGGGGACCGAGTCGTTCCATCCGCCCTTCGTCGCCATTAATTGAATTGACCAATGCAGACGCCGGATATGCGTTCAACCCTTCTGCCAGGGCGTCGACATTCGCGGAATCAAGACATAACGCCACAGGGTGGGCCGCGACAAGCCGCTCCACAAGAGCCGGCAGCAATACAGGCTCGTCAACCAAAGGCGCGCCCACGTTGACATCCAGAATGCGCGCTCCTGCGGCAACCTGCTCCTCCGCAAAAGACAGGGCAAGCCCGAATTGCCCGGCCTGCAGTTCCGCCGTCAGCTTTTTCTTGCCTGTGGGGTTGATCCGTTCTCCCAGAATGCGCAAGGGCTGACCGGCCCCAATATGCACGGCCATGGAACGCGAGGTAAGCACAATGCCTGATGCGGATGCCTGCGCCGGCGGCTGAATGGGAATATCGCGGACAGCGGAGATGACTGCGGACACATGAGCGGGCGTCGTGCCGCAGCATCCGCCCAATAATGAAACGCCTTCGCGGGCGAACTCGGTCATGTATCCGGCAAAGGCCTCCGCTCCAAGACGGAATACGGTACGGCCGTTTTCAAGTTCGGGCAATCCGGCATTGGGCTGCGCTATGACCGGCACGTCGCTGATCCTGCGAAGACGCACGGCGATATCCAGCATTTGTTCCGGTCCCGCGCTGCAATTTGTCCCCAAAAAATCAACGCCCATGTTCAGCATGGTTTCGCAGAAAACCTCAGGACTGGTTCCCGTAAGACTCATGCCGTCTTCAAATGTCATGGAAACTCCGACCGGAAGATCGGATTCCTGTCGCGCGGCAATCACTATGGCCCGCGCTTCGGCAAGATCAAATTGGGTCTCTGCGAGAATAAGATCCACCCCGCCCTGCACCAATCCGCGAATCTGTTCGCGGAAAATCGCTATCAATTCCTTAAAGCTCAAGGGACCAAGGGGACGCAAAAAAATTCCGGTCGGTCCAACGCTCCCCACTACAAAGGCGGACGTTCCCTGAGCCGCGGAACAGGCATAACCTGCAAGCGTTCTGTTGAACGCCGTCACATCTGTTCCCTTTGGAAGTTTGCAGCGGGACGCGCCAAAGGTGTTTGTCGTGACGACATCCGCGCCGGCGTTGATATATGCCTTATGTATGGAGCTCATGACATCGGGCCGTTCAATGCCGAATGCCTCAGGACTCATTCCAGCAGGCAAGCCCGCCGCCTGCAACATGGTCCCAATACCGCCGTCAAAAAACAGCCGGCCCCGCTGCTTCAGGGCATCGCGAAAATTTTTCATGGGGGAAATCTCCTTAAGGGGCTCACAAGCATTTTAGTTTCACGTTTTTTCCCTAGAAAAGCAAGACCCTGCGCTCATATTGCAAATATTGGAAAAACGTTGAACAACATGGTAAAAATCATTATATTCTGAAAACAGGACAACATATCACTTTTTATACTGCGGTGAAAAGAGACGCATCCATGACAAACAGCAAAACCCCAAAAAACAGGACTGACGCGCTTATTCCTGCGACGCCGGCTTCAGTCCCCGCAATAAAAAAAGACGCTCCTCTGGCTTTTGCGGATCAGGCTCTTCCGCCGCTTTGCACAAAAGACGCCGCCCCACTGGATTTTTCCGAATCCGATTTTGAAGAAGATCTCCAGGAAGGCGCTTCATTGGAAGACTTCACTGGAGAAGAAGAGATTCTGGCTGATGATCCGGAGCTGGAGCCGCACGATTTGGACGCCACCCGGCTCGACGCTCTGGTTGAAAGAAATGAAGCCGCGTTGCCCGCTGTTTCCGGTCGAGGGTTGACAGACGGTCTTCATGCCTATCTAAAAGAAATCAGCAAATTTCCCATGCTCAAACCTGGAGAGGACGTTGAACTTGCACGGCGCGTCCAGCAGTTTAACGACAGCAACGCGGCGTTTCGCCTTGTTTCTTCCCACCTCAGGCTTGTCGTCAAAATCGCCATGGACTTTCAACGCCGCTGGATGCAGAATGTCCTTGATCTTATCCAGGAAGGAAATGTCGGCCTCTTAAGGGCCGCCAATAAATTTGATCCGGAAAAAGGAATCAACTTTTCATATTATGCGGCGTTTTGGATCAAGGCGTATATTCTCAAATTTATTATGGATAACTGGAGACTGGTCAAAATCGGAACCACCCAGGCCCAAAGAAAACTTTTTTACAATTTGAATAAAGAACGCCAACGCCTTTCAGCGCAAGGGTTTGATCCGGATACTTCCACGCTGGCGCGCAACCTGAATGTGCCGGAACCCCAAATTATTGAAATGACGCAACGCATGGATGGAGCAGATCTTTCCCTGGATGCGCCATTGTCTGACGATTCGGGCAACGGCGCCGGAAGCACGCGAATGGATTTTTTGCCCGCTCTTTCCACCGGAACCGAAGAAGATTTCGCAAACAACGAGCGGGACAAACTGATCAGGGAAAGCTTGAAAAGTCTTTTACCCAAACTGTCTGCAAAAGAACTCGATATCCTGTACAGTCGGCTTTTGACCGACGCGCCGGTCACATTGCGCGAAATAGGAGAAAAATACTCCATCAGCAGAGAACGCGTGCGGCAGCTGGAAGCCCGGCTGCTTGTAAAAATCAACAATCATTTGGCGAAGGTGAATCCGGATTTTTCCGCGGACTGGATTTCGCACTAGCGTAACGAGAGAAATATGCCGATGCTTTTCCGCTTTGTACTGGTCTTTGCATGCATGGTGACTTTGTCGGCCTGCGCACTCAATGCCCGTACACCCGCCCCGCTTGCCAGGACGCCTCTTTCGCCTGAGGCCGAGCAGACATTCTATTTTCTTATGCTGGAACAGGCGATACGAAACAATGACATTGCCGCGGCCCAGCAAGCCGTCTATAACCTGGCCGAGCTTGATCCCAGGGAAGAAATCTTCCGGGACGGCGCCACGCTTTTCCTGTTCAGCGACAACACGGTAGGCGCTCGCGACCTTGCCGAACGCGGTTTAACCCTGTTCCCTGACAATCCTGAACTGACCATGGTCCTTGCCGAAAGTTATCTCATGGAACAAAGGGATATTGAAGGGGTGTCCATCCTGCGCGCCTATCTGGACAAGCACCCGCGAAATTACGTGGTGCGAACCCGGCTTGGAGAAATATATATTCAACTTCAGCGGTTTCCTGATGCGGAACAAACGCTTTTACGCATTCCGCTTTCAAAGCAGACTCCTTACGTTCATTTTTTGCTGGCCAAAATTCAGGCTGGACTTGGGCATCCGGCGCAAGCGGAACATATCATGCGCGATCTTGTAAAAAAGAATCCGAATTTGCTGGAAGCCTGGTCCGAGCTCGCTTTTTTGCTTGAAAGCCGCAAGGATTTCGCAGGGGCGCTGAAAATTTATGAAATGCTTCTCCCCCAGGACAACGCCAATGCGTCTCTCTGGCTTAGAATTGTAGGGCTTTCCCTGAAAATGAATGACGCCGCCAAGGCGTTAAGCGTCGCGCAGCAAGGCCCTGTGACCCCGGCCTTTAGAATGAATGCGGCCCTGACTTTCATGGAGGAGGGCTATCCGGCCGAAGCGGAAACGCTGCTTGGCGAACTTCAAAAGAATCCCGGAGCACCGGAAGAAGGATGGTACCATCTTGCTCTTGCAATGGTTGAAAGCCGAAGCGCCTATAAAGAAGCCCTTCCCCTTCTGGACAAGATATCCGAAACTTCGCCTCTTTATAAAAGGGCTCTTTTATTGCGCGCCCAACTTCTTGCGGAAACCGGCGATTTGGAGCAGGCCATTTCCCTGATGCGCGGCTTGCGTCTGGAATATCCCGACGTGCCGGAGCTATGGAAAATGGAAGCCCAGTTCCTGGGACGCGCCCAAAAAGATGCCGACGCGCTGGCCGTGCTCAATGAGGCCGTATCCAAGTGGCCTGACGACATGGAGATGCGCTTTTATTTGGGCGTGGAGCTTGACCGGCAAAATAAAAAAGATGAAGCCCTCAGCATAATGGAATATATCGTCTCCAAAGCTCCGGACAATCCGCATGCGCTGAACTATGTCGGCTACACTCTGGCGGAACAGAATCGCGAACTCGACAGAGCCCTTAGGCTTATCCGGCGCGCTCTTGCCCTGTATCCTGACAGCTATCATATCATTGATTCGCTTGCATGGGTATATTACCGGCAGAAAAACTATCCGGCCGCCTGGAAAACCATCCGCAAGGCGCTTTCAATCAATGAACAGGAAAGCACCTTGTGGGAGCACTACGGCGATATAGCAAACGCCATGGGTAAAAAAAATGAGGCCCGCAAGGGATACTCCAAGGCGCTTGAACTGGGTTCCGACAACCAGGATGAAATTACGTCTCGGTTGCAGCAGCTGCAATAACTGGAAAAGCTGGAGAGCACATGACGCGCATTTCACACACCGCGGTCAAATTCGGATTCATTTTGGCATGCATAGCATGCTCGGCCTTTCTTTCAGGCTGTTCCGGCATGCAGCCCGCGCGGCCTTTGGTTCCTGGAGAGGCTGACGCCCGGTGGGCTCAATACCTTGCGGCAAGCAACGGTCATGATGTTCCAGTCGCGTTTACGGCGTCCGTCCGGTATGCTCTGCCGGATAAAAGCGGGCACAGGGTTCTTTTGACCCTCTGGAGCAACGGCGGTCAACCCTATAGAGTGGACATCAGCGCGGGATTCAACACCATTGTGGCAAAAATTCTTGAATCGCCGGATATCTTTTCAATGTATGTCCCCTCGGAAGAAACATTGTACTTTTATGACGGCAAAGGAAAGCCCGGGTTGAAGCTGGGAAGACCGGTGCCCTTTACGCCTGAATCCATTATACGCCTTTTGACTGGAAAGTATGCTGAAGTCTTTGGGGTTCTTGGCAGCGACCCACAACCTGGACCAGACGCCGCCATCAGTTACCTGCTCGCAGGCGATACGCCGATAACCGACGGGGCGCGTCTGACCCTAAACAATCAGGGACTTCCGACGCTCTGGCGCGACGCCGCAGCAAACGGCTGGAAGATGGAAATAGAGTATGACGAAAATCCGGAGCCTGCGCAGCGGGCCTTGCCGGAACGGATAACCTTGACGCAACCTGATGGATATGAGGCTGTTTTTCTTATAAAAAGCCGGAATTATCCGAAAAAGCCCTTTACCAGAGAACAGCTCAAACTCAAGATGCCGCCAGATACGAAAATCCAACCTTTTTCCACAACCTGGAAGGAATGCATATGACTGTCTTTACTTCTGTCGTCATTGGTTCAGATCACGCGGGTTTTCACCTTAAGGAAAGTCTCAAAAAATATCTTGAAAGCTTGAATCTTAAAATCTTCGATGTGGGCGCTCATTCTACTGAAAGCTGCGATTATCCGCCTATCGCGAAACTGGTTTGCGAAAAAGTGCTTAATGATTCCGAATCCTGCGGCATCCTTATCTGCGGCACGGGCATTGGCATGAGCATTGCGGCAAACCGGATTCCCGGCATCCGCGCGGCCCTTTGCGCGACGGAATTTCAGGCGCGCGCCACACGCAACCATAACAACGCCAATATCCTATGCCTGGGCGAGCGCGTCACCGGAGCCGGGGTGGCGCAAGCCATAACAGAACTGTTTCTCTCCTCAGACTTTGAAGGCGGCCGCCACCAGCGACGTATTGACCTTATTGAAAACTGAATTACAGTATTTCCCGCCATGCGGCTCATGAGCTCTAATGCGTGAACATATCCGCCATCAGGTTTGCAGGGTTCAACACGCAACTAGCCTACAGCAACCCCAAAATATCTGGAAACCATGCCCTATGCTGCTCTACAATACGCTGAACCGAAAAAAAGAAGAACTCGTTCCGGTTACCCCAGGCGCAATCACAATGTATGCATGTGGAATAACCGCCTATGACCTATGCCATATCGGCCATGCCCGTTCAGCTGTGGTCTTCGATGTTTTGTCCCGATATTTGCGCTATAAAGGACTCCATGTCACCTTTGTCCGCAATTTTACCGATGTGGACGATAAAATCATTGCCCGGGCCAATCGCGAAGGTTTGGACAGCCGCGCGGTTGCAGAAAAATATATTGACGCCTTTCATGCCGATATGGACCGGCTGGGCGTGCAACGCGCGGATATTGAGCCAAAGGCCACTGAGCATATCCCTGACATGATCGCATTATGCGAAACACTTATTGCCAAAGGAAACGCCTATGCAACTGCGTCCGGGGACGTATATTTCCGGGTACGCACATTTCCGGGCTATGGAAAACTTTCCGGACGCGACATCGACGACATGCGTTCCGGGGCGCGAGTCGCTCCTGGCGAAGAAAAAGAAGACCCGCTTGACTTCGCGCTCTGGAAATCCGCGAAACCGGGCGAGCCTTTTTGGGAAAGTCCCTGGGGAAAAGGACGCCCCGGATGGCATATCGAATGCTCGGCCATGAGCGAAAAACATCTTCCCATCCCCATGGATATCCATGGCGGCGGTCAGGATCTTATTTTTCCGCATCATGAAAATGAGATAGCGCAATCAGAAGCGGCGCTCGGCAAAGAATTCGCCCGGTACTGGGTGCATAACGGCTTCGTTCAGGTGGATTCGGAAAAAATGTCCAAATCTCTCGGAAATTTCCGCACAATTCGCGATATACTTGAGAGTTACCAGCCTGAAACGCTGCGCTTTTTCCTTATCGGCAAACACTATCGCAGTCCCATTGATTTTACCGCCGAAAGCATGGAAGAGGCTGAAAAAGGTCTGAAGCGTCTTTATGAGGCCTTTTTAGGCATTGAAAACGAACTGGCCAAAAACAAACGAAGCGGCGCGAGTCTGCCCGTCTCCATCACCCAGGAATTGCAAGAACTGCAAAACGCATGGTTTGAAGCCATGGAGGATGATCTCAACACAGCCGCCGCTTTAGGACATATGTTCGCCATTATCCGCCTTGTAAACAGGGTTCTTGAAGATAAAACGTTGCGAATGGCCAAAGATACGCCGGAATTTCTGCATAGAGTGCTTGAAGACAAAATAATATGGAATACAATCCTCGGCGTGTGCGGAGAAGAACCATCCCTGTTTTTGAACGAACTGAAAAAAATGCGCGTGCAAAGAAAAAAAATTCCCCTGGACCGCGTCGAAAAACTCATGGAAGAACGCGCCCAGGCAAGGCGGAATAAAGATTTTGCAAAGTCGGATGCCCTGCGTCAGGAATTGACGGAGCTTGGCGTTTCTGTACGCGACACCCCGCAGGGAGCGGAATGGGATATTCCCTAGTGAACAGGAGCGATGCCGGTTCATAAGAACGTATTTTCTGAAAAAATCACGAAAGAGAACGGCAAAGACGAGCCTCCGCGTAAAAGAGCTTTCGGCATGTCGTTCTCTTTCGAAAAAAATGCCTGCCGTTGCGCAAAAGCGCACGGTCTGCTCCGAACTGAGCAATGTCTTTTTGTCGTTCTTACTGGAAGCCGTTTTCCGGCTTGCGGGAATTTTATCGCGCCACGCACGGATTTGTGAAGCGAATCTTCTTGGCCTTGCGTCCAGGCCTCTGGAAAAGCGTAGCGGCAATCCCGCAGGATATTCTTATGCAAAATCACACAATTCTCCTACGAGTCTTGAAAAAAACAGGACAGTATTTTGTTTTATCCGCGCTTTGCCTGACATTGGCTTTTGGCCCGCTGACGTCTCAGGCAACAGCCCAAATATTCAGCGATTTCGGTTTAAGCGAAGAAAAGGAAATGGGCAGACAATTTGCCGTGCTTATCAAGTCGCGAATGCCCATTATTGAAGATCCGGAAGTCAAAGAATACGTCCGGCATCTCCTTGAACGACTTGTAACCAGCATCCCGCCCCAGCCTTTCGAGTTTGAAGTCAATGTTATTCTGGATGATTCAATAAATGCCTTTGCCGTGCCCGGCGGTTTTCTCTTTGTCAATACAGGGCTTATTCTGGCAATGGAAAATGAGTCGGAAGTTGTGGGGGTCATGGGGCATGAACTTGCCCACGCAACACAGCGGCATATGGCTTCCAGAATAGAAAAAATGAAAATATTCAGCATGTTAAGCCTTCTTGGCGCACTTGGCGGCATGTTCATGGGCAACAGCAGAAATGGCGGCGGCGCGCTTATGGCCGGAAGCCTGGCCATGGGGCAAACCGCCATGCTCAATTATAGCCGCATAGATGAAAATGAGGCGGATCAGGTGGGAATGAACTATGTCGTGGCCGCCGGATACAAGCCATCAGGAATAGTCGGCGCTTTTGAAACCATCCGCAAGGCCTATTGGGCCAATTCGGCTGAAATCCCCACGTACCTCTCCACTCACCCTGATATCCAAAGCAGAATAAAAGAGCTGGGACACAGAATATCCCTGTTGCCGCCCGCCGTGCGCAACCGCAAGGACGACAACACAACATTTTACCGCGTTCAGAGTCTGCTGCGCGGACGGTATGCCGATCCGACTCAGGCATTGCGCTTTTTCGAAAAAAATACCACTATTCCCAAGGCATTGAATGCCATGGCCAAGGGCATGGTGTTTGCCCGCGTCAACAGGGTCAAAGATGCGCGGGCGGCATTTGAGGAAGCGGTAAAACTTGCGCCCCATGATCCGCTGATCAAACGCGAGGCCGCCATTTTCAACTATCAGAAAGGAGACCACGATGTCGCTCTTAAACTTCTCGAACAGGTCTCGCGACAAACTCCTTCTGATTACTATGCCCGTTTTTTCTTAGCCTTGTGTTATTTGGAAGACAAAAAACCCGATCTGGCATTCAAACTTTTTGATGATGTTCTGCGCTATGTGCCGGAAGACAGCGAAGTCTACAGCTACTACGGACGGGCTTTAGGAGAACAGGGGCAATACTTTAAGGGATATTTGTATCTCGCATACAGCGCCTTATATGCTAATAATGAAAAAAGGGTCAATTTCTGGCTGGACAAAGCCAAAAAACTGGCTTCCTCTCCAGCGGACACACGGGCTTTAGAAACATTCAATCAGAAACTCAAGGAACGCTCCGCATTCTGGTAGACAGCGCAAAAACAGCGCCGTTTCCTGAATAATGAAAAAGGCATACGCATGGAACTGAAAGGAACAACCATTCTCGCCATAAAAACGGAAAAAGGCGTGGCCATGGCTGGAGACGGTCAGGTGACGCTTGGACAAAGCATTGTCATGAAGCATACCGCGCGTAAAGTCCGGCGGCTTTATAAGAACAAGGTTCTTGCCGGGTTTGCGGGAAGCACTGCCGACGCTTTTACGCTTTTTGAACGATTTGAAGCGAAACTTGAAGAAACAAGCGGCAATCTCGTCAAAGCCAGCGTGGAAATGGCCAAGGACTGGCGCAAGGATAAATATCTTCACCGCCTGGAAGCCATGATCATTGTCGCGGATACTGACAACCTGCTCATTCTCTCCGGCACAGGAGACGTTATTGAGCCGGACGACGGCATTGCGGCCATAGGCAGCGGCGGGGCGTACGCCCTTGCGGCCGCTCGCGCCCTGATCCGTAACGCCCCGGCGCTTTCAGGCGAAGCCATTGTCCGGGAGGCCATGACCATCGCGGGGGAAATCTGCGTGTACACCAACGACAAACTCATAGTGGAAATTCTGGAAAAATAAATGTCACATGTCGCGGACACTGTCATTCGTACCGGATGCAAGATAAATCTCTATCTGGCGATTACCGGAACAAGAAAAGACGGATACCATACCATCGAAACTTTGATGTATCCGCTCTTTGAACCGCATGACATATTACGTTGCACGCCGGGCGCTCCGCCCGGTCATCTTGCCATACATTGTCCGGGACGTCCGGACCTTGAGGGAAAAACAAATATCCTCTACAAAACATGGGATATTGTCTCCAAACGTGTTGGAATGCTTCCGGGCATGACTGTCGAACTGGAAAAACATGTCCCGGAAGGCGCAGGGCTGGGCGGCGGCAGTGCGAATGCAGCCGGATTTTTGAAATACTTGTTCGCTCTTCCGGAAGTCCCGCCCGTTTCCCAGGCGACGCTTCTGGAAATCGCGACCCAAATCGGGGCGGATGTGCCTTTTTTTCTGGAAAATGTTCCAGCATTTGCCGCCGGAATCGGCGAAAAACTCCATCCTGTCGCCATATCTCTCGCCGGATTGAAACTTCTTTTGGTATTCCCCAATATACAGGTGTCCACGGCCTGGGCATATGCGGCCTGGGATCAGGAGCATTCCCAGACCAGTTCCCGGCGCCTGCCGGAAAAAAATCCGGAACTTTGCTTCACAAAGCAAGTGCAAAGCTTGACAAGGCGGCATCCAGCATATACAACCCCACCAACGCATGATTTGTTATTCTACAACAGTTTTGAAGATGTTGTTTTCAGTCGATATCCCAGCCTTCGTCAAATAAAAGAAACATTGTGGAAGGCTGGAGCTGTCGCGGCGCTCATGAGCGGAAGCGGTTCCTGTATTTTTGGATTGTTTTCCGATACAGAAAGCGGAAAGAAAGCGGCTGAGATCATGTTCGCACAAAATATTGCAACATCTCTTCAGAGTTTGTGACCTACAGGGGTGTCGCCAAGTCGGTAAGGCAACGGGTTTTGGTCCCGTCATTCGAGGGTTCGAGTCCTTCCGCCCCTGCCATTTTCCTCACACACCATACCTGGAGCAGCATATGCAGGGCGAGCTGAAAATTCTTACAGGCACGGCCAATCCCAAGCTTGCGGGCGCTATTGCGGATCACTTAGGTTGCCGGCTCACGCCAACGCTTTGTGAAACATTCAGCGATGGTGAAATCCGTATAGAAATCTCCGATAATGTCCGCGGATGTGATGTTTTTGTAATCCAACCTACCTGCAACCCCGTAAACTTTAACCTCATGCAGCTTGCTTTGCTCCTTGACGCGTTAAAGCGCGCCAGCGCGGGACGGGTGACGGCGGTTGTCCCCTATTACGGATATGCGCGTCAGGACCGCAAGGTCAGCCCACGCGCGCCCATCAGCGCCAAGGTGGTAGCGGATTTTCTCACAGTGGCCGGCATGCACCGTCTCATCACTGTGGATCTGCACGCCGGGCAGATTCAGGGATTCTTCAACGTCCCTGTCGACAACCTGTTTGCCGCTCCAGTCATTCTCGACTATATGCGCGATCTTCAGGAATCGTGCGACAGCGATCTTATTCTTGTTTCGCCGGATGCCGGCGGCGTTGAACGCGCTCGCTCCTATGCCAAGCGCATTGACGTGGGCCTGGCTATTATCGACAAACGCCGCGACAAACCCAATCAGGCGCAGGCGATTAACGTTATCGGCGACGTCAAGGATAAAACGGCCATTCTGCTGGACGACATGATTGATACAGCGGGAACCATCTGCGCCGGGGCGCAGGTGCTTCTTGAAAACGGCGCCAAACAGGTCATGGCCTGCGCCACGCATCCCGTTCTGTCCGGTCCTGCTATTGAGCGTCTATGCAATTCAGCCTTCACCGAGGTTATGGTTACAGACACCATCCCATTGGGAGACAAAGCTCTCGCTTGCTCTAAAATCAAAATTCACAGCATTGCCGCTCTTCTTGCAAAAGCCATTAATAACGTGCATACCGGCTCATCGGTCAGCGCGCTTTTTGTTTAACGCAACCTGTGGGTGGCATTTCGCCGAACCCCAGAGGAAAGGAGAACCTGTTCATGTCCAATTTGAGTACGTATGTCGTCCAGAAACGTGCAACCACCGGCAAGGGCGCCGCTCGCAGATTACGTGTGGCCGGCAATGTCCCCGCTATTTTCTATGGCGCCGGCGGAGAAAATATCCTCTTGACGGTTAATGAAAAGACGTTTCGCAAGCACTATGAAAGCGTGGGAAAAACCGGCGTGTTCAAGCTTGAGATAGAAGACGGCGGCGACAAAAAAGAATATAATTGCCTTGTATGGAAAGTTGTCTATCACCCCTATAAAAAGCAGATCACCCACATTGACTTTTTAGGTGTAGACCTTGCCAAAGACATCAAAATTCGTGTGCCCCTGGTTATCACGGGAACGTCCAAAGGCGTTAAACTTGGCGGGCGGCTTGAAGTATACCGCGAGCAAGTCACCATTCTCGCGAAACCCTTGGCTCTGCCTTCTCAAATCGTTATTGATATTACGAACCTTGACATTAACCAGGGCGTGCAGGTCGCAGATCTGACTCTGCCGGAAGGCGTCAGCGCTTACTATGATACAAACTTCGCTATCCTGTCCATCTTGCCGCCGCGCAATGCGGATACGGATGCTTCTGAAGCTGACAAGTAATCTGATTTTGTATTGCAATGCCGGCCCTGCCTTGTTCAAAGGCGGGGCCTTATTTTTCCTCTGCCCCAAAAAATAACCTGCAGTCACAGCTTTTGCCTTCCTGCGAAAAAAACTCCGTTCCATTCACGCAAAAAGGACGCCAATCATATGGAAGTGAAGGGATTAATAGCCGGTTTGGGAAACCCTGGACCTCAATACGACGGAACACGCCACAATATCGGATTTATGACGATTGACGCGCTTCGCGAACGACTTGCAAAAAACGCCTTTGGACGAGCGCCCCTTGAGACGCCGCAGGATATTTCGGGAACCAAACATCGATGTGAACTTTGGAAAGCGCGGCATAACGGCTCAATGTGGCTTTTCTGCAAGCCGCAAACTTTCATGAATCTAAGCGGCGAAAGCATTGCGTCGCTGGCGCGGTTCTACCGCATTCCTGCGGAATCCATTTTAATCGTGCATGACGAACTCGATATTCCCCTGGGACGCATGCGAGCCAAATCCGGCGGCGGAACAGCAGGGCATAACGGTTTGAATTCCATAGTCAACGTTTTGGGGACAAACGAATTCAACAGATTACGAATCGGCATCGGCAAACCGGAGAAAGGAGAAGTCGTCAACTGGGTGCTGTCACGATTTCCTGTTTCCGATAGGCTTCTTGTGGAAAAAGTCGTCCAGACCGCGACGGACGTCATACTTGCCTATATGGAATCCGGAATAAAAAAAGCCATGCAAAAAGCGTCTGAATTTCACCAGGAAGCAGCGCCTGGTCATTCAGACAAAATTCAGATTTGATATGGACTTCATGGCTAATTTAAGGTAACCTTCACCACGAACAGCCAGAACCCTCAACTTTCTCGTTCAGGAGCCTCATGTTTTCCCCTGATCAACTTGTCGTCTATCCAGCCCAGGGGGTGGGCCGTATTGAGCGCATCGAACACCGAAATATCGGCGGCGTTGCCGCAGAGTTTTATCTTGTGCGCATTTTAGGGAATAATATCACATTGATGGTTCCGGTAGATTCATCCAACAGCATTGGACTGCGTCACCTAAGCAGCCCTTCCGAAGGGCAGGCAGTCATGACCTCTCTCCAGGACCGTACGGCCTTTACCGGCTATACCGGACAAAACTGGAACCGGCGACACAGGGAATATACTGAACGCCTTAAAAAAGGGAGTCTTGCCGATGTCGCGTATGTTCTAAAAGATCTTATTCTCATCAGCGGAGAAAAAGAGTTGTCTTTTGGCGAGCGACGGTTACTTGAACAATCCATGGACCTGCTGACCAGAGAGCTCTCTTTTGTTTTCGATCAGCCCAATGAAAACATAAGGGCTGATATTGAAACACTCTTTTCTGATATTCTCATAAAAAAAGAAAAAGTTGAATAAACGCTTGCAAACAGTTGATCAATACGCTAGTTCTCCCCTGTACCGGTGATCTGGGAGTTTATGCCCATCGTTTCAGACATTGTGAATATGCATACATAGTTTTTTCGCCAGTCAAAGCAGATTAATCCCCGCTGTAAAATATTTTCCTGTGATTTACTTATATGAATGAAAAATGTGTTTCAGGCAGCCTCTAAAGAGTTGCTCATAACGTATGGACGGCCTTTGTATCTGGCAAAGTGATGCATGCCTGTCTCTGCGACTGCTCTGCCTGATAAAGATGAGTCTAAATCCAGTTGCTGAATGTATTTGCGATTCTATTTACATAGCCATACAATTTACTAAATGCATATTCTCTAGTTGCAACAAAAAAATATAGTGCACATGGCGCGCAATGACTCAGATGTGGGATAGCGGCATGGCGCATTTTTAAAATGTGCGCCATATAAGTATTCCTGGTCTATTTGCGCCGAATCCACTTTGTTCTAAAAAATTATAGTGTATAATACATAAAATACATACTAAATAAAAAATTGTATAGAATAAAATTAATAACGAGAAGATTAAATATATTCAGAATATTAAAATGTAATATAAAAATAGCTGCTAGGATTTTATAAAAAACCTAGCCACTATGATTATATTGTGCATGTTTTACAGTAAATTATTCAATCATATCTGTGGAGAGAAGGATAATGAATCTGTCTGAATTAAAAATTAAAACCATGCCGGAGCTTATGGAACTTGCCGGCATGTACAATGTGGAAAACGCCAGTTCCATGCGCAAACAGGAACTCATTTTCGCTCTACTGCAAAGCTGTTCCTCGCAAAACGGCGCAATTTACGGAAACGGAGTCCTGGAAATTCTTCCAGACGGATTTGGCTTTCTGCGATCACCACTATGCAGTTATATGCCTGGCCCCGATGATATCTATGTTTCCCCATCACAAATACGGCGGTTTAATTTACGTAAAGGCGATATTGTTTCCGGGCAAATTCGCCCTCCAAAAGAAGGAGAAAGATATTTCGCCCTGCTCAAGGTAAATGAAATCGGATTTGAGCCGCCAGAAAAAGCCAAAAACCTTGTTCTCTTTGACAACCTGACTCCGCTTTACCCCAACCGTCCTTTGCGTATGGAAAACGGCTGCAGCAACAATTCCGGCCGGGTCATTGATTTGCTTGCACCTATCGGTTGCGGGCAACGCGGTCTTATTGTGGCGCCTCCGCGGACGGGAAAAACTGTTCTTCTCCAGTCTCTTGCCAATTCCATCAATGCGAATTCTCCTGACGTCTATCTTATCGTTCTCCTTATCGACGAACGTCCTGAAGAAGTTACGGACATGGAACGCACCGTCAAAAATGCGGAAGTCATAAGTTCCACCTTTGACGAGCCCCCTCACCGCCATGTTCAGGTCTGTGAAATGGTTTTGGAAAAAGCCAAGCGTCTTGTCGAGCGCAAGCGCGACGTGGTCATTCTGCTTGACTCAATCACCCGCCTGGGACGCGCGTATAACGCGGTCACGCCATCTTCCGGGCGCGTGCTTTCCGGCGGTCTTGACGCCAACGCCCTCCAGCGGCCCAAGCGTTTTTTTGGCGCGGCGCGCAATATAGAGGAAGGCGGCAGTCTCACCATTCTTGCAACAGCTTTGATTGATACCGGCTCGCGCATGGACGAAGTCATTTTTGAAGAGTTCAAGGGAACCGGCAACATGGAAATTTACCTTGACCGTCATCTTGCGGAAAAAAGAGTCTTCCCTGCTATTGATATCAACAGAACAGGAACACGGAAAGAAGAACTTCTGCTTTCTGAAGATGTTCTCAATCGCGTCTGGATACTGCGCAAAATTCTGGCCCCGATGAATCCCATTGACAGCATGGAATTTTTACTTGATAAGATGAAAGGAACTAAAAATAACAGCGAATTTTTAAACTGCATGAACAAATAATCTATGTGCCTAGCCATTCCTGCCCGAATCGAAAAGCTGCTGCCTGACGGCGCGGCGCAAGTGCGCGTGGGAGAAGGAGACGTCCTCCTTGACATTTCTATCATTCTTCTTCCGGAACCTCCCGCTGTCGGCGATTACGTCGTTGTACATGCCGGCTTTGCCATTTCCAGACTCGACCCGGCCGATGCTGAGGAAACGCTTAAAATATTAAGAGAAATGGCCGAATACGTACAAAATTGATATCCCGCCCCGCTGCCATACCGGCATCATGGCAGCGGTTATCGCACCGTCATGTGCAAGCCCGTCCTTGACTTTCCAAATATATTGATGAATGTAGTCAAGTTTCTGCAACGTGGAAATCCAAAGGATATTTTCTTATGAGCGATTATAAAAAAACGCTGAATCTGCCCGCCACCAGTTTTCCAATGAAAGCGAACCTTACCCAAAATGAGCCCCAAATGCTCAAATTCTGGGAAAGCGTCAATGCCTATGAGGCAATGTTCCACGCCAATGACGGAAAGCCGGAGTATGTTTTGCACGACGGCCCGCCCTATGCCAACGGACACATTCATCTGGGCACCGCGCTCAATAAGATTCTCAAGGATATCTGCGTAAAATCCCGCAATCTTCAAGGGCTGAAGGCTCAATATGTTCCAGGATGGGATTGTCATGGACTTCCCATTGAATTGAAAGTCGAACAGGAGCTGGGAGAAAAGAAAAAAGAGCTTCCCGCCCATGTCGTGCGCAAACGTTGCCGGGCCTACGCACTCAAATACCTTGATATTCAACGTAAGGAATTCAAGCGGTTAGGCGTGCTTGGAACATGGGACAAACCCTATATGACGATTGACCCCGTCTATGAAGCTACAACAGCTCGCGAATTTGGGCGTTTCATGGAAAATGGGTCTGTGGTGCGCAGCAAAAAACCCATTTACTGGTGCAACTCGTGTCAAACAGCGCTTGCAGAAGCGGAAGTGGAGTACGAAAATCATACATCGCCTTCAATTTATGTGCGCTTTCCCATACATGACGCCGCGCTTGCCGCGCTGTTCCCTCAGATAGGATCAAGCAAGGCCTATGTCGTCATTTGGACGACGACTCCCTGGACGCTTCCCGACAATATGGGCGTAGCGCTTCATCCTGAATTCGAATACAGCCTGGTGCGATATAAAAACGATTTTTATATTCTCGCCACAGAGCTTCTTTCCGCGTGCGCATCGGCCTTTAAATGGGATGGTTATGAAGTTGCGGCTGTCGCGCAAGGCGCTGAACTTGAAGGCATAAAAGCGCGCCATCCTTTTTATGACAGAGATTCCCTCATTTGCCTTGGCACGCACGTTACGCTTGATGCGGGCACAGGTTGCGTGCACACCGCGCCGGGGCATGGCCGCGAAGACTATGAAGTGGGCCTTGCTTACGGGCTTGATATTTACTCTCCCCTGGACAATCAGGGACGTTTTCTTGATTCCGTCGAATTTTTTGCGGGTCTCAACGTTTTTGATGCAAACCCGAAGGTCATCGAAAAACTTGAAGAGACAGGCAACCTTCTGGCCAAGGGAAAAATAACTCACTCGTATCCGCATTGCTGGCGATGCAAAAAACCGGTTATTTTCAGGGCGACCACTCAGTGGTTTATTTCCATGGAAAAGAATGACCTCAGAAAAAAGACGCTGGACGCCATACGCAACCAGGTCGCATGGATTCCGTCATGGGGCGAAGAACGTATTTTCAACATGATTGAAAATCGTCCGGACTGGTGCGTCTCGCGGCAACGTCTCTGGGGCGTGCCCATTACGGCCTTGATCTGCGAAGGATGCGGAGAAGCCTGGTTTGACGCCGAATGGGCGAAAAACATTGTCGCCCGCTTCGAAAAACACCCCACCGGGTGCGATTACTGGTTTGAAGCGGACCTTGCGGATATCGTGCCGCATGGACTTCACTGTCCGCACTGCGGCTCAGAAAACTGGCGCAGGGAAACAGATATTCTGGATGTATGGTTTGATTCCGGAACCAGTTGCGCGGCTGTTTTGGAAAAACGTCAGGAATGCCATTTTCCCGCGGAACTGTATCTTGAAGGCTCGGACCAGCATCGCGGCTGGTTTCATTCCTCTCTTTTAGCCGCAATGGGAACAAGAGGCGAGCCGCCCTATAAGGCCGTGCTGACCCATGGCTACGTTGTTGACGGCGAAGGGAAAAAAATGTCGAAATCACAGGGCAACGTCATCGTGCCGCAGGAGATCATCGACAAATATGGCGCGGAAATACTGCGCATGTGGGTTTCCTCTGTAGACTATCGGGAAGACATTCGAGTCTCGCAGGAAATTCTTTCCCGCCTGGTTGACGCATACAGGCGCATCAGAAACACATGCCGGTACATTCTGGGCAGCATCTCTGACTTCAAGCCTGAGGAGGCTCTTGCTCCACAGGCCATGGACTCTCTGGACCGTTACGCGCTGGACGCCGCAAGCAGAGCGCACGGACGCATTCAGGAAGCATATGCCGCCTACGAATTCCACAAAGTCTATCATACCCTGCATAATCTTTGCGTCACGGACCTTTCCGCCTTTTATCTGGATATTCTCAAGGACCGGCTTTACTGTTCAAAAAAAGACAGCGTGGAGCGTAAGTCCGCCCAAACGGCCTTGTATCGCATCCTCCTTTTGCTCATCAGGGATATGGCGCCGATTCTCAGTTTCACAGCAGAAGAAGTCTTTGGGCATCTGCCCGCTGTTTTGAAGCCTGAAATCAAGACGGTCTTTGCCTTTGGCGGCATGGAGCCGCCCACAGCCTTCATGCCTGAGGAAGAAAAAAGCTGTTTTGAAAACATGATAAAAATTCGCGGCGAAGTGACCAAAGCCATTGAGCCCATGCGCAAATCCGGCGAAATAGGTCACTCGCTTGATACGCATGTGACGCTTTATCTCAATGAACAGTTGCGCAAAGGCTTGGACTCCATTGCGACAGACATGCGCGCGGTGTTCATCGTATCGCGTCTGGATATCGCAGCATACGAAAACACGCCTGATTCCGCTTTTGTTTCTGAAGACGTGCCGGGGCTTGCGATAACGGTGGAAAAGGCGCGAGGCGAAAAATGCGAACGTTGCTGGATATACAGCGAGGAGCTTGGAACAGACTCCGCGCATCCAACGCTGTGTCCCCGTTGCGCCGCGGTACTGCGCCAGTCGTAAGCAGCACCCCAAAACTTCTGAGCGTCGTAAGGATATTCCGATACGGCGCTCATGAAAAAAGGACGCTTCGCATCCGGTGCAGAGTTTACCTTGAAACAAATTATGCGTGAATCCAAAAGAAGTCCTTGTCGTATGATCATGCCGGCGGCTCTTCTCTTCTGAAAAATGTGCGCCGGCCTCAAAACGTTCTTCCGGCAAAGGCATCATAATCACGCAGAGCCTTTTGCAAAGAGTTTTGCATCCTGGCCGCAATGGTTGCGGCATATCCGTTTGCCGGGCGCATCCGGCGAAAAAACGACGGCACTGCGGCAACGCGTCATTCAACCAAAATAATCGGAAATCTATGCGTAAACTCTGTATCGCTACCGCTGTGGGATTGTTTCTCATTGATCAGGTCAGCAAATTCTTTGTACGCACCCGCATGTTTGAAGGAGAAAGCATCCCTGTCATACCGGGATTCTTCAATCTGGTTTCCGTCCGCAACCGCGGCGCCGCGTTCGGTTTTCTGAATCGCAGCGATATCGACTGGCAGGTCTGGCTGTTTTTTGGAGCGACGATTGTCGCCGGGATCATCCTCTACGGCCTGATAAAAAAATCACCCAAAAACAGAACGCTTTCTTTCAGTGCAGGATGCATTATGGGCGGCGCTCTGGGGAATTTAGCCGACCGTTTCCGTTTTCGCGCTGTTGTGGATTTTCTGGACATATACTGGAAAGAATGGCACTGGCCCGCTTTCAATGCGGCGGATATTGGAATCTGCCTGGGCGCCTTTCTTATTCTTTTTACGACATGGAAGACCCCTGCCGCGCAGGGGAAAAAAAAACAGATCAAAACGAGGTGAACCCCCTATGCCCCTTTTTGATTTCTTGGCTCGTACCGGCATCAACCCACTGGTTTTTTTCAGCATATTAGTCATTTGCATTTTACCTAACTTATGGGCTATCTCTCATGCAACGCGGCATTATTTTCAAACCCCCACAGAGCGTACCGCCTGGTTGGGCGCCTTGATGTTTCTTCCGGTAATTGGCGGAATTTTTTATATTATTTATGGCAGAAAGCGTGTACGCAAATTCTGACTGTAAAGTATTCACGAATGAGGTTGATTTTCTATGAACAAACGTATCATCGCCATGTTGTTGTCCCTATCCGTTGCCGTCCCCCTCAGTGGCTGCGTCAGCGCACAATCGGACGACACGAATCTCAGGCTTGCCAAGCTTGAGGATCAAACGCGCGTTCTTTCAAATCAGATGGAAGCCTTGCACCCGGCAGATACGTGGACGGATCTTCAAAATATGAAAAACGAAGTTTCCGTGTTGCGCAACAGATTCAATGAACTCTCAAGCAGCAATCCCAATCAGGAAATCGCTCAGCTGCGCGCGGAAATGGACAGACTCCAGGCCGCTGTACGCCAGGCCCATGCCCAGCTTGGCATTGACCTCGCGCCGCTTGACAAGCCTCTTGAAATACAGCCGCCGCGGGCGCAAAATAATCCAGTTGCAATGCCGGCGCCCAGCTCATCCGCAACGCCCGGCGCCCAGGAAAACCTTAAACCAGGCGAAACCGTCACCGTGCTCGTAAATGGCGTTCCGCACCAGATGAAGGTTGATGCGCCGACCTTGAATCCGAACGCTGGCGGCAATACGCCTCCGGCCGCCCTGGAGCAGACGAGCGGAGCAAATGTAGCGGCGACAGCAGGTTCATCCACCCCCCCTGTCCCAGGGATGCCGGTCGCCTCAGACAAAAAACCTGAAAATATTCTGTATGATTCCGCGTCAAAGGCTTTTTCCGAACGACGCTATACAGACGCCCTTGATGCCTGGAAGCAGTTTACCGATCTATACCCAAAGCATTCGCTGACTCCTAACGCGTACTTCTGGCAAGGAGAATCAAGTTATCAGCTCCAGGATTACGCCAGAGCGGCTGTCGCGTATCAGCAGGTCATTGAAAAATTCCCGCGGAGCGGCAAATATCCCGCGGCGTTGCTGAAGCAGGGAATGAGCTTTTTACGCTCAGGAAAGACAGAGGCTGGGAAAGTGCGTCTGGAAGAACTTATCAAAAAACATCCCAAATCATCGGAAGCTGATCGCGCCAAGAAGATACTGGCGGGATTGCAGTAGATAACGTCCGGTAAACACAGTATGAACGCAATTACTACATATAAAAGCATCGATGCCTATGCGCGAGGCCGGCTCAGACTGATCAGCGATAAAGATGATCTTTTCATCTTTCCTGGTTTTTCCATAGATGAAAGTTCAAGTGAAGAAACGCCTTCGTCTTCCGGAATGTCAGAGTCTGCGTTCCGCTTTTTGCAACGGCTTGAAACGAAGATAGATCACCTGATCGGCCTTGCGCAGGCAGAAACCCTGACTGTGGATTTTCCCTATGAGTTTCAAGCATTTCAAATCGGCGGCAACGGCCTTCTTTTTCGCAGCGACGCCCCTCTTGCGTCGGAAAGCCGCATTGAGATTGTCTTGTTTCTTTCCGGCGCGCCATTACGCATAGCAGGCGGCATTGGTAAAATTGAAAACAGCGTCGCCACAGTGCATGGTTCATTGTGGAAATTCTCCTTTACCCGCTTGCGAGAAGCGGACCTGGACAGCATCATGCGTTTTGTTTTCCAGGAAGAACGCCAAAAAATCAGAGAGCAAAAACTCAGTTAGGCCGGAGAACGGTTATGGAAACGGATACAACAAAAAAACAGCAGGATAATATTGATCCTATTGTCGATGCGCTGGTAAAAAGCGTCATGGAGGATCTCTCAAAAGGTCTTTTTGAAGGCATCCAGCGCTCCGTAAATCGCCGCGTCCGTAAAGAACTGAAAATAGCCCTGGCTAAAGCTGTGGCGGAAAGCGAATTCTACCGTAGTCTCAACAAAGACGTGATGCAGGGACTCCAAGGAATTTATCAGGAAATAACCCTTGCGACCGGTAAAAAAAACGCTTCCACTTTTTCGCATGAAAAGGAAAATACAGATCGTATTCTCAGCGACGCCTCCAAACAGCTTGATGAAATCCTGATTACCACGGAAGAAGCGACGCTTACCATTATGAATACCGTGGAAAAGCATATGGAACTCCAGGAAACAGTGCGCAATATTCTTTCGCATGCTGAAACGCGAAACCTGACGACAGAAGAATTGGAACAGCTTAATGAAATAAACGTCAAACTGAATGATGACCTCATCAATATCATGACGACGCTAAGCTTCCAGGATCTGACTGGACAACGCATAAAAAAAATTGTAGCGGCGTTGCATACAATTGAAAAAACCGTGTTCGACTTGTATATGTCCACAGGACTCGTGCTTCTGGCCAAGGAAAAAGCGCCGGAAAAAGATTTTAAAGAAATAAAAGAAGAAACAAAGCAGATGGTTTCTGAACTTAAAGGACCACAGTTGACCACATCGCAATCTTCCGTGGATGACTTATTGAGCTCTCTGGGGTTATAAGCAAACATCGCGCAACACTCTCCATATTCTGCAAAGAGCATGGAGCGCGGGCGGATGCCTCTCGCTTTTGTTTTTTCCAAAAAACTTCTCAGATATGGTCAATCATCATACCATGCCCCTGAAACGTTGCATCGCTTCGTCCCGCGATTAAAAGCCGTCGTTTATCCGTTTACGCGCATAAGGACGCGCTTCTTTTCGCCAGATATTCTGCATACCGCGCCCAATAAAAGTATTTCAAGCTTCTCACGGACTTATGCTTGACAATAGAATGAATGACAGCTATCGTCTCTTGCTTGACAGCATGGACCCATAGCTCAGTTGGCAGAGCCACCGGCTCATAACCGGTTTGTCCAAGGTTCGAATCCTTGTGGGTCCACCAAAATTAAGCATATGGCGTCGTTCAGGTTTTTCAGTCCGCGCGATTGCTTTCATGCATGGGTGATTCACCAAAATCACTCCAAGTGCTTTGTTGACCAATAAAAACCAAAGCACTTTTTTTTCCGGGAGTGTATCATGCAACTATCTGATTTAATTAGTACAATACAAAAAATTGCTCCTTTGGAAGCTGCCGCGGAATGGGATAATTCCGGAATGCAGGTATTGGGCATCCAAAAAGAGATCACCCAGGTTGCGATGGCGCTTGACCCCACGCTTCCGACTGTGGCCAGGGCCGCAGAATTCGGCGCGGAATGCATCCTGACCCACCACCCGCTTTCATTCAAACCGCGCTCTCTGGGGTTGGACAGCGCATACCTGGAAATTGTCCGTGTTCTCCTCTCTTCCGGGATATCCCTGTACTCAGCCCATACAAGTCTTGATGCAAACCCGGCCGGGCCTGCAGCGTGGCTTGCCCGTGAACTGGGGATAGGCATAGACGCGGTTCTGGAAAAAACTTGGGTTCGAAAAACCCTTTCTTTCAGAATTGAAACCGATTCCAATG
>CALUUT010000072.1 GCA_944324045.1 uncultured Desulfovibrionaceae bacterium | reverse complement strand
TGTGTCGGAATAGGTGGAGAGTGTGGAGATTGCGGAAGACCAGCGGGCAAAACCAGCGGTTCATTTGCGCGGCAAAGTCAAGGAGTGGGTCGAAGCGTGGGCCGGCCGCTCTTCCGAATTTTTTGAGTTTTACATGCCGGAAGCCTACACTCGCGCGCAGGGAGAGGATTTTGCCGCGTTTCGGGCGCAAAAGCAGCGAATTTTTTCCATGCTGCCATGGATACAGATATGGATTGACGATATCCGCATTCTGGAAGGACCTGGGTACTGGGTGACCTGGTTTGCGCAGTACTATCGCGCGCCGAATCTTTCCACGGAGGGCATTCGCAGGCTTTACTGGCAAAAGGATGCACGGGGCGAGTGGCGTATCGTGGGCATGGAGTGGGAGCCTTTTGATATGGGGCTTGAGAAGGTCTATCTTGGACGCCTTAAAGAAGAGATGGACTTCTTTCTTGAGTCGTGGCGTCGGGCCTGGGAAAGCGCCGATCTTGATTCATATGTCCGTTTTTATGCGGACGACGCTTCGCAGGACGGCCGCACAGGACGCGATGCAATCAGGGAGTTCAAGCAACGCACCTGGCGGCGGTCGCGCCCGCGTACAGTGAAACTGGAGGGGGTGCGGCTCTCCTTTGAAAACGGCGGCGTCAGGGCCACTATGCGGCAACAGTATCGGAGCGCCTCAGGGTATGAGGACAAGGGGATGAAAACGCTCCTTCTCTGGCCTGACGGAAAAGGCGGCTGGCTGATAGCGTCTGAAAACTGGAGAGCCCTCTGATGAGTTCTAATAAATTAAGCATCCTTATCATGCGGGACAATGAGAAAGTGCGCCGCATGCGCATCAGTTCCGCCTGGATCAGCGCCGTTATCTGGCTTTTTGTCATTTTGTTTTGTCTGGCCGCGCTTAACGGCATGGCCGCATGGTGGCTGTATAAAAAGTATGAGCAGTTTCAATCGCTTGACCAGGCGAAGGACAGAGCCATTGCGGAGCTGCGAATCCAGCTTGAACGCTATCAGAATATGGAAAAGATAGTGGGCGCTGTACCGCCTGACCAGAAAAACAGCAAAGAGACGCCGCCGGATGAGGCCGCGTCCGGCGTCCCGGCTCATGAAAACCAGCGGGACGAATCGCCGCCCCTGCCGCAGGAAGAGGCGAAGCCCGCATCTGCGGCGCGCATCAGCAACATCAATGTCCGCCCGCGTTCCGGAAGGCAGATTCGTCTGAGTTTTGATCTGTCCAATACTGATGCGGGCACGGTTTTGGCCGGCCATATTCTTGTGGCTGTTCAAACGAAATCCGACGCTCTTTTCAATGTTTTTCCGCCAAAAGACGAACTTGCCTTTCAGATTGCCCGATTCAAGCGAGTGGCGACGTCTTTCAGTTTGCCGGACGGGGTTGCCATGGATGACGTAAAGGCGGTCCGGGTTGAGGTTCGCCTTTCCAGCGGCTATGCGGCGTTGCCGGAATTTTTTGCGTTTCCGACGCCGGAAGACCCGCCGGGCGTTTCCACACGGGCGACAAAAGAGGTTTCGCCTGAGCCCGCTTCCTGATTTTCCGGCATTTCAGTTCCCGTCTGACGTTTCATGAACGCAAGGTGTCCATCCGTCCCTGGATGGGCATTTTGTTGACCTTGCCCCCGACTTCTTTTATCGTGCAACGCACCATAGTATTCATATAAGGAAGACATTCGATGAACGAGAAGCGTCCTTTTTCTGAGGAATCGCCGGAGAATGCGGCAACGGCGTCCGGTCTGGATTTTGTGCGGAGCATCATTGCAGAGGATAACCGCACCGGCAAACATGGCGGGAACGTGCATACGCGATTCCCGCCGGAACCAAACGGTTATCTGCATATCGGACATGCAAAATCCATCTGCCTGAATTTCGGCGTGGCCAGTGAAAACGGCGGCATGTGCAACCTTCGTTTTGACGACACCAATCCGGTCAAGGAAGACGTTGAATATGTCGATTCCATTCAGGAGGATGTGCATTGGCTTGGCTTTGACTGGGAAGACCGCCTTTTTTATGCCTCAGACTATTTTGAACGTCTGTATGCGTTGGCGGAAAAACTGATCTGTATGGGCAAAGCTTATGTGGACGCGCTTTCCGCGGATGAAATTCGGGAGTACCGGGGAACGCTGACTGAGCCGGGACGCGAAAGTCCATGGCGGAATCGAAGCATTGAGGAAAACCTTGATTTGTTCCGGCGTATGCGCAAGGGAGAATTCGCGGATGGCGAGCTTGTCTTGCGCGCAAAGATCGACATGGCGTCCCCGAACGTCATTATGCGCGACCCTACGCTGTACCGCATCCGCAGAGCCCGCCATCATCGTACAGGCGACGCATGGTGTATTTATCCCATGTATGATTTTACGCATTGCATTTCCGATTCCATCGAGGGCATAACGCATTCCATCTGTACCCTGGAGTTTGAAAACAACCGCGAACTGTATGACTGGATACTGGATACGCTTGGGCTTTTTCATCCCCAGCAGATTGAATTCGCCCGGCTCAATCTCAATTATACGGTGCTCTCCAAGCGCAAGCTCATTCAGCTTGTGAAGGAAAAGCATGTCAGCGGCTGGGATGATCCGCGCATGCCCACGCTTTCCGGCCTGCGCCGCAGAGGATGCCCGCCGGAGGCCATTCGCGATTTTTGTTCCCGCATTGGCGTGTCCAAGGCCGACAGCGTCGTGGATATCGGCCTGCTTGAGTTTTGCATGCGCGAGGCCCTGAATAAAACTTCGCCGCGCGTCATGGCTGTGCTTGACCCCATAAAGGTCGTTGTTGAAAATTACCCGGCCGGACAGGTCGAATGGTTTGACATGCCCTACCAGCCGGAAGACGAAAGCAAGGGAACGCGCAAGGTTCCGTTTACGCGCGAGCTGTATATTGAACGGGACGACTTCATGGAACATCCGGTCAAGAAGTTCCATCGCCTTGCGCCGGGCCAGGAAGTGCGCTTGCGCTATGCGTATTATATTACCTGCAAGGATGTGGTGAAGGACGAAGCCGGAAATATCGTCGAGCTTCGTTGCGAATACGATCCGCAATCAAAAGGCGGCGGAACTGCGGATGGGCGGAAAGTCAAAGGCACCCTGCACTGGGTTTCCGCGGCGCATGCCATTGCGGCTGAAGTGCGGTTGTATGATACGCTGTTTACGGTGGAAAACCCCAATGCGTGCGCTGAGGGCGCGACATTCCTTGACTACCTGAATCCGCGTTCGCTGGTCACGGTTACGGGAATGCTGGAGCCAAGCCTTGCCGCGGCAACGCCCGGAACCAGGGTTCAGTTTGAACGGCTGGGGTATTTTTGCGCGGACCCGGATTCGCGTCCCAATGCGCCGGTGTTCAACCGCACTGTTTCCTTGAAGGATTCCTGGGCGAAAATTGTAAAAAAGGAAGCGTGAGGCCGTTGCGCCGTAACGAGCGCATGCCATAAGCCAAAGTCAGGCGTCAACCGGCCGTTGTCCGCTTGAAGCGGACGGCGCGCGCGGGCATCAGTTTTTTGGGGGGGCGAACGTCCCCCATTTTTTATGGCGATATAAAAAGGGCGGAAGGATATTTTCGGACGCGCGCGTCGTCCCTGTTTTTTATGCATTGCGACGTTTGCGCGCATGGACAAAAAGCGTCTTGCGTCGGGAAAGGCGCCGCAGGTTCGCGGCGCAAAGGCATGGAAGAGGAAAATTCTACGTTTGTTTTTATCAAGCGCGCCGTAAAACCTCTCCCTTAAGGGGGAGGATATAAGGCGCGCCGTAAGTGGAATTTTTGCCTTTCTGCCTTTTGTGTGCCAACAGGCGACACGGCGGCAGGGCATGCCGCGTCTGCCTGTGGAGAGATAGTGAGACCTTGCGGGAATAGGCGGTTGGTTCGTACCCGTAAAATTCCCCACGTGGGAATTTTCGGACGATATCCAAGCTTTGTTCCTCTGGGCAGTCTCGTGGAAGCAGGAAGTAAGCCTATGGCGCGGCTCGGTAGAGCCGCTACCGATAGGAATCCCCCGACGCGAGAAGGGGGAGGATTTCAAGATGCGATGACGTATGGCGGCATGTTCGGGAAATTATGCCGCCAAAAAAGACATGCCGCGCATTCTTTTCCGTGCGCGTCAGATCGGACGGATGATTTTCATTTTTCGTATTTTTGATTCCAATGTCTTGGGGTTCAACCCCAGGAGGAGAGCCGCGCCATTGGGACCGCTTACTCTCCATCTGTTTTTTTTGAGCGCCGCCAAAATATGAGAGCGCATCGCCTCTTCAAGAGAAAGAAATTTCGCCTCACAGAGAGACTGGCTGTTTTCAAAAAAATTTTCATTGATTTCAAAAATACCGTTAATGCTGTTGATGATGCCCCGCTCTACAACATTTTCCAATTCGCGGATATTTCCGGGCCAGTGATAGGCCTGCATTTGGTTGATGGCCTGCAGGGATATTTTCGTTATTTTTTTTCCGATGCGGGCCGAGTGTTTCATAATGAAGTTTTCGACAAGGAGCGGAATATCTTCTATTCTGTCCCGCAGAGGCGGCATGTGGATAGGATATATGTTCAATCTGTAGTACAAGTCAGCGCGAAATGTTCCTTCCCGTATAAGCGCTTTCAAATTGCGATTGGTTGCGGCTATGATGCGCACGTCCACTTTTTTGGGAATGTTGCTCCCCACAGGCTCAAACTCCTGCTCCTGCAAAACCCGCAGGAGTTTGACCTGCAGGTCGGGTTGCAGTTCTCCGATTTCATCAAGAAACAGGGTTCCCTTGTCGGCAAGTTCGAAGCGGCCGATTTTTTTTCTTATTGCGCCGGTGAACGCCCCTTTTTCATGGCCGAACAGCTCTGTTTCAAGAAGTCCAGGCGGAAGGGCGGCGCAGTTCACTTTGACCAGAGTCTGATTTTTGCGGGCGCTTAGGTCATGGATGGCGCGCGCCGCAAGTTCTTTGCCTGTTCCGGTCTCTCCCAGAATAAGCACGGTTGTGTTGGTCAGCGCGACCTTGCGGATATTGTGCAACAGGAGCTGGTGGGCCCTGCTCTTTCCGGCAAGGGTTTTAAAATTGTGTTGCTGGATGATTTCTTCCTGAAGGTAGGCTTTTTCCCGTTCCAGTTGGTCCTTATATGATTTAAGCTCCTCCATTTTTTTATGTAAAGCCTGCTCCGTCCGCATACGTATAAGGGCATTGGCGAATATCTGACTGACAAAGACGCTTCGCGATATAATGGCGGGGTCCCACAGCCGTATTGCGCTCAGCGAAGCATACCCGATGGCTCCTATGATCTTTTCGCCGACGATCATGGGCACGGCCAGAAGCGATTTTTGCCCCATCCGCCTGAACGCGTTTTTATCGATATCCGCTTCCGCGGGCATGTCTTCGATATCCGGGAAGACAAGCATTTTTCCTAAAAGGAACTGGGATTGACACCAGGGCAAGCGGTGCTTGATGACTTCTTCCGGCAACAATGATACGGCATCGCGCGCCCATTTGTGCGTATTGAAAATTTCTCCGGTTTCAGATGAAATTTCCAGGAGCGCGGCTCTGTCCACATTAAGAAACTGCACCATAAGCTTCAGGCCGTTTTCTATTTCGTTGCTGATCTTGTAATAGGGAAGATGGATGAATTTTGTGGAAAGCTTTAAAAGGAATGATTCAAATTCGTTGAGCGCCTTTGTCTCCTCAGGCTCAAAGGCGTTCATGTTTTTCTGGATATCCTGGATATCTCCAAAGAAAAAAGACGGTTTTTTCTTATTCATGACGACCATCCTGTCCTCTATGAAAGGACATGCGAAAGTATTTCCGTAACGATCAAGCACGGTTGCGCTTGCGCTAAAATGCGGCGGGGCATGGTTGCGCCGGACGTCGCGCGCTATGAAAGACGGGGTTTCGCGGACATGCTTTCAGAATGGTTTTCATGAGGGCATGTCCGCGCAGGATGCTGATAATATTGGCATATTGAAACAGCAGTCGGTTTGGCAGTCTGCATGCCGGCGAAATGCCCTCCTTGTTTTTGCTTATGGTTTTAGGGAGAGCGGACTTGAAATGATCGAACGTCAAAAGCGGCGAAGATTAAAAGGGCGTTTCGCTTCCCAGATAACAGCTGAGTCCTTTTTGCAAAAATATATTTTGCAGCGTTTCAAGGTCTGCAGCCTCCATGGCCTTAACATCAGCATATCTGTATTGCAAGCCGAGTTGATCATATTTTGACGCGCCAAGCCTGTGAAAGGGAAGCAGGTTGATTTCCCTGATGTTGTTTTTCAGCATGAATTCCGCGCTTGCTTCCATGTTTTCTTTCGTATCATTGAAACCGGGTATGACGGGAATACGAAGAATCATCCGGTAGTGCGCCTGGTTTGCGCCGAGCCTTGCAAGATTGCTTTTGATGCGTTCATTGCCGACGCCGGTGAATTCCTTGTGCTTTAAGGAATCCATATGCTTGAGGTCGGCGAAAATCCAGTCGACATAGGGCAGAATCGCTTCATAATGCTCCCACGCCGCACACCCGGACGTTTCAATGGCGGTGTGGATGCACATGTCGTGACATGCTTTAAGCACCTGGGCCGCAAATTTGTATTGCGCCATGACTTCGCCGCCGCCCAGCGTGACCCCGCCTTCCCCGCCCCAGTAGGGGCGGTCGCGTTCGATTTTGCGGAGCACTTCGGCAAGGGTATATTTTTTTCCGGCAACGGCAAGGGCCTGATGGTAACAGCCGTGTCTGCAAGAGTGCGCGGCGCAGGCGTTGCATTGCTTACGGTTGAAGATGGGAAAGCCGGTTTTCTGATCATAACTGATTGCGCCCTCAGGACAGTGCGCGGCGCAATTGCGGCAACGAACGCATTTGGCCTTTCTGTGCATCAGCTCAATCTGAGGACGTATTCCTTCCGGATTACAGCACCATCTGCAGGAGAGCGGGCATCCTTTGAAAAAAATCAGGGTTCGGCCTCCTGGTCCGTCATGGACGGAGTATCCTTGGATATCAAATATAATGGCATGATCTGCGTCATTCATATGTGGGTTCCTTTGGGGTTTGCGGCTGTCATGGCCGATTGGAGCGCGGCGCGGCAAAGCGGCGTGGAAATGCGCCTGAGCCTTTGCGGCATAGTCATGCCTGGGGTTCAGACGCATATTCAGCCGGCGGCCGGACAAAATGAACAATGATGGCGGCCAATACGCTTAGCACGCCAAGATAGATGAAAATGCCGGTGTAGCTTCGGGTCGCGTCCAGAATAAATCCGCTAAGAGATGGGCCGAGGATGCCGGCAATAAATCCATAGGCCGTGAAAATCAGACCAAAAATGGCTCCGAAGTGTTTCAGGCCGAAGCAGTCGGTCACCAGTGGCGCTGAACAGACGAAAAGCGTGCCGAACGCAATCCCCACAAGCATGGCCAGTATGGAAATAAGCGGCAGGCTGGCGGTCCATATAAGGCCGATCCAGGAAAAGCCCGCCAGAAAAAAGGCTATGCTCATAAGCGTCCTGCGGCCCACGCGGTCGGAGAGCGGCCCGATGACAATGCGGCTCAGGCCGCTGGTCAGGTTGAAGGCCGTAAGGATTAGAACTCCTTCGGCCATGCTGAATCCCCGGCTGACGCCAAAGCCTATGGACAAGGTCACCATGCTGATGCTGGCCGCGCCCATGAGCGCCCAGACAAGCCAGAGGCTCCAGAAGCTTTTGGTTTTGACCGCTTCGGAAAGGGTGCGTCCGGTCAGGGGTTTGGAAGGCGTTGCCGTGGTCTGCCCCGCATCGCTTTGGACGCGCTCCGGGACCTGAGCGAACTGAGCGGCGGCCAGCCCCAGAACAAGGGCAAGCGCGGCCATTTCCAGATTCATGGCCGTGTATCCCTGCGTTTTAACCAGCGAAGCGAAGATCGGCGCCATGATGGCGGCGGAAATGCCGAAGAACAGGTTGACTATGCCGGAAACCAGTCCTTTTTTGTGAGGGAACCATTTTTGTACGGTGGTCCAGTCCTGGAATATAAATCAGACTGACGGCGATGCCGTTCAGTATTGCCCAACAGTAAATCATATAAATATTAGTCGCGTAGGCGGCGATGACGACCGCGACAGGACAGATGACCGCTCCGATTCTGATGAGGGTTCTGGTTCCGAAACGTTCTTGCAGCTTTCCGGCAAGGAACATGAAAATGCCGACCATGGCAAGAAGGAAAAACAGACAGTTGCCTATGGCGCTTTTTCCGACATGGAATGTTTCCTGCCAGTAGGCGCCCATTACTCCCGGATATCCGAAGGTCAGGGCGCCGGGCATGAAGATGGCGACGCTGCTTCCAATGACGGCCAGTATGCCAGATGTATTGCGTTTCATGATGTATCCTTAGAATAATGAAAAATAATGAGCGTTGCCGGATGATTCACGGTCGCCTGCAATCCTTGCATGGTCCTGCGGCAGACGCTGTTTAGCAGGGCGGACCATGAGCCTAAAAGGAAAAACAGGTGTGGACTGCCTGTTTTTAGCGCTGCTGCCGGCGTGACCGGCAGCAGCTTTTGATTCACATGCGCGGCGAATGGCTCAGACTAGCATTCACAGGCCGCATAATCGCCGCAGGCTTTAAGGTCGGCATAGACCATGACGCCTTTTTGCGCGGCGCAAGCGCCAAGCCCGCCCTGACCTGCGGAAAAGTTTTTGCAGAAACGGCATTTTTCCGCAGCGGAGTATGCTTTGCAGTCAAAAGCGTCGGCATCGATGATCACCATCGCATTTTTGTTTTCGCAAAATCCCTTGAAAACATCGCGGGGCGCCAGAAATTTGCAGTCGGAACAAATCTTTTTCATAGGTATACGTCCTTTTGGGTTAACCAAGTTCTTCATATTCGGTGCGGGACACGACTTCGTCTTGAATAGGCTTTGACAGCTCGACCCAGTATTGGGTAAAGCCCGCCACGCGGACCAGCAGGTCTCTGTAGTTGTCCGGGTTGGCCTGAGCGTCGCGAAGCATTCTGGAATCCACGACGTTGAATTGGATATGGTATCCGCCTTTTTCCATGTATGCCTTGAGAAGGTGCGCCAGTTTTCGAGCGCCTTCCGTTCCTTTGATGGAAGAGGGATGGAGCTTGAAGTTTAATTGCGTGTTCTGGTAGTCTGAGTGTTCAAAGGAAGTGGCGGAGTTGAGCAGCGCATATGGTCCGTTGAGGTCTGTTCCGGGATAGGGCGATTGCGCCCCGTCCGCCAGAGTCAGACCCGCGAGACGCCCGTCGGCGGATGCGATGCAGGCCTGTCCCAGCGGGCCATGAGTCGCGACCGACAACTGACAGGCCGTCCACGGATGGCCGAATACGGTTTGCACCTGTACGGTCACGTCGCGCCAGAACTCAATGACGTCTTTATATATGGCGTCCACATAGGGGTCGTCATTGCCGAATTTGGGCGCGCACAGACACAGGTTATGGATGCGGGCATATTTGGAGTCGTCGAGTTTTTGTTCAACCATGGAGAATTTGCGCGTCACCATGGCGTTGACATAGCCGAAGTTGGCTTCCAGCGCTTCCTTAAGTTCATCAAGGGTGAAGTTTTTATCTTCATAAACGTTTTTCTTGATGGAAGCTAAGGCGTTCGCCAGGTTGACCTGTCCGCTGATCCAGGTGGTGAAGCATCTGTTATACCTGGAGCCGGCCCGGTCTATGTCCTTGCCTTTTTCAATGCAGTCGGCCATGAGCGCGGAATAAAACACCGGGTTATCCGTGTCGAACATGGAAGCGTTTTTGTAGTTGAACATATTTTCAAGCGTGATGATCAACTCCTTGAAATACATCTTCCAGACGCGCATAAACTCGTCGAACGTTTCCAGTTTTGAATTATGCGGCGCATACACGACGGTTTTGGTTCTGGGGTCCATCCCATTCCAGAGAACCATTTCCAGGGTTTTCGGCATATTGACGAAGCCGACGCCTGTGGAGCTGTATGAGCCGGCTCCAAATTCGCCGTTCACAAGGGCGCCGGGCTGGATTTCAAGGCAGCCGCCGATGGTCCACGCCCTTGCATCTTCAAGCGTGATGCCTTCCTGTCCAAAGGTTTTAAAGAGGTAATCCATGGCGACCCGGTTATTGACGTATGCCGGGAAACCCGCGCCGGTCTTGTTGCACTCGATTGCCTTCTGGATGAATTTTTCGCTTGTTTTGGAGTCATACAGGAGCGTCATCGTCGGTTGCGGGGTCTGGCAACGCATGGCCGCTTCGATGAAGAGAAATTCCAGTTCGTTTTCAGCGGGGGAGCCGTCAGGGCGCAGGCCGCCGATGCAGATGTTGTTAAAGGTGCTGCCCGCAAGCAACCCTATTGTGCCGACGGACATGGCGATATCGATTTCCGTAAACTTCACGCGCATACATTCAAGAAGTTCAATCGCCTGTTCCACAGTGATCTTTCCTTCTTCAATGTCTTTTTTGTAATAGGGATACAGAACCTGTCCCAGACGGCCCGGCGCAAAGCCTGACCCCTGAAGCTCATTCGTCACCGCTATGTGACAAAGCCAGCATAACTGAAGGGCGTCCGCAAAGCCGCGAGGCTTGTTTTCCGCAATCCAGTCCAGACGTTCGGCGATTAATGCGAGTTCATCCCTGTATTCGGCATACTGGGGCTTCGCCATGAGCTTGCGGGCTTCTTCGGCATAGTTGCGTATCCATGCCTGCACGCCCTGGATGACATTGATGCATGCCGTCCAAAAGGCGACGGCGTCCATCATGCTGCCGTCATTAAGGTTGTCGTTGATGTGTTTTTGGCACTTTTCGATCATTCCCTTAAAGCCCAGTTGCAGCGGATACTGGTAGTTGACGACATTACGGCCGTGGCGCACGGAGTATTCAAGGTCGAAGTGCATCAAAACCGCCTGCTTCATTTTCAGGTGCGCTTCATACTGGGGATGTATAGAGGCGGCGTGCCAGCAGATATCTTCAGAAGACTTGTTTACCCAATATTTGCATATGTCCACCAGGACGGGATATTCCTCGGCCCGGATGCCGAAACGTCTGGAAATGGACAGAACATTGCCTGCGCTTTCGGTCACGTTGCCGCCGCCTGTGGCGCAGACTGTAATGTCTTCAAGGCTGCGTTTCGCGGCGTTGGCCGCTTCGTCTTCCATCTGATCCGCCACGCTCAGGGGGAAACGGTTTGCTGTCCAGGGCATGATGTAACATCCGCGTACAAAGCGCGTTTTTTGCATGACCAGAAGCTCGCCCGGACGAATCATCGGCGTGATCTTTTCAAAGGCTTTTTTGATTGCAAGAGAGCGCCGGATGATCGGAAGTTCGCCTTCCTTTTCAATATAGGTGCGGGTGTACCAATAGGGGAATTCATTATCCAGACAGCATTTTGATTCATAATAGTCATTAAGAAGTTTTGCTGCCCGCTTTGAAATAAGATTTTTTTTAGATACTTCCCGTCCTTGAACCTCTTGTGGAGCAGTTCCATATTGGAAGTTCAACCGTTGTCCAACAGCTTTTTCTTTTACTAATGTCGTCATTCTGTCCTCCATATTTTTATATTGCTTATGTAAATCAATATTATGTACAATGTTAAAGACAGAATCCTTACTACAAGAGTCATGCCACTTGGATTTTTTTATAACTATTTATAATAATTAAATAATTGTCGTGCGTGCGGAAAAAGGGGGCGGCAGTATTGCTTAAATACAGGGAGTGTATTGCAATATTTGGAAATAATTAGAAAATTTTTTCCTTAATTATAAGGAATTTCTTAAAAGAAAGGCATGACTGGTCAATGGGGAAAAACAGGGCTCGCCGTAAGGCGAGAGACAGGAAGGCTTTTTTAAGCCGCATCCGGGAGCGCTGTTGAGCGCTCCGGCGTTTTTTTCTTATTGGGGGGTCAGTTTTTTGGGCGGCTTGGATACGACAAAAAAGACGGACAGCACAGTCAGGCAGCACGCAATGACAATAAAGGCGTCAACGCGCTCATTGGCCAGAAGCCATCCCAGAAAGACGCCTATGACCGGATTTACATATTCATAGGATATGGCGACCGCCGTGCGGGTATGAAAAAGAAGCCAGATATAGCAGGTATATCCGATAATGGCCCCGGCGACGACCAGATATATGAGGGCGGCTATGCTGCTCATGCTGACATGTTCCGGATGAAACTCCGCGAATTCGCCGGTTATGAGGGCCGCGACAAAAGACTGCATGCCGCCCAGAAACATCAGTACAGCCGAGCCGCGCATAACGGAAAGTTTTGAGCCGTCATGATGCCGTTTGGAGTAAAAGGAGCCGACCACCCAGCCAAGAGCGGCGATTACCGCAAGCAAAAGACCCCATATGGACGTATCGCCGCTGCCGCCATGATGCAGGCCAAGCAGCGCAAGTCCGGCGAGTCCGCCGGCCAGACCGATGCACTGTTTGAGCGTGGGACGGGGTTCACGGAAGAACAGCCAGCCTGTGAGCGCCATCCAGACCGGAACAGAGCCGAAAACCATGGCCGCGGTTCCGGAGGCCACGCTTTCTTGTCCCTTGCAGAGAAATCCGCTGCTTACAAGCACCATAAAAAAGGCCAGAATGCAGTATTGCCGGATATCATTCAGAGTAGGCGATTGCCGTTCGCCTTTCAGCCAGGTGAACAGGTAGAGCAGAATGCTGGCAAGCGTCATGCGCAGTCCGCACAGCAGAAATGCGGGAAAACTTTCTATGGCGAACTTGATGCCGATAAAAGAAGAGCCCCAGGAAAGATAGACAAGAAAAAGGCAGCCAAGGACATGCGCCGTTTTTTTGTGTTTTGCTGTAAGCGCCATGATGACGATATATTTCCGGTGTTGATGGTTATTGCGGGGACAGCCCCGCCATATAGCTCTTGCCTTAAAAAAAGCAAGCCCCTTGTCCGTATTTGTTTGTTTTTATGCAACATGGCGATACTGTTCATGTTTTTTTGGTAAAAAGAGCGGCGGCGCGGCGGACGGCGTCAGGCAAGGACGTTTACGCGCATGTTGGCCGAAAGAGTTTGACAAGGCGCTGGAGAGGCCGCATAGTCTGTGAAAAAATGCAGTGCCGCGGGATGTGCAGGCATTGATGAGGGAAACGTCATGGGAAACAAGAAAAAGGAAAAAAGGCAAGAAGGCGTCGAACTGGCGGCCGGCGGCGATTCTGCGGCCGCATGCCGGGACAATGCGGCGGCGTCCGCATTGCCTATGACCGACAAACGGTATCGCGAGGAGCTGAAGAAACTCCAGATAGAGCTCGTGCATCTGCAAAGATGGATTGTCGCCCGCAAGCTTAAAGTATGCATTATTTTTGAAGGCCGCGACGGCGCGGGCAAAGGCGGGGCGATCAAGGCCCTGACTGAAAGGGTCAGCCCGCGCGTTTTTCAGACTGTGGCTTTGCCGGCGCCCACTGAGCGCGAAAAAACGCAGATGTATTTTCAGCGTTATATGCCGCATCTGCCTGCGGGCGGCGAGGTCATTATTTTTGACCGCAGTTGGTACAACCGCGCCGGCGTAGAGCGCGTCATGGGATTTTGCACCGAGGAAGAGGTCAAGGAATTTTTGAAGTTCGTCCCGATTATCGAGCGCTCCATTGTGGACAGCGGCACAATCCTGATCAAGTTCTGGCTTGACGTCAGCATGGAAGAACAGGAAAAGCGCATTAAGGCCCGGATGCATGACGGCCGCAAGACATGGAAGCTTTCGCCCATGGATATTCAGTCGTATGCCCGGTGGTATGATTACTCCCGCGCCCGGGATGCGATGCTTCTGGCTTCGGATACGGCGTGGGCGCCATGGACCATTGTCGATTCCGACGACAAAAAGCGCGCGCGGCTTAATATCATCCATCATGTGCTTAAAACAGTGCCCTATGAAAGGCTGCCTGTTGAAAAAGTGGAGTTGCCTAAAAGGCAAAAGCCGGGCGACTATGTTGAACTGAACTATCCATTTCGGAAGATTGAAGAGGTGTATTGACGGGGATATGCCGCCGCATATTCAGGCCGCGCGCATATTGGGTTCAGCCTTTTTCCTTTACGGACGGACGGCGGCTCCGTTTTTATGCCGGCGGCCGGCCCTTTTTCGCATGACGAAGCGCGCCGCGGCATCCGCCGCGTGGGGTTCCGTTTTTGAAGCGGGGCCTTGCGGGCGGATGCTTTGGGGAAGAGCGCGTTCCTTTAAAAAGAACCGGCGTGCGTCAGGCGCGTTTTTCAGGCTATTTTTTCAGGCGCTCGCAGTTTGCGCAGGATAGCCGTTTGCCAAGCGGCACGCAGTAATCTCCGTTGAAGCAGGCCATGCAATAGTCATCGGGTTTTTGGACAGAGCGCCTCAACCCCTCGCATGAGAGAAAGCCAAGACTGTCCAGTTCAAGGTAGCGCGCCATCTCTTCAACAGTGGGATACTTGGTGGCGAGCAGTTCGCTTGCCGTGGAGAAGTCCACGCCGTAAAAGCACGGATGCTTGACCGGCGGGCAGCTTATCCGGCAATGGACTTCCGTTGCGCCAAGCTTTCTCAATTCGCGCACTCTGGTGCGGATGGTCGTTCCGCGCACGATGGAGTCGTCCACAATGACGATGCGCTTGCCCTTGATCATTTCGTGCACCGGGTTGATTTTGACGCGGACGGAAAAGTCCCGCATCCCCTGAGTCGGCTGAATGAAGGTTCTGCCCACATAGTGATTGCGGATCATGCATGGTTCGTAGGGAAGCCCCGCGGCCTGGGCGAAACCCACGGCGCAGTAAATGCCGGAATCAGGAAAGGGCATGATGAAATCCGCTTCCACCGGTGCTTCAGCCGCAAGCTGCCGTCCCATTTCCTTGCGGCATGTATAGACGTTTTCATTAAAGACGCAGGAATCCGGACGCGCGAAATACACCAGTTCAAAGATGCATTGTCCTTTGCGTCTGCTTTCGGCAAAGCGCAGGCTGCGCGCGGCTTTTCCCTGGATTATGACCATTTCGCCCGGCTCAATGATGCGTAAAAATTCCGCTTCAAGAAGATCGAATGCGCAGGTTTCAGAGGCCACGACAAGCGATTCGCCTATGCGTCCAAGGGCCAGCGGACGGATGCCGTGCGGATCCCGCAGGGCGATGAGCTTGTCGTTGACGAGAATGACAAGCGAATAGGCGCCGCGCACTTCCCGGCAGGCGTTTTCCACAGACTGCTCAAAACTGTGTTCCTTAAGTCCGCGCACTATAAGATGCATGAATACTTCGCTGTCGGTCGTGGTCTGAAATATCGCTCCGTCAAGCTCCAGCTTTTCCCGGAGTTCTTCGGCATTGACCAGATTCCCGTTATGCGCGATGGCGATTCGGTACTGCCCGTGACTGGCCATGAAAGGCTGCGCGTTGCGCAGGGCCGATGAGCCCGTGGTGGAATAACGCACATGTCCGATAGCGATGGTTCCGGTCAGGTCGCGCAGATGCTCTTCCGTAAAAACGTCAGGCACCAGGCCCATGCCGCGGTATTCGCACATATGCCCGTTGTCCCATGTTGTGATTCCCGTGCTTTCCTGGCCGCGATGCTGCTGCGCGTATAATCCGAAATAGGCGAGGCGCGCCGCTTCTTCATGATCATAAATGCCGATAAGACCGCAATATTCCTTCATCATGGCTTCCATTTGTAATAGAGAGTGGGGTGGCCCTTGTTTTTTCGCCTTGGCGGAAAGATTTTCGATTGCGCCTGCTCCAAAAAGGATGCAGGCGATTGCATGCTCCAAGGTCAAAATTGTCCGAATGCCAAAAGCTTTTGGTTGTGTCTGGAAAGAGAGCTTTCATATCCTATAGTTCGCCGGCCGTCCATTGCCTGATATGAGAGGAGAAGGCTTTTTTATAAAAAACGGGGAATAAAATCAGGACGATGAGTTGAAGTTGAAAAAAAGGTCAAGATTCTTTCTTGACAATGTGTGTGTAAAGGACTAGAGAGGCGTTCCGCGCTTGGGACCGGCTGGTTTTTCAGCGTGGAAGAAGCGCGGGATGAAAAAAAAGGGTTGACGAAAGGGTGCGATTTTGAGTAGAAGCACTGACCGCGTGAAACGCGGGTTTCGGAAAAGCTCTTTTTTGAGAAGCGCGAAAAAAAATAGCGAAAGATGAAAAAAAGAGTT
>CALUUT010000071.1 GCA_944324045.1 uncultured Desulfovibrionaceae bacterium | reverse complement strand
CACAGCTTTGAGCCAAGGCTGGCAAAATACTCCACAGGCCATTGCCGTCTTTCATCGCTGGCCCCAAGTTGAAACGCAACATAGCGCCTCGCGCCTTCAAAAGGCGCATATCCTTGCAAAAGAGCCTTCGCGCGCGCATGGTCTGTTTCGGATGGCGGCAGAATCGCGTTGCTCGCGGGAAGTCCATACACCTTTCCCACCTTGCGGTAGATATCTGTGAGGTTGTAGGGCGAACAGGCGCGTTGCTGGGTGGATGCCTGAAGAAAGGTCGTCCACAATCCGGAGTTTGCGCCGAACCCATGACTGTCCACGCCGAATCCGGCCAGTTCCGCCCCATGCGCGGTGAGCAGCCGGGCCAGAAGACGGGCGCTCAGGGTCGCGGTGATATTCAGCACATAATCCGGTTTGAAACACTGAAATAGCTCCGTACGCCATGCGCTGAGCCGCGCCAGGGCGTCAGGCCAGTTTCGTCCCAGGTCCGCAAGCAGCGCCGCGTCAGGAAAAGGGAAAACAGCGTGGGTATGCGCAAGCAGCCGGGCGGCTTCGGCAAAGGGCGTAAGGCAGACAAGCCCGACGCGGAATCCGCGTTTGCTCAACCCGTGGATAACCGGCTGGGTCTGGAGAAGGTCGCCGAAACGCGTAAGGTTAAGAACCAACGCATTTTTCATGGGGCGTTTTTCCTTCGCTTGCCTTGAAAAGTTTAACCGCATTCAGAATGTCCTGATGCTCCCCGAAAAGGTAGACGGCGTCCCCGGCAAAAAAGTGCATGCCCGGTTCCGGATTTGCAAATATTTTCTTTTCGCGGCGTATGGCGACCACGCTGACTTTATAGGCATGGCGCAATCCGCTTTCCACCAGCGTTTTCCGTTCAATCGGACTTTTACGTTCTACCGTGACGGTTGATATCTGCACATTGGTGATGTCTTCCTGGATAGAAAGAAAAGGATTTGATTCCGTATCCAGACTGCGGAGCATGCCGTATCCTTCGGCCCGTATTTCCGTGGTAAAACGCTGGATATCCTCCATGGGAATCAGATAGTGCGAGAGCACGCGGTGGAAAACCTCAGTGGACGCTTCAAATTCTTCGACAATGACCGCGTCCGCGCCAAGCTTGCGCAGGTCGCTGATTTCACGCATGAAACGGGTGCGCGCGATAATATATATGGAAGGATTCATAGTGCGGGCGGTATCCGTAACCCTGCGTATAGCCATAGGGTCTGAGATGACGATGGACATGACCCGCGCCGTATGGATGCCGACATGCTCAAGTGTGGCGCGGTTTGAGGCGTCGCCGTATATGATGGGAATGCCCATTTTTGAATATTTGCGTACCGTGTCCGGGTTCATTTCAAGCACCATATAGGGAATATGGGCCACAGTGGCCGCTCTGGCGAGATGCTTGCCGCCGATGCCGAAGCCGACGATGATTAAATGGTTTTTGAGAGGCGCGCTTTTTGCATTTACATCCCCTTTTGCTTTTTCCGGTTGCAGCGTGGGCGGCTGCTCGCTCTGTTCAATAGATGCGGCGAAGTCTCTGTTCCGGTTTTTGCGAGAGATGCGCGTAAACCACTGGGCGACATATGGCGAAAGCGCCATCCAGAACGGTGTGACGGTCATGGTCAGAATGCTGGCCGACAGGAACAGTTGATAGTTGTTTGCGGTTAGAAGTTTCTCGCTGAGCCCTTCCTTGGCCAGAACCAGAGAGAATTCGCCGACCTGCGCAAGGCCCATGCCTACCAGGATTATGGGGCGCAAAGGGTAGCGCAGCGCCACTGCGCTTAGGCTGCCCATGATGGATTTGACTATGATAATGACCAGGGCGATGCCCAGCACCATAGGCAGATTGGCTATAAAGAACGCGCCGTCAAGCAGCATTCCCACGGAGATAAAAAAGAGGCTGGTGAAAAGATCCTTGAAAGGCAGGATATTTTCAAGCGCGCTTAGACTGTATTGCGACTCCGCAATAAAGAGTCCGGCGAGAAAGGCCCCCAGGGCCAGCGAGAGGCCGATATGCGCTGTTGCAAGTGCAATGGAAAGGCATATGGCAAATGTCGCGAGCAGAAATATTTCCCGACTGCGCGTACGCGCGATGACGCTTAATATTTTGGGAATGAGGAAGCGGGCTGCCGCGATAAGCAGGATAAACAGGCCGAATTTAAGGCCGAATGTGCGCAGCAGGTCATAAAAGTTGTGTCCGGCGCCTGTCGTCGGGTGGATGCCGGAAAGAACCGGGATGAGAAGCATCATGGGCACGATGCTTAAATCCTGAAAGATCATGATGCCAAGCGTGATGCGTCCCGCGGGACTGTCCATGGATGCGCGTTCCTGCAGGATTTTGAGCACAATGGCTGTTGAGGAAAGACTTAAAATAAATCCGATGAAGATCGCGATGTTGGGTGGGAATCCCAATACGCGGGAGATTCCGGCGAATGCGGCGATGGTCAGGATGATCTGCACCGTTCCGCCCAGAAATACGGCTTTTTTTAGCTGGATTAGCTCTTTAATGGAAAGCTCAAGGCCAATGGTGAAAAGCAGAAGCACGATGCCCGCTTCGGACATGACTTCAACCTGCTGCACGGCGCTGATAAGCTGAAGTCCATGCGGTCCGACAAGAATTCCGGTCAGCAGGAATCCTACTATGACCGGAATGCGTATTCGGTAACAGATATAGGCCACACAGAGCGACAGGCCGAATATCACGCTAAGATCTTTTAGTAATGACAAATCCATGCGTTCAACTACACGCAATCACAAGCGCTTGGCAAGGGGTATTTCCTGATTTTACCTGAAAGAGAATGCGGCTTTTCACACGGCAATCCCAGTGAAGAATACGCCGTCGTTTGATGAAGGCGGCATTTGGGGGAGCGAAAAGGGGCCGCTTTGTGGGGAATGCTCAACGGATGTAATTCGGGATATTGAGAAAAACTTCACGGGTGAAGGTGATCATTTTGTCCATTATCCAGGGAAAGGAAATAAGCAGGGCCAAAAAGATGGCTATGATTTTCGGAATAAAAGACAATGTGGTTTCCTGTATCTGAGTCGCGGCCTGGATGATGCTCACAAAAACGCCCACGCCCAACCCTATGCCCAGCATCGGCAAAGCGATCATCAGCGCCAGCTCTATGGATTGTCTGGCGAACCCCACGACAAATTCCGGCGTCATGTTTTTGGCTCCTTGGCAAAGTTTGTGTTGCCGCCCGGCTGGCCGGGCAGTCCCATGCACAACGTTTTCTGATGCGGACTGTTTGAACGTCTGCGCTGTATTTTCATGCCGGGGCGCGGATGAAAGCCCGCGGCGCGGGATGCGTTTTGTCCTTAAAGATCAGGTAAAACTGTTGACCAGCGAGCCTATGAGCAGGGTCCAGCCGTCCACCATGACAAAAAGCAGTATTTTAAACGGCATTGAAACCATCATGGGCGGCAGCATCATCATGCCCATGGCAAGAAGAATGCTTGAGATGACCATATCCAGAATGAGAAACGGGATATACAGCATGAACCCTATGGTAAAACCGGTTTTCAGTTCGCTGATGACGAAGGCCGCCGCCAGCATGATGGTGGGTACGTCCTCCTTTGTTTGCGGTCTGTCCATTTTGGCGATGGAATAGAAAATGGACAGGTCTTTTTCTCTGGTATGCTTGAACATGAACTCGCGTAGTGGGGTCTGGGCTTTTTCCAATGCCTCCGTAAATCCGATTCGCTCCTCAAGATAGGGTTGGAGCGCTGTGTCATTGATTTGTCTGCCTACCGGCAGCATGATGACGATGCTCATAAAAATGGCAAGGCTCGCCAGAATCTGAGTCGGCGGAAGCTGCTGCACCCCCATGGCCTGCCGTATGAAATGAAAAACGATGATGATGCGCGTGAAGCTTGTGACCGTCAGCATGATGGCCGGAGCCAGCGAAAGCACGGTCAAGGCGAAGAGAATTTCAAGAAGCAGCGAGACCTTTTCCGGTTCTGGAGTGCCGCCGGACATGGTCAGGGAAAATTCCGGCAATACAGGGCCTGCGGCATTGGCTATGCCGGGAAGCAGGAGAGCGAACAAAAAACAGCAGGATGCGATGGAAAAAAAAAGAGCGTTATTCCTCAGGCGTGTTTTTCCGCTTTTTGACGGCGCGCATGACGGCTCCAAAGTCAATATTCCGTCGCTGTTCTTTACTGCTTGAATCTTCTGTGGCCGGCCGGCGCAGCTCAATATCGTTTGCTTCATGGTCGTCAAGTTCCGTTATCAGAGTTATTTGGCGGTCTGTGACCCCCAGCAGCAAACGACGATTCAAAAATCGTACCACAAAGAGTCCCTTGCGCGGCCCGATGGATAAGGAACCTTCAATGCGCAAGGCCCCTTTGGGTAGGCTTCCCTGGCCGACTCCGGGGATAGCGCCTTTGCGTTTTAGATGCCAGACGATGTACCATAGAACAGCAAGCATGATGAACAGTGTTCCTATGGCCTTGAAATATCCGCCCCATGAAAAGGACGGACCGGAATCATCCGCCTCTGTTGCAAGCGGGGTCAGACTGCGAGACGGCGGAGACGGTTCGGCTTGCAGGCCGGCGGATTCCGGTTTTGCCATTTCGCGGGTTGCGGAATCTGTCGCATCATTTGCAGGATGCCGGTTTTTTTCATCAGACGGCGGCAAAATTTTTGCCGTTACAGAAGCCGGATGCGCGTCGGCCCGGACGCACGGCGCGGCAAAAAGCGCAACAGACGCCAGCATGACAAAAACGATGCAGGCGCCTGGCGCGGACAAGCGGACGGACATGACGTGGTTGCTCCGTTTTTTGCGGAATGCTGTTCTTGCAAGAGATAAAAGAAGGTTGATCCGCATTACCCCAATTGTTTGACTCGTTCAATCGGACTGATAATATCTGTGAGCCGGACGCCGAATTTTTCGTTAATGACCACAGCTTCGCCGCGCGCCACCAGTTTGCCGTTTACATAAACCTCAAGCGGCTCGCCCGCGAGTTTATTGAGTTCAATAACCGAACCTTGTCCAAGCTGCAAAAGTTCATTGATAAGCAGGCGGGTGCGCCCCAATTCCGCAGATACGTCAAGGGGAATGTCCAGAATGAAGTCCAGTTCGCGGCGGCCCGTATCCGGGCGCGGCGATTTCGCTTCTTCCGTAAGGTCTTTAAAATCCGCCTCTTTTGCGGTCTTGGCGTAATATTCCTGCTCTTTTTCTTTTTTAAGCTGTTTTTGTTCGTCATCGGCAAGCGCGGCGGCCCATTCTTCGGCCAGCCTGTCGTCGTCGCTTGACGCGCTGTCGTTTAATTCCGCGTCTTCGCCGGAATCTTCTTTGGCAAGGGCCGCCGCCCATTCTTCCGCCAGTTTATCCTGTTCGGACTTCTCCTGATCTGCATCGCTCATTATATACCTCGCATGCTGTTCGTGGCGCAGGGCCATTACTGAATGATAATTTCCGAGAAATAGACTCGCGCCACCTTGGGACCGCCCAGTATCTGATTAAGCCGCTCCACTATCTCGTTTTTGAGCTGGAGTTTGTTTTCCATGGGCGCAAGGTCGGCATAGGACTTGCTGGATAGAAGCAGGATAATGCTGTCCCGGATTTTGGCCATATTGTCGTTGACGGCTGCGACGGTGTTTTCGCCGTTTACCTCGATTTCCAGAGTCAGTTTGATGTAGCGGCGTCCCAGAGGGTCGGCAAGGTTGACCATAAATGTCGGCAACGTGACAGGAAAGGTGCGTTCAGCCTTTTCCGCCACGCTTTTTTCGTCGCTCACAGGCAATAAGGCGTCATGCGGCATATAGAAAAAGTAGTATGCACTGCCGCCGCCTCCGAAAATGAGGATAAGAAGCAAAATAATCAGCCATTTTGCCTTGCGTGATTTTTTGGGTTTCTCGTCTGCCACGTTTCTGTCTCCGGCGTTTCCCGCTTAAGGGGTTCAATGGAAATGAAAGGCCGATGCTCTTCCCGCGCATGGCCGTGCCGCTGCACTTTTTATCCGCGATAGCGACCCAGCCACTGTTCATTTTTTATGAGAATTTCCACCCTGCGGTTTTGCGCATGACCCTGGGCCGTGTCGTTTGCGTTGCGGGGTCTGTCCGGACCATACCCGCTTATGGAAAAGCGGGAAGGTTGAATGCCTTCATGCAAAAAGTAGTCCAAGACGGCAAGCGCGCGCAATCCGGAAAGCTCCATAAGCGTTTCTTTTTCCGCGGAAGCCTCATTATCCGTGTATCCGCTTATATTTACGTCTGCATTGGTATAATGCAGCACCTGCGCCAGAGACAACAACAATTTTCTGGCGGCCGGCGTGAGCTCGTGACTGCCTTCGTCAAAAAGAAGATTGTCCGTCATGACAATGACAAGCCCTTCCGCGGTCTGAAGCACCTCAAGATTTGCCTTGAGCGTGCCTCTGCTCATTCCATCCGGTAAAATGTCATTGGGAAAAAGCAGGTCTTTCAGTGTTTCCCAGTCTTTTGCCAAACCAGGCTCGCGCAGCAGTTTAAGGATAAGGCGCATGCGGTCGGGCATGCGTCCCGCTCCATTGTCGGTGAGGTAGTTTCGCGGGCTCATGAAGGTGTTTATCTGGGTCAGCACATTTTGCGTCATGGACGACATGCTTAAGATAAGTACGAAAAATGTCAGGAGCAGAGTCATGAGATCAGAAAAGGTAACAAGCCACCCCTCGCCTTCCGCACCGCCGCCGTTTCTCTTTTTGCGTCGCATCATGGCCCCTTGCACGGTCGTTCCATGCGTTTGCTCGAATCAATATGACATGTCTCGTCTTTATTGTACATTTCATCAGTCGGATTGTTCCGGCGCATTTGTCGGCCCGTCAAGCGCAGGGCTTGAATTGCCGGCGCTGTTTTGCCGCCGCTCCGCGTCCCCAGGCAGTTTGAAGATAAATTCCTTGTACTGATATGTATCCTTTTCCTGCTCATGGCCTTTCAGACGATTGAGCAGGCTGGCGTCCATTGGGGAAGTCCGCTTGTCCAAAACAAGGTCAACTCTGCGGTTTGCTTTGCGCTCACGGGCGGTTTTGTCCGGATAGCGGGGCCTGTACCGGCCGAATGCCTCCAAAGACAGCATGGAAGCGGGCATGTTTTTGCTTTTCAGATAATTGTACACGCTGACGCAGCGCATAAAAGAGAGCATCCAGGATGACGAGAGACCTTTTTCCTGGTCCGCGGGCAGAAACTCTTCGCCTTCTTCATCACGTTCATTGGACGTATGGCCGCCAATCAGAAGCGGGTACTTCAGGCGCAGCAGAACCGGAAGCATGGCGTCAAGAAGGCGCATTCCTTCCATGGTCAGAGCGCTTGAGCCTCTTTCAAAGAGCACGTCGGTGCTGATGGAGAGTATTTGAACATATCTATTGGACAGAAAATTGACGTCTCTGCCCAGATCTTCCCAGAGCATGTCCTTGAGCGCTTCCATGTCTCCTGAGGTTTCGTCTATCTCCATGGGGCCCGGTTCCACATTCTGGTTGGACTGGGTTCGCGCGATGGGGTTGGAGAAAGCGGTCCCGAAACCAAAGGCTCCTGTCACGGTGGTAAGCACCTCAAGACGGCGCATCTCATCGATAGTGGACATGCTGACAAGCATGACGAAAAAGGTGAGCAGCAGGGTCATGAGATCAGAAAAGGTTATAAGCCAGGGCGGATTGCCGCCGTCTTCCTCTTTTCTTTTACGCCGTGCCATGGTGAGGTGTCCCGCATGTGGTTTTCATTGCCGGAAATGGTCTATGGCGCATGGAAAAGTCCTCTGTTTGCCGCTTTGACCAAAGGCGGCGCGCCTTTCCGGGCAGGGGCTGAAAAAAGCATGGCGCCAAAACATAGCTTTGAATGTCCTAGTCCATGTTTTTACGTAACTTCGGCGGTTGGAAACTGGAGAGTTTTTCCACAAGAATGCGGGGGTTTTCGCCTTTGGCTATGCCTATGATGCCTTCTATCTGCATTTCCCGCATAAGCACTTCCGCTTTGTTGCGCTGTTTGAGTTTGCCCGCCATAGGCAGAAAGAGCAGGTTCGCCAGGATTGCGCCATAAAATGTGGTGATGAGAGCAACCGCCATTGCCGGACCGATGGTTGAGGGATCGCTCATGGTTTTGAGCATTTGCACAAGTCCTATGACGGTCCCGATCATGCCCAGGGCCGGCGAGTAGGCCGCGAGCGAGCCAAGAAGCTCCACTCCGACTTCATGGCGTTGTTCCAGGGTGTCAAGCTCTGTTTCCAGAATATCCTGGATGCGTTGAGGTTCAAGACCGTCCACCGTAAGTTGCAGTCCTTTTTTCAGAAAAGGATCTTTGATGCTTCTTAGCATCGGTTCAAGCGAAAGGATGCCGTCGCGTCGCGCCTTGTTGGCAAGCTCCATGAACTGATCCAGTATGGTGGAGGTGTTGATGGGTTTCTCGACAAAGGTATGCTTGATCAGCGAGCCAAGTTTTTTGATGCTGCTCATGGGGTAGTGCACCAAAGTCGCGCCTATGGTTCCACCCAGAACAATCAGCACAGAGGGAATATCCACAAAAAGCAGAATGCCGCCTGAACCGAAAAGAAGGGCCACAAGAATAAGTCCAAACGATAATGCCAGACCTATGATGGTTGCAAAATCCATATGCTCGTCCGATCTCCATTGGGTCCATACATCACTATGTGCAAGACGCAAAACAAGATGCGCGCCTACACGGCATTCGTCACGAAATTTTCAGTCTGTTTCAGACGTCGCGTTCTCAAAAAATGCGGAATTTTCGCGCCAGTCATGCCGGCCTGAACGGCGGGCCTGATTTTTATCTGGCTTGCGTCCGCGGCCCAAAAATATCCGTGCCCACACGCACTATGGTTGCGCCTTCGGCAATCGCCGCCTCAAAATCCATGGACATCCCCATGGACAGGCAGGGCAAAGACCGGCCAAGGCGGTTGTTCAAATCGTCGCGCAACTCCCGCAGCTTGACGAAAAAAGGGCGTGAGCGTTCCGCATCGTCAAAAAACGGCGGAATGCACATCAACCCCAAAAGGCGCAATCCGGAAAGGGTTTCGACCTGTTCCGCAAGTTCGGGCAGACTGTCGATCGCCACGCCGCTTTTTTGCGCTTCTTCGCCGATGTTGACCTGAATCAGGATGTCCTGAGGCGTAGGCGTTCGTCCTTCCGGCGTAGAATTGATAATATTTTTATGCATGTTTTGTGCCAATTTCAGAGAATCTACCGTATGGATAAGGGCGAAACGTCCTATGGCGTCCCCGACTTTGCGCGATTGAAGGTGTCCTATGAAATGCCAGCGCAGCGCAGGGCGGCGCGCTGGGTCTTTGTTCAGCAAAGCCTGGATTTCATCCTGCTTGCGCAGGGCCTCCTGCATGTAATTTTCTCCAAAATCCATCTGGCCGTGGCGGACAAGTTCCGCAACAGCGTCGGACGGATGGAATTTTGACACAGCGACAAGGGTTATGTCCGCCGGATTTCTTCCCGCGTTAAGGGCTGCCTTCTCGATACGTTTTTGAACCTGCTTAAGTCGTGCGGCCAGCGTCGCGTCATGTTCCTGATTTGCCACAATTTTTCTCCAAACGGGAAACGCCGCGGCCGGCATCGCCCGCCGCAACCATGGTTGCGGCGGGCTTGGCATGGCGGAAAAAGCGGCTGAAAAATCTATGATAAAATTCGGCAGACCGGGCTTTTTACTTTAGGCCTGGAATGCGTCATGCCTCCATAATTGCGAAAAGCCGGTTTTGTTGGGTCTGTTCCGCAAACGATGCTGGAGTCTGTAGCACTGATGCCGCAATCCGGCAACAACCCGCGCCGGACGTAAGGAGAAAACATAAGCGGAGCGGAAATCACGCAGGAAAAAAGAGCAGCAATAAGGTAGTAAAGCCCAAGAGGCGCTTTGCGTTTGCGTTTGAGAGGGCGTGCATCCCCTTCCAGGCTTTAGCGTCCCTTAGATCCCCCGCGAGAAATGGCGCGGGGTAAGGCTATATGGCCTTTTGGCCTTTGGTCTCAAACCACAGAGGAAGATAGATGATATGAAGCTAAAAAGGCGCGCCCGGCAGCGCGTTTGTCCGTCCGCGCTATGGCGCGCGAACGGACGCTTTTCGGTGTAGCTATGGTGTGGGCTCTTTTGAGAGGACGTCTTTGAAAAATCAATCCCTGTTTCTGTCAAACTCTTCGCTTGGAAATGCTTCCGCGGCTTCGCTTGCGCCGGATATGGCCTGAAGGAAATTGAGGTCTTCGGTCCAGCCTTCACGCACTTTGACCCATAATTCAAGATGCACTTTCATATCCGTGAGGGCTTCAATGTCCATGCGCGCCTGGGTTCCAATTTCTTTGATGGTCTGGCCGCCTTTTCCGATGACCATGGCCTTGTGGGTCGAGCGTCCCACATAAATCACGGCGTGAATGGTTAAAAGGCGGCGTTCCGGCTCTTCGGACCATTGTTCGATTTCAACGGCGACGTGATAGGGCAGTTCCTGGCGCAGTTTAAGAAACAGTTTTTCCCGGATGATTTCCGCGCCCATGAAGCGCATGGGCACGGTTGAGAGCTGATCCGTCGGAAATTGCGCGGGCGCCGCGGGCAGTACGGCCTTGATTTTTTTCAGGAGAATATCCAGACCGTCGCCGGTAAGCGCCGAAACAGGGAAAAGTTCGGCGCTGGACCAGATATCCTGCACCTCCTGAAGCAATGGGAGCAGTTTTGATTTGTCGTGAAAGACGTCGATTTTGTTCAGAGCTGCGAATACTGGACGTTTTTCCGCCGCAATGGCTTCACGCATGGGCTTTATGTCGTTTTCCAGATAGTCCGGCCTGTCCACGTACAAAGACGCGTCAAGAATGACAAGAATCGCATCGGCTCCGGAAAGAGCCTGCCATGCGGTCTGGAGCAGAACGCGATTCATTTTGCCTCGTTGCTGGTGAATGCCGGGCGTGTCCATGAAAATGACCTGGGCGTCCGGTTCGGTCAGAATGCCGCTGATCTGGTTGCGGGTTGTCTGCGGCTTGGGGGTGACGATAGCGAGTTTCTGTCCCAGAAAAGTGTTGAGCAAGGTGGATTTTCCAGCGTTCGGGGGCCCCATGAGCGCAACCCATCCGCAACGGTGTTCATTTTGCCGTCTGGCATCGGAGTATTTTTTCTTCATTATATTCTCCCTGCGTCTTTGGCGCGAGTCGAGTATTTTTTGCAAGCTGCCTTTAAAAGGCATATCCGGCTTTCGGGATTTTGCCGTCCTGTTTTTTATTCGTATGAAGCGGCGATGCGCGCATAAAACGTGCTATACGCCTGTTTTCGCACGTTATCCGATTTCGCGGGTGGTGCTGAAGATTACCTTGGGGTAACGCTCCTGAGCCGATTCAAGTTTCCATGGCGATGGGGCGAGATAGGCCAGCGCTCCTTCAGCATCCACAGCCAGATCACTGTGATAGTAATCTTTAAACTCTTCAAAACTGCGCTTGTCGTCGCTTGAAATCCAGCGGGCCGTTGCAACGGGCGCGTTTTCGTATGCGGCATCTACAGAATATTCGTCCGCAAGACGGGCGATGATGACGTCAAACTGCAATAGGCCGACAGCTCCCAGAATGTAGTCGTTATTGACCAGGGGACGAAAGAGCTGGACTGCGCCTTCTTCGGCAAGCTGTTCAAGTCCTTTTTGCAGCTGCTTTGCTTTAAGCGGGTTGCGCAAGCGTACGCGGCGAAAGTGTTCCGGCGAGAAGTTGGGGATGCCCGTGAATTTTAATTCTTCTTTTTCGGTGAATGTGTCGCCTATCTTGATTGTTCCATGATTGTGGATGCCGATGATATCGCCCGGCCACGCTTCCTCAACGCCAGTGCGGTCCTGAGCCATGAAAATCGTGGCATTGGCTATGGCGACTTCTTTTCCGGTGCGCCAGTGTTTGAGTTTCATGCCGCGCGTGAATTTTCCGGAACAGATGCGCATAAAGGCGATGCGGTCGCGGTGCGCCCGGTCCATATTCGCCTGAATTTTAAAGACCACGCCGGAGAATTCAGGGTCGCGCGGGCGCACGATGCGCGTGGTCGTGGGCCGCGGACGAGGCTCCGGCGCGATTTCCACAAAGGTGTTCAAAAGTTCCTGAACGCCGAAATTGTTGATTGCGGAGCCGAAAAAAACAGGGGTTTGTTTTCCGTCCAGGTAGTCCTGTTCGTTAAACGGCGTGCCTGCTTCGGAAAGCAGCTCCACATCCTGTCTGAGCTGATCCGCAAGCTCGCCCAGGCGCTCGTCAAGAACAGGGTCGTTGATATCCCGGATGACGATGCCTTTTTCGCTGTCAAGGCGTTTGCCGCCCGGCGTGAACAGACGCAGTTCTTTTTTGTACAGGTTATATGTTCCCTTGAATGTCGCGCCCATGCCGATGGGCCAGGTCAGAGGGGCGCAGACGATGTTCAGCCTGCTTTCGATATCAGCCATGACCTCAAGGGGCTGCAAGGCCTCTCTGTCCATCTTGTTGATGAAGCTGATGACCGGCGTGTTGCGCATCCGGCATACGTCCATAAGCTTGAGCGTCTGGGATTCCACGCCTTTCGCCGCATCTATGACCAGCAAAGCGGAGTCCACAGCCGTGAGCACTCTGTAGGTGTCTTCAGAGAAATCCTGGTGGCCTGGCGTATCAAGCAGGTTTATTTCATATTCATTGATGTTTCCGTCAGATCCGGGCAGGGCGTAATGAAATTTCATAACAGAAGTGGTTACGGAAATGCCGCGTTCCCGTTCCATGGCCATCCAGTCCGACGTGGCATGGCGCGACGCCTTGCGGGCTTTGACCGTTCCCGCCATCTGTATGGCGCCGCCGTAAAGCAGAAGTTTTTCGGTCAGGGTCGTTTTTCCTGCGTCAGGGTGAGCGATAATGCCAAAAGTGCGCCTGCGGCGCACTTCTTGATCAAGAATGGAATCAAAGCTGTTCATTTGTATTTCCTGTAAGAGACGTTATATTTGCCGGAAAACGGGAACTGGATATTATGCCCCATGCGTTCTTTTTGGTCAACAGACGCGGAGCTGGACTTCATGGACTGAAATCAATAAGTTTTGGGCCGCGCATATCAGCGCGCCGGGATGAAACGCGCCGCTTTGAATGAAGATGGAAAGCCTGCATGGCCCGGCTGGAGCCGTATGCGTTTTTGGCGTATTGTCCGGTTTATGGCGCGGTCTCTAAGGCGATATGAAATAAGCGGCATAGTGATCATAACTATTGTGTTGACTATTTTATTTCCACTGCTAAAATCGCCAGCGAAAGTACGCCGGAACGCGCCTGCCCGCAAAGGTGCGCATTTTTTTACCCAACTTTTGGATGCGACAGAAAAGGTTCTGAAAAAAGGAGGACGGCTGTCCGCCATTGAGACATACGCTTTCAGGAGGATGGAATGCGGAAAATTTTTTTAGACATACTGGGCAAAAGCATTATTGCTCCGCTGATGCTTGTTTTTATAGGGGTTGCGCCCGCGCTGGCTCAGACGGAAATGCCCAAATTTGAAGTCAGCACCCGCGCCTATACCAAAGGCGACGTGGATGACCGCAACGGCAAGTATTCCGTGACAAAAACCAACATTACAGCCAGCTGGCGGTGGTTTACCCTGTCATATACGCATTCGGACTACGACTGGAAACATCCCAACCGGCTTCCCTTCGGCAATGGCGACGATCCGTGGGATACGTTTCACAAACTCATGTTTGACGCCAAGACGGACGACGCCATAACCGAAAATTTAAGCTGGTTCGGCGGCGCGACCCTGGTGAGCGGCTTTGAGGATGAAATGACGGATTCGTTCAGTCTCATCGGCCGGGGCGGTCTGCGGTACAATTTTAGTTCGGATCTGGGCGTAAGCGCCGGGGCCGTGGGCATGCTTTCTCCTGTGCACTCCATGATACTGCCGCTTGTCGGCGTGCATTGGCGTCATGAGGAAGACCTGGGGTTTTCC
>CALUUT010000070.1 GCA_944324045.1 uncultured Desulfovibrionaceae bacterium | reverse complement strand
AAAACCCGATACTGTTTATTGATGACATTCATACAATTCTGACAGGCTCGCCGGAAGTCGGAAGCGGCGGAAGTCTGAGCGCCGGCGAATTGCTCAAGCCCGTCCTTACCGCGGGAACGTTGCGTTGTGTCGGGACCACCACCTATGACGCATATAGAAATTCTTTTGAACGCGAAGGCGCTCTTCTGCGGCGTTTCCAGAAAATTGACGTAGTTGAGCCCTCCCCGGAACTGTGTCTCGAAATTCTTCGCGGCGTTAAAGACAGATATGAGTCTCATCACCAAATCCGCTATACGCAGGGCGCATTAAAAGCCGCCATAACCTTGTCCGCACGAAATATCAGCGAACGTCATCTTCCGGACAAGGCGCTTGACGTGCTGGATGAAGCGGGCGCCCGGCGTCGTTTGCGCAAAGGCTTCCAGCCTGGAACTCAGGTGACCGCAACCGATGTGGAGCGCGTCATAGCGCGCATGGCCAGAATACCTTTGAAGTGCGTATCGACGACGGACAGAACGCGCCTGGAAACCCTGGAAGAGCAGCTTGGCAAAGCCGTATTGGGTCAGGAAGAGGCCGTCCGCCTGGTCAGCAGATGCATCCTGCGCTCAAGGGCCGGTTTTTCAACAGAACAGCGCCCCGTCGGAAGTTTCCTTTTTTATGGCCCCACGGGAGTGGGGAAAACAGAACTGGCGCGCAGTCTCGCCTCCATTCTGGGAGTCGATTTTATCCGGTTCGACATGAGCGAATACATGGAGCCGCATGCGGTTGCAAGGCTGATCGGCGCGCCTCCGGGCTATATCGGCTACGATCAGGGCGGCCAGCTTGTTGAAGCGATTCGGCGCACTCCCTATGCGGTTTTGCTGCTTGATGAGATAGAAAAGGCGCATCCGGACTTGATCAATATTCTTCTTCAGGTGACGGACTATGCCACGCTTACGGATAATTCAGGACGTAAAGCAGATTTCCGGAATATTGTCCTTATTTTGACTTCAAACGCCGGCGTGCGTGAAATGCAAACCAGGCCTCTGGGATTCGGCATTGTGCCGATTGAGGCGGCCCAACGCGGGAAACTCGCGGTCGAAAACTTCTTCAGCCCTGAGTTTCGCAACAGGCTTGACGCCGTTGTTCCATTCAACAGTCTGAATCCTGCAACCATGTCGGGGATTGTCGACAAATTCATGGATGAGCTGCGCCGCGATCTCAAGGAGCGCAAGGTTTCTCTTGAAGTGACTGCGGCTGCCCGCGAGCGTTTTGCTGAACATGGCTATGATCCTTTATATGGAGCCCGACCTTTGCGACGACTAATCCGCAGAACCCTTGAAGATACCCTTGCACGGGAAATTCTTTTCGGCGAGCTGCGCATGGGCGGAACAGCCGTGGTTGACGCTGCAGAACCCAATCCGGAAGCGGAAGTCGATTCCATGGCCCGTATGGGCATTACCCTGCACTGCAGGAAAGCAGGTTAACTATATATCTGCCCGCTTCCCGGAAAGCATGATATACTGCGTGTCAAGACTTCGGAGAATCTAATGGGAATCAGCAGCATCTTGGAACAGTACCAGATGGGCTCGGTCGAGGAAGTAATCGACAAGCTTGTGGACGGCCTTGTTATTGTCAACAAGGAAGGAAAAGCTGTCTATGTTTCTCCGAGCTACATGGATATCCATAACGTGGATGCGAACGCCATTGGAAAGCATATAACCGACATTGTCGGCAACACGCGGATGCATATTGTCGCAAAAAACGGCATAGCGGAAAAAGATGAACTCCAGTTCATCAACGGCAAGGACGCAATGGTTTCCCGCATCCCGCTTTTTTCAAAAAACGGCGAACCGAATGGCGCAATGGGATTCATTCACTTTCACAGTCCGGACCAGATAAAAAAACTGAACAAAAGGATTGACTCCCTGAATTCGCGGCTCTCAAAAGTTCAGGAACTAAAAAAGATTCACTGTAATACGCAGTATACGTTTGACGATATCGTGGCGAATACGCCCGCGACAAAAATGTGCAAGCGCATGGCGATGCGCGCGGCTGAAAGCGACGCGACGGTTTTGCTTCTCGGCGAAAGCGGCGTAGGCAAGGAAGTGTTTGCGCACAGCATTCACAACGCCAGCTCAAGGGCAAACGGTCCGTTTATCAGAATAAACTGTTCGGCCATTCAGGAAGAATTATTCGAATCCGAATTGTTTGGTTATGAGGAAGGCGCATTCACCGGGGCGCGGCGTGGCGGCAAGAAAGGAAAATTCGAGCTTGCGCATACGGGCACTATTCTTTTGGATGAAATCGGCGATATGCCGCTGTCAACCCAGGTAAAACTTCTCCGGGTTGTTCAGGAGCAGGAGATTGAGCCGCTTGGAAGCGAAAAACGGATTAAAGTGGACGTCCGCATCATAGCGGCTACAAACCAGAATTTGAAAGAATTCACCCAAACCGGCGCATTTCGAAAGGATCTTTTTTATCGTTTGAATGTCATTGCAATCAGGATACCACCGTTGCGCGAACGTCAAGCCGAAATTCCGCTTCTTGCACGTTCGATCTGGCACAGGCTCAGTCTGCAGCACGGAATTTATCACCGCCGGCTGAGCAGGGCGACCCTGAGGCTTTTCCAGCAGCTTCCCTGGAAAGGAAATGTGCGTGAATTGCAGAATGTACTGGAACGGTGTATGGTCTTATCAGAAAATGATGTGATAGAGCCTCAAGACCTTGGAAATATTCTTGCATCTTCTGAAGATTCCATGAATGGTTCCACTGCGCCCAAGGAAAACGCGGTTGCGCCGCCAGTGCAGCCACTGGAAAAGGCTGTTGAACAGACAGAGCGCGCAGTTATTGCCAATACTTTGAAATTATGCAGCCAAAATCGCTCTCAAGCAGCGCGGCTTTTGCAGATTTCCCGACCGCTCCTCTACAAAAAAATTAATCAGTATGGTATTTAGTTTGAAAATAATATTGACTACTATTTAAAAAAAGATATACTGCTTTTCATGCAGATAGAGCAATCGCCAAGGTTCCGCTCGCCAAACATTGGGAGATTATCATGGACGCACAGCAAGAACTGAAAGAAAAATTAGGGCAATGTGACGCGCTTTTAGCTGGCGGCAAGCTCAAAGAGGCTGAGGATGGCTATAAATCGCTGCTTGCGTTCATCACAGAAAACGCCTTGCCCAAAGGAAAACGTATAGCTGTTTTGGATGGCTTGGGACGGAGTCTGTTCTCTCAATCCAAACTGGCGGAAGCTGAGGAAGCGTTTCAGGAAATTGTTGATCTGCTGATTGAGCTTTTTGGCGAAGAGCATTCCAATGTAGCCTTGGGATTACAGAATCTGGCCCGTGTTCGTTCCGCCCGTGGGGCTTGGAGCGAGGCAGTTGAGCTTGGCAACCGGGCAAACGCTATTTTAAAGAAAAATTTTGGACCTGACCATCCGCGGGTTGCCCAGTCGCTGTTTAACATTTCGTCATACAAGTATGATGCAAAGGACTACGATGCCGCAGCCGCGGATATAGAGGAGGCCATGCGGATATGGTCCGCCGTCAATGGTCCTGAATCCATGGAAGTATCCACCTG
>CALUUT010000069.1 GCA_944324045.1 uncultured Desulfovibrionaceae bacterium | reverse complement strand
GGGCGTGCCCCTGAAGCCGGAACAGTTTTTTCTGGCCGGCGAGGCCGCGGTTCGCCGTCTCGCCGCGGACCTGCCCGGCGCGCGCATATTGACGCTGGGAACGCCCGCCATACAGTCTTTGCTCCTTGAGCGCGGCCTTTTTCCGATATCCCATACATGTTGGCGCACGGCGGACGCCGTGCTTATTTGCCGGGACATACATCTTACGTATGAACGGCTTGAAGCGGCCGTGAATGCCGCTTTCGCCGGTATTCCCGTTTATTGTTCCAATCCGGATTTTTCCCATCCGGCTCAAGATGGGGTCCATTTGGAAACAGGGAGCATCCTCAGCGCGCTTGTGGCGGCCGCGCCGCATAGCAAACCCATTATGCTGGGCAAACCGCTCCCGGACCTTTTATTGAGCGCCATTGAGTTTTTACGGGAAGAGCCTAAAAACACGGTATTTCTTGGAGACAATGTGCAAACGGACGCTTTGTGCGCTGAGGCGACAGGCGTTCCTTTTCTTTATGTCAACGCCCTTAAGGGGCCGACGCTTGCGCATATTTTTAATCTGTAGGCGGGGCATTGCGGCCCGGCATGGCGGAAAGAGCGCCGGACGCAAAGGAAGAAGCGCTTTCATTGGAGCGTGAGAAGAAAAGAATCAGCGCAGCGGCGGAAAATTATGATTCCGTTTCTTCTTTTTCCAGAGCAAGGGCCATAAGTTCATACGTCAGGCGGGCCGCCGCGAAATTCGGCCAGTGCAGCCCAGGAAAAGGCGCGAGCTCGACGACGTCGAAACCTACGAGCGTCCGGTTTTCAAGCGCGCGCTCAAGAAGCCCGAGCGCGTCATACCAGAGAAGGCCGCCGGGCTCCGGCGTTCCGGTCGCCGGAATGACGGAAGGGTCAAGCCCGTCCACGTCAAAGGTAATGAACACTTTTTCCGGAAAGTCCGGGGGCAGAAGGGGGTCCGGCAGCGCAGGCAGCCCGCCGCGCGCATAGAAGGCGCGGGCGTCGATATGCGGGATGCCGGTTTCCTCACGGAAATATTTTTCATCCGGCGCAAGACTGCGCACCCCGAACTGAACAAGCGGGCAGCCCAGTTCAAGCACGCGGCGCATGGCGCAGGCATGACTGTATGGCGTGCCGTCGTATGCGTCTTTAAGATCCGCATGAGCGTCGATCTGAATGACGCCGATGCGTTCATGGTGTTGCAAAAGCGCGCGCAGAGCGCCGGGCGTGAGACTGTGTTCGCCGCCCAGAATGACGGGCACAATGGGCCGTTTTGCTTCCTGAAAGGCGCGGAGCGTCGCTTTCTCAAGATTGTCGAGCGTTTGTTCGACGTTTTTGGAGCAGTCCACCGCAGGCCAGGTATAGATGCCCTGTTGCGAAGGATTGCAGGAGCCGGTCCAGACTTCAAGCTGATTGGACGCTTCAATGATGGCGGCCGGTCCATACGCCGCGCCCTTGCCGTATGATACGGTTTTTTCCAGGGGCGCGGGGATGACGTGGAACAGGCATTGTTCAGGCGGCAGTCTTTTTATTTCCGATTCGAGAAACTGTTGCATGACGTATTTTAGCATGTTGACGTTTGGCCGAAAGAAAGCGCCTTTTTAAAGTCTTCAGGACAATCTGCCTTTGAAATCCTGATATGAGAAGGTTTTTTGCAGCACAAGGGCCTTGTCGCGGGTGATGCGGGCGATGGAAGGCAGCCCCAGACCGTTGAAGGTGGTGGTTTTGACCATGCTGTAATGGGCCATGTCCAGAAAGACAAGCCTGTCGCCCGGCTGGAGCGGTGCGTCGAAAGAGTATTCGCCGATGACGTCTCCCGCAAGACAGGATTTGCCCGCAAGGCGGCAGGTCCAGGCTTTTGCGCGCGGCTGCCCGGCGCCAAGAACTTCAGGGCGGTAGGGCATTTCAAGTACATCGGGCATGTGAGCCGCCGCCGATGCGTCGAGAATGGCCACGGGCATATCCGCCTCGCACACGTCAAGGACCGTGGACACGAGCACCCCAGTATTTAAGGCCACAGCCTCGCCGGGTTCAAGATAGACCTGGACATGGTAGCGTTTTTGAGCCCGCTCGATGCAGCGGCACAACAGATCAACGTCATAGTCGTCTCTGGTTATATGATGACCGCCGCCGAAGTTGAGCCACTTCATTTGTGCAAGCCATGGTCCGAATTTGTTTTCGACAGCCGCGAGCGTCCGGTCAAGCGCGGCGGCGTCCTGCTCGCAAAGCGTATGGAAATGCAGTCCGCTTATGCCTTCAAGGCCGCCTGCGCGGGCTTCCCGTTCAAACGCAGGCAGGCGCACGCCAAGTCGCGAGCCGGGCGAGCAGGGATCATACATGGGTACGGTCCCTTCGGAATGTTCCGGGTTGATGCGGATGCCGCATTGAATGGCGCAGCCGGCGATCTTGTTCCTTTCACGGATCAGGGGACCGAAGGTCCGGTACTGGGCGAAGGAATTGAAAACCACATGATCCGCAACCGGAAGAATCGCTTCCATGTCCGCGCGGCTGTATCCCGCGGCGAAAACGTGCGTTTCGCCGCCGAACTCTTCGCGTCCGAGCAGCGCCTCATGCGGAGAACTGGCGCAGGTCCCTTTGAGAACGGTTTTAAGAAGCGAAAAGACGCTCCACATGGCGAAACCCTTGAGCGCAAGCAATATGTCGGCCCCGGTGCGGGTCTGGACGCGCTCAAGAACAGCGAGGTTTCGGGCAAGCAAATCCTCGCTGACCACAAAGCAAGGCGTGGTCAGCGAGGCAAGAAGCCTTTGCATGTCCGGCTGGTTCCAGAAGCTATGATGATGCGCGCTCACAATGCCTACTCGTCGTAGAAGACTTCGGTCCAGGGCAGACCGTATTTGTTGAGGTCCGCCATGAACGGGTCCGGATCAAGCTGCTCCATGTTGAACACGCCCGCGCCCTTCCATACGCCGGTCAGCATCATTTTTGCGCCGATCATGGCCGGGACGCCGGTTGTGTATGAAATGGCCTGGGATTGAACCTCACGATAGCAGGCCTCATGGTCACAGATATTGTAAACGTAATATTTGCGGGGTCTGCCGTTTTTCACGCCTTTAATAAGACAGCCGATGCAGGTCTTGCCCTTGGTCAGGGGACCAAGAGAGGCCGGATCAGGCAAGAGCGCCTTGAGAAACTGAATGGGCACGATTTTCTGCCCATTGAACTCAATTGGGTCTATGCGCGTCATGCCTACGTTTTCAAGCACGCGCAAGTGGTTGAGGTAATTGTCGGAAAACGTCATCCAGAACCGGGCGCGTTTGAGACCTTTAAGGTTCAGGGCCAGGGATTCCAGCTCCTCATGATACATGAGATAGCACTTTTTGGGGCCGATATTGTCCGGAAAATTGAAGGTCATGGACCAGGACAGAGGGTCTGTCTCCACCCATTCCCCGCGTTCCCAGTAGCGGCCTTTGGCCGACACTTCGCGGATGTTGATTTCCGGGTTGAAGTTCGTGGCAAAGGGTTGGCCATGATCTCCGGCATTGCAGTCGATGATATCGAGCTCATGGATTTCGTCAAAGTGGTGCTTTTGGGCCCAGGCGCAGAAGACATTGGTTACGCCCGGATCAAAGCCGGAGCCAAGGAGCGCCATGAGGTTTTTTTCCCGGAAACGCTCCTGATAGGCCCATTGCCATTTGTATTCAAATTTGGCTTCGTCCAGGGGCTCATAGTTGGCGGTGTCAAGATAATGCACGCCGGTTTCAAGACAGGCGTCCATGATGTGCAAGTCCTGATAGGGAAGCGCGATGTTCATGACAAGATCAGGCTTGAACTCTCTGATTAAGGCGCACAGTTCGGGCACGTTGTCCGCATCCACGCGCGCGGTTTGCACCGGACGCGGCAGTTGCGCGGCGACTTCGTCGCATCGGGATTTTGTACGGCTCGCCAGCATGATTTCGGAAAAAACATCCGGATTCTGCGCGCACTTGTGCGCGACGACCTGACCTACTCCGCCCACGCCGATAATGAGAACTCTGGACATGGCAACTCCTTGTCGAATTCTGATGATATTGCGGGAAGAAGGGCGCGCCGTTCACGCCGTTTCTTCCATAACGTTTTACCGTTCAAAGTAGGTATATCCGCGTAATCCGTCTTCAAACGCCTGAAGAATTTTGAAACGGTCCGCCGGGGTGATGGAACCGTCGCGTACGGCTTTTTCCGCCATTTGGCGCAAATCGTCGAGAATGCGGCGCGGATCGTATTCCACATAAGACAGAATATCGGCCACAGAGTCTCCCTTGATTTCGCGCACGAATTCAAAGGAGCCGTCTTCGTTGACGCGCACGGACACCACGTTCGTATCGCCCAGAAGATTGTGCAAATCGCCCAGCGTTTCCTGATATGCGCCGACCAGAAAGGCGCCAAGATAATATTCTTCGCCTTCTTCAAGCGTGTGCACGTCAAGCGTGGATTTGACGCCGTACGGGTCGATGAAGCGGTCGATGCGGCCGTCGCTGTCGCAGGTGATATCGGACAAAATGGCCTGACGCTGGGGAAATTCGTTAAGCCGATGCACGGGCATGATCGGGAAAAGCTGATCAATGGCCCATGAGTCGGGCAGGGACTGGAAGACGCTGAAATTGCCGTAATAGATATCGGCAAGGGCGTAATCTATTTCCGCAAGGTCTTTGGGCGGCTTGGGCAGCCGGTTTTTTTCCTGAGCCACGCGTTTGACCACGGCCCAGAACAGCCGTTCAGCCACAGTGCGCTGGCGCAAGGTCACGCGGCCGTGCAGGAAGAGCTGACGCATTTCGTCGCGGTAATAAATGGCGTCGTTGTAGCATTCCTGAAGATTGCGCAAGGTTATATGCGCATAAACCTCCCCCAGATTTTTAATGGGTTCCGGGTCGTCTTCGCTGACCATGAGCGCGTCGAGCGGGGCTTCGCCGTATTCGATGCGGCTGACGTCCAGGATGTTGAAAAGCAGAATGGAATAATAGGCGACCGTGGCTCTTCCGGATTCCGTGATGATGTGCGGGTGCTCCACGCCGCATTCATCAAGAATGGTCATGACCGCTTCAAGCACGTCCGTACAGTATTCGTCAAGCGTGTAGTTGCGGCTGGAAACGAAATTGGTGCGCGAGCCGTCGTAATCGACCGCAAGACCGCCGCCAAGGTCCAGATAGCCCATGGGCGCTCCTTCGGCCACAAGACCGGCGTACACGCGCGAGCCTTCCATGGCCGCCGCGCGAATGTCGCGGATGTTGGGAACCTGGGAGCCGATATGAAAATGCAGGAGCCTAAAGCAGTCAAGCATGCCGCAGGCGCGCAGTCTGTCCACCACGTCCACGACCTGGGCGGAGCTAAGGCCGAAGGCGGAACGCTCGCCGCCGGAATCCTGCCAGTGGCCGCTGCCCTTGGCGGACAGTTTGGCGCGCACTCCGATAAGCGGCTTTACGCCCATGAGCTGGGAACGTTCGAGAATGAGTTCAAGCTCTGTGGGCATCTCCACCACGAAAAAGCAGTTGAAGCCCATCTTGCGGGCGTAGAGTCCAAGGTCGATAAACTCTTCGTCCTTGTACCCGTTGCAGATAAGGCATGCCTCGTGATCGCGCATCTGGGACATGGCGGCCATGAGTTCGGCCTTGCTGCCGACCTCAAGTCCATGATGATACCGCGCTCCAAAATGAGCGATTTTTTCCACAACCTGCTGCTGTTGATTAACTTTGATGGGGAATACGCCGCGGTATGCGCCCTTGTATCCCAGTCGGGCTATGGATGTGCTGAAGGTTTCGTGCAGCAGGGAAATCTGAGAATCAAGAATGTTTTCGATGCGCAAAAGCACGGGCATGTCCAGTCCGCGTTCGCGCATGCCCTTGATGATTTCCGGGATGCTGACCGTAACGTCTTTTTTGGCCCCGAAAGGGCGCACAACCACATCTCCTTCAGCGGAAACGTCGAAATATCCCGAACCCCAGTTGCGGATGCCGTACAATTCGGCGGAATCCTCAGCGCTCCAACGCTGGAGCGTGCGTTTTTTTGCCAAAGCGCAAACCTCGTCAGGTTCAGCTACAGGTTGTCGGGGGAGGGCCTTGGGGGCTTGGCGGATGCGTTTTGGAAAAACGCCGCCGCGCAAAAGCCGTTTTTCCGCAGACCACACGAAACATATTCCGGGCAAAGCGGTTGTGATGCGTTGTCCGGTCTTTGGAAAAGCGTGGCGATTCAAGGCGGGAACCAAAATAAAGAATCAGTCTGGCTTTTATGGATACAACGCCTTTTTGTCAAGCGGCAGTGTGGCTTGAGCGTGGAAACAAGGTGAAAAGCGTGTGACGGTTTGATGAAGTGTGATAAAGGGAAGAGCCGGAAACAGCGCCGTTCCGGCCTTCCCCAAAAAAAGCGATGTGTTTTGGACGGGCGCTGCTTAGGAACAGCACAGATCAATCAGGGTGCGCACTCCAAAGCCCGTGCCGCCCGGCGTGGTCAGAGGGCCGCTTTTTTCGCTGAAAGCGGGCCCGGCAATGTCCAGATGCGCCCAGGGGGTTCCTTCCTTGATGAACTGTTTTAAGAAGACGGCGGCGAAAATGGCGCCGCCTTCACGCGAACCCATGTTGGACATGTCCGCCACTTCATTTTTCAAAAGCGGCTCGGCATAGGAATCCCATAAAGGCATGGGCCAGAAACGTTCGCCGTTGGTTTCGCTGTTTTTTTGAATGCGCTCAAGCAGCGGCCTGTTTTCGCAGAACAGTCCCGCGACATCCGTTCCAAGCGCCACGATGCATGCGCCGGTAAGCGTGGCAAGGTCCACGAGAGCCGCCGGATTCCAGGTTTTCTGGGCATAGGCTAAAAGGTCGCAGAGCACAAGCCGTCCTTCCGCGTCGGTGTTTTGTATCTCCACGCTTTTTCCCGCGTAGGTCATGACCACGTCGCCTGGTTTTGTGGCTTCATGGCCGGGCATATTTTCCGTGCATCCTATAACGCCTATCACGCGTCGGGAACAGGGCGTTTTGGAGCGGGCCATTTCGCCTATGGCGGCAAAAAGACCCAGCACGGCCGCGCCGCCGGCCATATCGGACTTCATTTCATGCATCCGCGCCGCGGGTTTTAAGCTGATGCCGCCGGAATCAAAATTAAGCCCCTTGCCCACAGCGATAAACGGAGCGTCGTTTTCGGTTCCGGCCGGGGCATACTCCAGCACAATCAGCCGGGCGCAGTCCGTCGCCTTGAATACGGATGCGAACGCGCCCATGCCCATTTTCCGTATCTGGTCCTGATCATAGGCCGAATAGCTAAAGCCGTAACGGTTTGCAAGATCAAGGGCTTCGTTCGCCATGACCATGGGCGTGACCACGTTGCCGGGAGCGGTGACAAGGTCGCGGGCAAATGCGATGCCTGTATAGGCTTGCCAGGCTTTTTGTCCTGCGCTGTGCAGCATTGCGGCTTTTTCCGCACAATCGCTTATGAAAATAAAATCTGGAGACGCTATGACGTCTTTTTCGTCGGTTTTGCGCAAACTGAAGCGTTTATAGGCATATAAGGCGCAAAGCGAAGCAAGCGCGGTTTCTTCCGCAAGGATGCTTTCGGAAAAAGTTCCTTTTCCCGCGTCTTGCAGACAGTCCTTCAGAATGGTAAAATTGTCGCCGGAAACGCCCATGGAATGCAGCCCCAATTCGCGGCAGCGGCGCGCCGCTTTTCCCGCGCAGGCGCGCAGCGTCTCCAGAGAGAATTTTTTCGTCTCTCCCAGCCCGGCGAGCAGAATCCGCGAAAGCGGGGCGCATGGTTCGCCATACGCTAACACGAATTCGCCTTGTTTGGCCTTGAAGTCGCGCAACGCCGGGGCGTTTGCAAGCCAGGACGCGGCCCGGGCAAGAAGCGGGCTTGCGTTTTCGGGCGTCAGGCCGTTTTGCATTTGATCGCTGAAAACAAAAAGGACGGCGATATCGGTTTCCCCCTGTTCGGGAAACCGCGCCTGAGTCATGATGTTCATCAACCATTCCTTTACGGTTTGAAACTTCTCCCTTCAGAGGGGGAAAGATCTGTTGACAAAACGGCGAAGCCGGTGAAATCCTTTTCCGTGCCCCCGCCCGAAAGGCGAGGGGCAATCCGCACAATTCCCATCCGCCGGCCGCTTCAGTCGTCCGGCGGATAGAGCGAGGCGCGGATTGAAGCATAGTTGAACCTCCGGAAAGTTCAGATGCGGTTTTGTACCGCATATTGATTCTGGAAGCCAGTGCTGGGAAGGGGAAATTTTTATCGCCGTCCTTTTGGGAAAAATGACGCGCCGTCCGGCGGATGCGCCCGTCTTTTCGGACAGCGTTTTTGTTTTCCGTCACTGGGAAAATTTTTTATAGCGGCATGAGAAAACGCCGCTAAACCGTGCGTTCAGAAGAGGTATGCCTCCCATGCGGACTAAAGCCAGGCTGGAACTTTTATACGGCATTCTTGCCCAGTACAAGCGCTGGCTTGTGCTCATCAATGCGGACCCGGATGCAGTGGGCTCTTCCATGGCGTTTCGCCGCCTGGCTTCCCGACGCGTCGCCAGAATGGATATCGCGCGGATAAATGAAATTCAGCGTCCGGACAATTTGTCGCTTTTGCGCTATGTCCGCGCCCCCATTGTCCGTTTTTCGCCTGAAATGGCGGATGCGTATGACGCGTTTGCCATCATCGATTCCCAGCCGCATCATAACCCTGCGTTCAAAGATATTCCGTTCAGCGTGATTATCGACCATCATCCGGTCAAGGAAACGTCCTGTGAAGCGCCTTTTGTGGATATTCGTCCGGAGTACGGCGCCACGGCCACCATGTTGAGCGAGTATTTGTCCGCCGCCCGCATCGTTCCAGGGCGTCTTCTGGCTACGGCGCTTTTATACGGCATCCGAACGGATACGGCGAATTTCACCCGTCCCTTTTCGGATGCGGACATGGGCGCATACCGCAATCTGGCGCGCAAAGCGGACCATGGACTTATTTCAAGCATAGTGCACAGCGAATTTCGTTTGCCCTGGCTGCGGTCGTTTTCAAGGGCGTTGCGCGCCATGCGCCGTGTGGGCAGCGGATACGCCATACCCATGGGGACGGTGGATAATCCGGATATTCTCGTGGTCGTTGCGGATTTTCTCATGCGCGTGCATGAGGTGCGCTGGGCCGCCGTGTACGGTCAGTATGAAGATAAGGTCATTGTCGTTTTGCGCAGCGACGGAACCCGCCATGTCGGGAGTCTTGCGCAGCGCGCGTTTGGGGATATCGGCGCGGCCGGCGGGCACAAAACCATGGCCAGAGCGGAAATTCCCGTGGCTGCGTTTGCAAACGCCGCATATTCAGAATGCGTTTTCAAGCGGCTGCACCGTCCGAAAGTCCATAAAAACGGCGGAGAAGCGCCCGTTTCGCCCGCTGATGAAGGAAAAAAGCAGGAGCAGCCTGCGGGTTTGAGCATTTCTCCAGCCGTGTCCGTGTGCCTTTCAGGAGAAACGGCGGGCGGCTTTGCCGGCGCGGCGGAAAAAAAGACCGGTCAGGAAACGGCGAACGCCAAAAACGCAAAGCCGGCCGACCAGGTCAAAGCTTCTTAAGCGGGACTTTTCGGAATGTTCAGCGGGAGCGTTTCAGGGACGCCGGGGCGCTGCCCCGCATTTTGAGCGGGAGCGCCGGAGAAGGCGTCTTTGGGAAAAATGTAAAAAACCCCGGTATGGCGTATTGACAGCGGGATTTCTTTTCCGTACAGAAAATTTGAATGTATGGACAGCCGGAAAGCCGGCTTTTCACTAAACAGTAAAACCATCAGAAAAAAGAACACGAAATAATGAACGCCACCTTCTTTAGCTTCTCCTTTTTTTACTTTTATTACTGGCAGGGTGAGGCTTGCGGGAGGAGTGGCGTTCTGTAGTTAGCAGAGCAGAAATATAAATAACCACTTATGGGCCGCAGCAGGATGTTGCGGCCCATTTTTTTATGTCCGCCGCGCGCCACCGGCCAAAGGAGAGAAAAATCATGATTGGAAAACGTATCAGAATGCAGAGACTGTTCAATCGAAGCACAGGTCGGAGTTTCATTGTTCCCCTTGACCATGGGGTAAGCGTCGGCCCCATTCCGGGACTGGTGGATATGCGTGAAACTGTGGACCAGATTGCGGAAGGCGGCGCGGATGCGGTGCTTATGCATAAGGGCCTTGTCCGTTGCGGAAGCCGGGATCAGGGCAAGGACGTCGGTTTGATTGTGCATCTGTCCGCAAGCACCAGCCTTTCTCCCCGTCCCAATGCCAAGACCCTTGTGGCCTCGGTGGAGGACGCCATACGCCATGGCGCGGACGGCGTGTCCGTGCACGTGAATATTGGGGATGAATATGAGGCCGCCATGCTGGCTGACTTTGGGCGTGTGGCCAGCGAGGCCGAATTTTGGGGGATGCCTTTGCTTGCCATGGTGTATGCCCGCGGCCCGCGCATCAAGGATGAATTTGCGCCGGACGTGGTCGCTCATTGCGCGCGGGTCGGGGTTGAATTGGGGGCGGACGTTGTCAAGGTTCCCTATACCGGCGATGTGGACAGCTTTTCCAGAGTTGTTGAAAGCTGCTGCGTTCCTGTGGTCATTGCCGGCGGACCGCGTCTGGACAGTCCTGAAGCCGTCTTGCGCATGGTGTACGATTCCATACAGGCCGGCGGATCCGGGCTTTCCATAGGCCGCAATGTATTCCAGCACAAAAATGTGACGGCTATGGTCAATGCTTTGCGCGGCGTGGTCCATGAAGGGCTTACGGTTGAAGAAGCCGCGCTTCGTTTAAAGCAGTAACGCCCAATGCGACAGGGGAATCGTCATGAAAAAAGTGCTGTTTCACGCTGTGCCGTTTGAGAAGGAACGTTTGACCATGGCTTTGGAAGCGGGGGCGGACGGCGTTATTGTTCCGGCGGACAGGGTTGCCGCCGTATCGCAGATGGCGCGCATCGAGGTTTTGTCCGAAGAGGATGTGCTCATGGTCGCGCTTGGGTCCAAGGATGACGAAAAAGAAGCCGCCGCGGCTCTGAGCACGGCGAAAGCCGTAATTCTTGCCGCAGGGTGGGAGATTATTCCCGTGGAAAATCTTTTGGCGCTGGGGCGCGGCATGTTGCTTGCGGAAGTGGAAAATGCGGAGCAGGCCCGGCTTGCCGCCGGAATTTTGGAACGCGGGGTCGATGGCGTGGTGATTGGTCCAGAGCATGCGGCGGCCGTGCGCTCCATTGTGGAGAGCGTGCGCCAGCCTGTACAGCGTCTTGAATTATCCACGGCCGTCATTACTGAAATACGTCCTGTGGGGCTGGGGCATCGGGTTTGCGTGGATACCCTGTCTTTGCTTGAGCCGGGCAGCGGCATGCTGGTCGGCGATTCCGCGGCGTTTACTTTTCTGGTGCATGCGGAAACGGAACATAATGAATATGTCGCGTCGCGGCCGTTTCGGGTCAATGCCGGAGCTGTGCATTCATATGCGGTCATGCCGCATGACCGGACGGCGTACCTTGAAGAATTGCGTTCCGGAAGCGAGACGCTCATTGTCGGCGCGGACGGACGCGCGCGCGTGGCTGTAGTCGGACGGGTCAAGGTCGAGGCGCGGCCCATGCTTTGCATCCGGGCCATGGCCAGGGATGGCGGCGTTGAAAGACACGGCGGCGTTTTTGTGCAGAATGCGGAAACTATCCGTCTTGTGCGGCCGGACGGCCGCCCGGCAAGCGTGGTGGAGCTTTGCGAAGGCGATGAAATTTTGTGCCGGCTTGATGTCGCGGGGCGGCATTTCGGCATGCGCGTGGAAGAAGACATAAGGGAATAAGGTCATGCGGGACAACGACAATACGGACTCTCTGGCAAACGTGCGATGGCGAATCGACGCCTTGGATTCGGAACTTGTGAAGCTTTTGAACGAACGGGCGGAATTGAGCCTTGAGGTCGGACGCATCAAAAGGGGCCTTTCAGGCCGCCTCGCGGAAAAGGAGCCGGATGGGCCCAATCCCGGTATTTTGAAGCCTTTTCGGGAACAGAGTCTTCTGGATGCGCTCATTGACAAAAATCGCGGCGCCGGACCCCTGCCTGACGAGCACCTTGTCGCAATTTACAGGGAGATACTGTCCTCGTCACGTTCCCTGCAGGCGCCTGAGCGCGTGGCCTTTCTCGGCCCTGAAGGCACGTTTTCCCATCATGCCGTGACTCGTTTTCTCGGTCATTCCGTTGAAACGTTGTGCAGTCACAACCTGGAGGGTATATTCAAGGCCGTGGCGGACAATGCCTGTGAACTGGGCATGGTGCCGCTTGAAAATTCACTGCACGGGACCGTGGGAGAAAGCCTGGATTTGTTTCTCCGCTATGACGTGTGCATTGTGTCCGAATTATACCTGCGCGTGCGGCATTGCCTTATTTCCGCCGAAGAACGCATCGCCGACGTGTGTACGGTTTTTTCCCATCCCCAGCCTTTGGCTCAATGCTCGAATTGGCTTAAAACGCACCTTCCTTCGGCGCGTCTTATTTCGGTTGAAAGCACGGCCGCGGCGGCTGTGCGCGTGGCCGCGGAAATGGGCGGCGCCGCCGCCATTGGCCATGAAGAACTTGCGGCGCGCGCCGGTCTGCGGGTTTTGGCCCGGAATATTGAAAATGAATCCCGCAACTGGACTCGTTTCGTATTGATTGCGGCAAAGGCGTCCGAACGTCCTATCGGTTTGAATAAGACTTCCGTGCTGTTCACCGTGCCTGACGAGCCCGGCACGCTGACCGCCGTGCTGGAGGTTCTTGCCCAGGAAAACGTGAACATGAAAAAGCTGGAGTCGCGGCCGCTGCCTGGTCAACCTTGGAAATACGCGTTTTTTGTGGATATCCAGTTTTCCGGGGATATGGCCGCGCAAGAGCGCGTGCTTGACGCCATGGCCAAACGTTGCCTGACCTTGCGCGTTCTTGGCCGCTATCCAGAAGGCCGGATAGTGGACGGGCTTCCAGATGGGGGCGAGCCTTTTTGTTCCGTTGATATTTTAGGCAAGGAGCGTTGACATGTCCGCTGCGAACGCATCGAACGGGGCGACGGTTTGCGCGCCGCCTTCCAAATCTTTTTCTCATCGTATGGTTATGGCGGCGGCGTTGGCCCGCGGCTCGTCCCTTGTGCGCAACGTGCTTTACAGCGTGGACCTTGAACGCACGGCGGCCGTTCTTGCGGCAGCGGGCGCGCGCATCGCGCCTGTGCGGGGCGGAGAACGCGAAAACGGCGGGGTGGACCTTGCCGTTGAAGGGCTTGCCGGTTGCCCGCGCGGCGGAGAGGAAGCGCCTGTGTCCTGCGATATGCATGAGTCCGGCACTTCCTGCCGCCTTTTAACCGCGATTTTGGCCGCCGGGCATGGAAAATTCCGCATCCACGGCGCGCCGCGTCTGCATGAACGCCCCATGGCGGGATTGATTCGCGCGCTGCTTCCTCTGGGAGCCCGTTTTCAGTTTGAGGAACGGGAAGGTTTTTTGCCGTTTACGCTTGAAGCGAATGGCCTTTCGGGTGCGGACAAAGGCGCGTCTGTGGTTGAGGTGGATGCCGCGGAATCGAGCCAGTATCTGTCGGGATTGCTTATGGCCGCGCCTTTGGGGCTGGGAATGACGGTGGCTCCTGTGGGTAAAAAGGTGGTTTCCTGGCCGTATGTACGCCTGACGCTTGAAATTCTTGACCTGTTCGGCATAGATTTTACGGTATATCTGCGCGGCGCGGGCGGCGCATGGGCGCCCATAAGCTGGCGCGGCGGCGCGGAACGCGTCGAGCCCGGTTGCCTGCGCATCGCGGTGCGGTCCGGCGCATACCGCGCCGGGGAGTACGAAGTGGAAGGCGACTGGAGCAACGCCTCATATTTTTTGGCTGCCGGGGCGTTGGGACCGGAACCGGTGACTGTGGAGGGCCTTAATCCCCAGTCTTTGCAGGGAGATCGCGCGATTTTCGACATTCTTGAACGCATGGGCGCGCGCATGAGCGTCAATGGCCGTTTTGTACGGGCCGCGCCGCCGGAAAACGGACGCCTGCGGGGCATCGACGTGGACATGTCGCAGTGTCCGGATCTGGTTCCCACGGTGGCCGCGCTTGCCGCCGCGGCGCAAGGCGTCACGCGCGTGCGCAATGTCGCCCATTTGCGCATTAAAGAATGCGACCGTCTGGCCGCGCCGGCGCGCGAACTTGGAGAATTGGGCTGCCGCGTGACGGAAGAGCCGGACGGCATGGCGATTGAGCCGCCCGCGGCATTGCGAAGGCCGTCAAGGATGCTGCATACCTATGGCGACCACCGTATGGCCATGAGTCTGACTGTGCTGTCGCGGGCCGGCGTGGATGTGCGTCTGGATAATCCGGGATGCGTATCCAAATCATTTCCGGGTTTTTTCAAGGCATGGGAAAAGGTACGCATATGTTGAGCGCGCTTACTGTGATTGTGGCCGGGGCAAAAGGGCGCATGGGCCGCTTGTTCTGCGCGGAGATGGAAGAAAAAGGCGCGACAGTGCTGCGCCTTGGGCGCGAGGAGCTTGCGGACGGTCAAAAACTTCTGTCTGAAGCCGGGCATCTTACGATTGACCCTTCCGCCGCAACGGGCGCGGTCGAAGAAACGCCCAGGAACTCCGGGGGGCGGGTTTGCGCGCGGTTTGATGAGGAATATGCCGAACTTGCGCGCAAGGCGGATATCGTGCTTTTATGCGTTCCCGTGGCCTTGACCGGACCTGTCGCGGCCCGGATTGCGGCCGCGTTGCCGGTTCCGGACAGCGCGGTATGGGCGGATATCTGTTCCGTCAAAGTTGAGCCCATGCGCCATTTGGCGCGGGCTGTGCGCGGGCCGGTCGTGGGCACGCATCCGCTTTTCGGGCCGTCCGCAAAACCGGGAGCGCCGGAAAGGCGTACGGCGGTTATGGCCGGCGAACGGGCTGAAGAGCGGCATGTCGCGTTGGTGGAGCGGCTGTTCAGTGCCCTGGGATGCGTGGTGTTCAGAGGAACGCCTGAGGAGCACGACCGGGCCGTGGCCATTTTCCAGTCGCTTAATTTTTTGACCAGCGCCGCATTTTTGTCCCTGGCCGCAAAAACGCCGGGCATAACTCCATATATGACCCCGTCGTTTCACAGACGGATTGCGGCTTCCAAAGTTCTGATGATGGACGATGGAGAGCTTTTTACCGGCCTGACGTTTCAAAATAATGAGGTGCGTGCAACGCTGTCCCGATTTACTCAATGCCTTCAAGAATTTGTGGAAAGTCCGGCATCCGCCGCCGTGGAACTGGAGTCGGCCCGTTCCTGGTGGAAATGATGGAATGGGTTTGGGAGAGGCGTGCGCTTTTTGGCCTTTTGTCCTTTTTTTGGGACTTTTTGCGGGGACTTGTTAAAATCGTCGGGATATGAAACAAAAGCTTCCGGCGGCGCAAAACGCGCTGGCCGGTTTTTTATCTTTAAAAAACGTACAGGAAACATCATGCGCAAGACAGTATACTTTGTTGAGGGCGACGGCATCGGGCCGGAAATATGGGGCGTCACCCGTGTTTTGCTGGATAAGGCCCTGGAAAAATCCGGCTGCGGCGGAGCCATTGAGTGGAAGGAAATTCTGGCCGGCGAGAAGGCGTTTAAAGAAACAGGAAGCTATTTGCCGCAGGAAACGCTGGAAACCCTGCGGCATGCGGAATACGCGATAAAGGGCCCGCTGGGAACGCCCGTGGGCGGCGGCATCCGCAGCATTAATGTGGCTTTTCGTCAGGCTTTGGATCTGTATGCCTGCATCCGGCCCATTACGTATTTTGAGGGTCTTGAAACGCCGGTCAAGCATCCTGAGCGCGTGGATATGGTCGTGTTCCGCGAAAATGTGGAAGATGTGTATATGGGCGTGGAATTTATGGCGGGCAGCCCGGAAGCGAAGCGGCTTATTGCGTTTTTGCGCGAAGAGCTCGGCGTGAAGGCCGCGATTGAGCCTGATTCCGCCGTGGGCATCAAACCCATGAGCGCCCGCAATTCAAAACGTCTGATCCGCAAGGCCATACAGTATGCCCTTGATTCGGGGCGTCCCAGCGTAACCCTGGTGCATAAGGGGAATATCCAGAAGTTTACGGAAGGCGGCTTCCGGCAGTGGGGATATGATCTGGCCGCTGAGGAATTTTCCGGCCGTTGGGTTCCGGAAGAGGAAGCGGAGAATGCCGGCGGCCGTCTGGTGCTGAAAGACCGCATTGCGGACAACATGTTCCAGCAGGTTTTGGCCAAACCGGAACTGTACAGCGTGCTGGCCACCCCCAATTTGAACGGCGACTATCTTTCTGACGCCCTGGCGGCTCAGGTGGGCGGCCTTGGCATTGCGCCCGGCGTGAACATGTCCGACACGCTGGCGTTTTACGAAGCGACGCACGGCACTGCGCCGCGCATGGCCGGCAAGGATATCGCCAACCCGGGAAGTCTGATTTTAAGCGGGGCGCTGATGCTTGAGCGCATGGGGCATGTCGATGCCGCGCGGCGCGTGCGCTCCGCCATTGCCAAGGCTGTCGCGTTGAAGAAGCTGCCTACGGACCTTGCCCGAACCCTGCCCGGCGCGCAAACGCTTGGTTGCAGGGCTTTTGGCGATCTTCTCGGCGAAAACCTGTAGTCATAGATCTGGGGCGCAAGTATGTACATTGTCACCGGTGGAGCGGGTTTCATTGGAAGCGCTGTGGTGTGGCGGCTCAATCAGATGGGCGTGACCAATATCGTGGTGGTGGACAACCTTGCGGAGAGCGAGAAATGGAAAAATCTGGTCAACCGCCGGTATGAGGACTACGTGCATCGGGACGCATTCATAAAGATGGTCCGTTCCGGCGTGCTGCCCTGGTCGGTCAAGGCTATTGTGCATATGGGCGCCTGTTCCTCCACCACGGAGCGGAATGCGGATTTTCTTATGGAAAATAATTTCCATTACAGCCGCGACTTGTGCCTGTATGCGCTTTCCAAGGGGATACGCTTTATAAATGCAAGCTCCGGCGCAACATATGGAGACGGGCGGCTTGGCTTTTCCGACAGCCTGGAAACCATGGCCAAGCTTGCGCCGCTGAACATGTACGGATATTCCAAGCTGCTTTTTGACCGCTGGGCGCAGCGCGCCGGCGTTCTGGACAAAATCGCCTCCTTGCGCTTCTTTAATGTGTATGGGCCGAACGAATACCACAAAGGCGACATGAAAAGCGTGATATGCAAGGCTTTTGAGCAGATCAAGGAATTTGGCTGCATTCGTCTTTTCGCTTCGGACAGGCCGGAGTATCCGGACGGCGGGCAGATGCGCGATTTTGTCTATGTCAAGGACTGCGTCGCTGTGCAGGCGTGGCTTTTGGAACATCCAGACGTGAACGGCATTTTCAATGTGGGCTCCGGGAAGGCCCGAACCTGGAATGATCTGGCGAACGCCGTGTTCAGCGCTCTGGGAAAAGAGCCGGATATCCGTTATGTGGAAATGCCGTCCTACCTTAAGGGCAAATATCAGTATTTCACTCAGGCGGATATCAGCAGGCTTTCCGGGTGCGGATACCCCATAAACAAATTCCATTCCCTGGAAGATGGGGTGCAAGACTATGTATGCCGTTATCTGGCGCAATCCGATCAGTATCTGTAATTTGAGCCGTTAGACGGAAGCGGTTTGCGTGTCGCCGGACTGCTGAAAAGGGAACCATTGCGTTCCCTTTTTTTCAAAAAGCGGGGTCTTAAACGGATTCTTCTCTGCAAAGACTCAGCCGTTAACGGAACGTCGCTGTGAATCGCCTGTATATTCTATTGCAAAATCCGGTCTGGCATGAAAGCGGACATTGTCCGGCCGAATGCCGTACGCGGCATATTCGTCGCGAAATATGCGGCAGTGTCCCCAAAATGCGCCCTGTAGCCGTTTAGGCGCGTATACCATGGCAAGACGGGCGCCGTCGGGCTTGCGTTGTCTTACTGTTTCAAGAAGCCATATTTTGAGCGCAGTCCCGCGCACTTTGTCGCCAAAAGCCGGATGCCGCGGTCCGGCAAGCACGGCGCGCGCAAGCGTTTCCTCTTCTTTCACGCCCAGACGGATGACCCGAATATGTTTTTTCCATACCGCAAGGCACGCCTTTGCCAAGGCCTCGACTGCGTCGTCCATATTCCAGGGGGTATAGCCGCCCTTGCGCCAGATTTGCGCCAATGCGGTTCCTTCAAGCACAAGACAGGGATAGAGCCGTAAGGTTTGCGGCAAATCGGGCAGCGCGCACACGGTCTCGATATCCCTTTGAAAGGTTTCCTTGTCTGCTCCCGGCAAGCCGGGCATCAGTTGCACCCCTAATTCAAGCCCGGCATCTCGAACCATGGCGCAGGCGTCAAGGGCCGTCTTTCGCGAATAGCCGCGGCCTGAGATGGCCAACGCCAGGCCGTCGAAACTCTGGACGCCCAATTCGACCATATGCAGCCCCGCGGACGCAAGTTTTTTCAGGAGCGCGGGCGATACGCAATCCGGCCTGGTCGAACACCGGATATGGCGAAGAAGCCCTTTGGCCGTAAAACGCATGGCTTCATAAAGAAAGGCGTCCATCCATCGGGCGTCAAGGGCGGTGAATGTGCCCCCATAGAGTCCGAGGTCGAAAGTTCGGGATAGCTCAAGCCGTTTGTTTTCGGCATCCAGATGCTCAAGCTGCCGGACCATGGTCTCAAGAATGGCGGCGAGCGGGCGGGGCGGCGTATTGGTCTGGGCATGCTGCGCGCAAAAAATGCAGCGGCCGGGGCATCCGGCAAAAGGAAGAAAGACCGGAATAATTTTTTGCCTGAGGGGTTCCGGTTCGGGATAGGGAACGCAGCATCGCATAGTCATAGACTGATATGAAAGAAAAACAGCATGTTATTTTACTATCCGTCTTTGCCCCGAAAACGGGGGTTTTTGAGCTGATAAGATCTTCTGTCTATGCTATCCCCTAAAAGTCAGGCATGCAAGCTCCGATTCCGTGAAAAATTCCCTGCAATACGTTGCATTCCATGAGAAAAGAGGGTAAAAAAATTGTCAATATAAGTACGCAAGCCGTTCTTCCTCGTTTGATATTCAAAGTGTATCCCAAAAATTACATATTGTATGGTGACGCGATGCAAAAAAGCGACTGTCTTTTCTGTAAAATCGTGCGCGGTGAAATTCCTTGCGCCAAATTGTATGAAGATGAGCATGTTTTTTCTTTTCTTGATATTGGACCGTTGAATTTTGGACATGCTCTGGTCGTTCCCAAGGTTCATTGTAAAAATTTGTTTGATTTTCCGCCGGAGCATGCGCAGGCTCTTATTATGGCCTTACAGAAAGTCGGCCGCGCCGTTATGCAGGGCGCAGGCGCAACCGGTCTGAATGTTGTGCAAAACAACTTTGCGGATGCCGGACAAAGCGTTTTTCACATGCATTGGCATCTGATTCCGCGTCACGCGGGCGACGGCGTTTTGCCGTGGAGTCCCAAAAGCTATGCCTCCCAGGAAGATATGGCCGGGCTAGCGAATAGAATCATTGAGAACCTTTCCATATAATTCGGAGAAGAGCTATGCGAGCAGAAACCCTGACCAAAGCAAAAATTGTGGATGCCATATATGAAAAGACAGACCGCAATCGCTCTGAAGTGAAGGACATTGTGGAATCCCTGCTTGATATTATGAAGCAGGCCATTAAGAAGGACCACGCTTTGCTGATCAGCGGCTTTGGCAAGTTTGAGGCATATGACAAAAAGGCGCGCCGCGGTCGGAATCCCAAGACGAATGCCGCCATTACTCTGCCGCCGCGTAAAGTCGTGGTGTTTCGTCTGTCTCGCAAGTTCCGGGACGAACTGGCTTGCGATAATCCGGCGTAATCCGCTTTTTGGCGCAGATTAAGCGGGTTTGCGCCTTGCTTTGATGACGGATAAGCTTCCATCCTGGTAAGGATGGAAGCTTATATTTTTGTTGGTGTTTTTGGGGCTGCCGGGCATGCTCCAATCAGACCCCAGACGTTCATTCGAAAGCAGACTATCCAGGAACAGAGAAACCCCAAAAAACTATACGCCTGAGAGGCTCCCGCGCATGCAGCCCCGGCCGTCAGAGCGTTTGCCTGTACCGCAGGGATTGGCGCAGTGTTTCCTTGTCCATGAATTTGACTTCAGCGCCAAGAGGAATGCCCTGCGCAAGACGTGTGACGAGCACATCGGGGAATTCGCGTCCAACAAGCGTACGGATGTAGCTTGCCGTGCTTTCCGCTTCCACGGTCGTTCCAAGCGCCAGAATCAGTTCCTTGACCGTTCCCTGACGCAGGCGTCGGCGAAGCCGGTCCACTTCCAGGGAATCGGGGGTGACGTTGTCCAAAGGCGCGAGCAGTCCGCCAAGAATAAGGTACAGGCCCTTATAGAATCCGCCTTCTTCAAGGGTCAGCATGCTGTCCCATTCCGCCACAAGGCATAATGTTTCCGCGGAACGCGCGGGATCTGCGCAAATCGGGCACGGGTCCGTATCCGTAAGCGCCCCGCAGCATCCGCAAAGGTGCAGCTTGTCCCGCAGATCGTGAATGGCCAGACCAAATTGCCTGGTTTCGCTTTCGGGCCATTTCAAAAGCGTCATGGCGCAGCGCAGGGCAGACTTCGGGCCAAGACCGGGCAAACGGGAAAACTGGTCCACAAGAGCTTTTAAGGGTTCGGGAAGTTGACGCAAGGCGGCCGTCCTACATCATGCCCGGCAGGTTCAATCCGCCGGTAAGAGCCCCTATTTCATTCTGGGCAAGCTCTTTTGAGCGCCGCAGAGCGTCATTGACCGCGGCCTGGACCAGATCTTCCAGCATGGGCACGTCTTCAGCATCCACCACTGCGGGATCAATATGCAGGCTGACAATTTCCTGCTTTCCCGTGGCTGTGACGGTCACCATCCCCCCGCCGCTGGTTCCGATGACGGTTTTTTGGCCCAGATCTTCCTGCATCTGCGCCAGCTTTTCCTGCATGGCCCGCGCCTGCCGTAGAATTTCATCCATATTCGGCATATATTATTCTCCTTTAGGTTCCTTGTCCCAGAAATCCAGAAGCGTCGCGGACAGATGCGCTGATATGAGCTTTACTGCCGGAGAGCGAAGAAGCTCCTCACGCTGTTCGGATATTGATTTGCGTACCGGGGGCGGCGCGATGCGTACGGAAACATCCAGATTCCGGAAGTCCCGCGCCTTTGCCCGGACCCATTCAACAAAATCGGGTTGCTGCGTTTGTTCAAAGTGCAAGGCGGAGGCTGTTTCAATAAAAAGTTCATTTTCAGAAGGCCAGGCGCCTTTGGCGATGCTTAAAATGTGCGCTTTTTCCTGCGGTCCCTGTTTTTTGCAAAATGCCGTGAACGCATTCCAGGCGTCGTCGCCGTTAAGCGCGGGCGTTCGTTTGCCTGCATTTGAACGCGTCGGCTTCTGCGCGCTGTCTGGCGAAGCGTTTGCTGGAGCGTCGATATGCTGCGTCCGGTCCGGGATGGACGCTTTGGCCTGCGACCGGGAAGACTCCAACTCCGTATGCCGCACGCTCTGTTCCCCGGCGTATGAAGGCGTTTCTTGCTGTTTTGCGGAGTTTGCGGCGTGGGCGCGTCTTTGCGCTTCGTCCTGGACGTCTGGCCGGGAGCGCGTCTGGACCGGAACGTTTTTCTCCCCGGCCGCGTCGGGCGGCGTTTGCGTTTCAGCCGATTTGGCGGGCGCGCAGTCGCGTTTCAAAGCTCCGGCATGCGCTTCATCGTTTTTGTTTCGTTCGTCAGACGCTGTGGAAATGCTTTGTTCTTTTGCCGTCATGTAGTGGTTGCCGTCCTTGTCAGACGGCGAAGCCGGAGTGAGAGGGGCATTGGCGGCGGCAATGGTCGGACCAAGGTTTTGCACGGGCACAAGACGCGGCAGGACAGCCAGATTCAAAAGCAATAATTCAAGAGCCTGCGCCGGTTCAATGCTGGTCAGGACGCGTCTTTGGCCTTCAATCGTCATTTGCCAGCAGGCATGGATATGGGCAAGAGGCAGAGCTTTGGCATATTGCGCCAACCGCGCGGTTTCCGTTTCGGGAATATCCACGACGGAAAAGCCGTTTTCGCCGGATTGCGCCAGAATAAAGAGATTGCGCCAGAGCGAGGTCAGTTCGCGCAGGAAAAAACCGATATCCGCGCCTTGTCCCAAAAGGTCGCGCACCAGTTTCGCCACGGCAAGGCAATCCCGTTCAAGAATGGCGTTCAGAAGCGTGAAAAAAATATCCGGCCCGGCCAGGCCGAGCACTTCGCGGGCGTCTCGAGCGGTGAGCCCGTGCTCTCCAAGCGCCAGAACCTGTCCAAGCAGGGACATGGAATCGCGCACGCTTCCTGAGGCCCGTCGGGCAATCAGTGTGACGGCTTCAGGCTCAAAGGCGATATGTTCGTTGTTTAAGACCTTGGCAAGGTGCCGCTCCAGTTCAATTTGCGACAGGCGTTTGAACACAAAATGCTGGCAGCGGCTGATGATCGTGACCGGGAATTTATGCGGCTCCGTGGTCGCCAGAAAGAAGGTCACTCTGGCGGGCGGCTCTTCCAGGGTTTTTAAAAGGGCATTGAAAGCCTCACGAGTCAGCATATGCGCTTCGTCAATGATAAAGACTTTGTATCGTCCTTCCAGCGGAGCGTATCCGATATGTTCTTTCAGGCGTTTGGCGTCTTCAATGCCGCGATTTGAAGCGCCGTCGATTTCCACGACGTCCACGGCCAGCCCCTGGGTTATTTTGCGGCATGCTTCGCAGACGTTGCACGGCTCGCCTGTGGGAGCGCGCTCGCAATTCAGGGCTTTTGCGAAAATACGGGCAATCGTGGTTTTGCCCACGCCGCGCGTTCCGGAAAAAAGATAGGCCGGAGCGACTTTGTCTTCGGCGGCGGCGCGGGAGAGAATGGCCTTGATGGTGTCCTGGCCCGCGACCTCGGCAAAAGTTTGGGGGCGGTAACGGGCAGTGAGGGATGCGTGGTTCATGTGGTTGTTCTTTTTGGATTGATTGGTTCCGTAATACGCTAAGTAATTGAGGTCATAAGGTCAAGCTGTCTGTTTCCCTTTGTGTTTGGTCTTATTTTTGCGTATACTTTTATTAGACTTTTTGTCGCGTGTTCTTTGCGGCTGGACCGTCAGGCGGGACAGAATTTTGCGTTTGCAGGGATTGGGACGCAGGCGGGCGGAAAGCATGGCCGGCCAGAACCTGGCAAAGCCAATGCCGCGCGATCTGGAGCGTCGCGTTTCTTACGTTTTGAAAAACAATAACTTATCTAAATGGAATGCTTTTTAAACCATGAACCGCCGTCAATTTTTGATCAGCGTCGCGGGCGCCGCCATTGGCCTTGCCGCTGGGCCTGTGAGGGCCGCCACGTTTGAAAACGGGCCGGCTTTAGAAAAAAATGCATCCGAAGATGATGCCATGCTGCGCGATTATCTTTATAAAATGAAGCATTTTGACGAAGAGCACGCTTCGGATATTCTGTTTTCGGAAAGGGAAATGCCGGTAGCCCGTTCCGTGATGCAGAGACTTGAGCGCTTGCAACGTTTTATAGGGCATGGCAATTTTCAGTTGACCGGCATGGATGAGGCTATTCGCCTGGCCCGTGCCGCTTCAAGCATTGGCGCGTTTCCGCCCGAAGAACTCGCATTTTTGGAGGAATTTTTTTACAGGGACGCCTCATATTACGGATTCAGAGATGTCAAACCTCTGACTTCGTTTACATATCGTATTGAAAACAAGCGGGTTTTCAAGGTTCCGGGCATGGGGAACTATATATTTGCGGGCGAATCGAAAAAAATATGGAAGGCCATACAGGCCGATATCGGAGATTCCGTAATCCTGACCTCCGGCGTGCGCGGCGTCGCCAAACAGTTTTTGCTTTTTTTGACCAAGGCCATGAAATTTAATGGAAACATCTCTCTTGCCTCACGCTCGCTTGCGCCGCCGGGCTATTCATTTCACGGCGTAGGGGATTTTGATGTGGGACAAAGGGGGTTCGGACTTGGCAACTTTTCCGAAAGATTTATTGATACGCCGGTGTTCCGCACATTGTCGGAGCGTGGATATCTCACTTTGCGGTATCCTGAAGCGAATCTTTTGGGCGTCCGATATGAGCCGTGGCATGTAAAAGTCCAGCGCGAAGGATAGGGTATGAGCATCGCCTTTTTTCGTTTTCGGTTTTATGTTCCCAAAGCGTTTTGCCGCGTTGCTCTGGCATGTTGGGCGGCGCTTCTGTGCCTTTTTCCGGTTGTTTCGCGGGCGGACATGCTGGAGTTTCGTAATCCGCTTGAGTTTACCTTTCATAAAAAAGGGAATGGGGAAGGGCCGACGCTTATGGTTGTGGGCGGGATACAGGGGGACGAACCCGGCGCTTTTTCCGCCGCGTCATTGCTGGTCACGCACTATAACATTCTTTCGGGCAATGTGTGGGTTGTGCCCAATTTAAATCTGTTCAGCATTGTTCATCGTTCGCGCGGGGCTCGAGGGGATTTAAACCGAAAATTCGCCTTTATTGCCCCTAATGACCCGGACAGAGGCATTATTCAGCGCATTAAGCCCATTTTGCTGCATGATGCTGTGGACATTATTTTGAACATGCATGACGGCAGCGGTTTTTACCGACCGGTGTGGCATAACTCCATGTATAACCCCAGGCGTTGGGGCCAGAGCATCATTGTGGATCAGTCGCGTTTGCCCGGCTCCCGTTTTCCGCACCTGGAACAGATCGCGACGGAAGTGGCGGAAAATGTCAACAGGCAGCTTTTGCATCCGGAGCATAAATATCATGTAAAGAATACCAGAACCGCAGAGGGCGATCTGGAAATGGCCAAAACGTTGACCTACTTTGCGGTTATGCACGGCAAACCTGCGTTTGGACAGGAAGTGTCCAAAAACTTTAACTTGGCCACGCGCGTTTATTACCATTTGCTGATTCTTGAATCGTTCATGCAGAAGCTGGATATTCGTTTTGAGCGCCGTTTTCCTCTGACTCCGGCCGGAATCAACGCCGCGCTTGGAACAGACGTCAACATGGCCTTTGAGGGCGGGCGTCTTTTTTTGACGCTGGATAACGTGCGCGGGGCGTTGCGGTATATTCCCCTGAATCGGGAATCCTTGCTGCATTTTAGAGCAAGTTCGCCCTTGCTCACTGTGGTGGATGAAAAGCGGGGAGGGCTTCGAATTTATTATGGCAACAGGGTAGTGACCAGACTGTCCACATTTCCGGTAATTTTTGATGATTCCATTGAAGGCGTTACATTCAGCGTGGACGGAGAATCAAGACAGGTGTCATTTGGAAGCGTCGTATCGGTCAAATCGGATTTTATGGTGCATCCTACGCCCGGATACCGGGTTAATGTGATTGGGGCGACAGTGAAGGGCGCGGCTCCAAAGGCGACGGAATGCGGCATACGCTGGCGGAAGAAGGATTTCATGCCGTCGTTTTCCCTTGATAAGAACGCGACGCTGTTTCGTGTGGAAGTATACAGGCTTGGAGACAGTCATGCAAAAAAACAGCAGGACAGGGAAGTATTTGCAGGCATGATTTTGGTGCGCTTCGGGACAGCGCCGGACAGCGCCGCCCTGCTTCCGGACAGAGGCGGTTCGGAAAACCGTCTGGGGCGCTGAATGCGCTGTTTTGATATATGCGCCATGAAAAGACGATGTTTTTCCGGCTTTTTCAAATATTTTTTTCGTATTGTTCATATATCTTCCTCTGTGGTTTGAGACCGAAGGCCGGAAGGCCAGATAGCCCCGCGCCCTTCAGTGCGGGGTATCAGATGGGCCCTTGCGGTTTTTTACTGGCGTACAATATCACGTATTCCATAACAGGCGAATGTGTTTGGCGGAGAGCATGAAGGCTGTCATCCGGAAATTACAAGATGCGGTGCGGATACATCCTCTTGAAGAGGGCGGCAATAAAACGGGCGTTCCCTGTGTGACGATATACCGTTTTACAGCGGAAAACGTTCCTATGCCGCGGACAGAAAATCCATATCTGTATCTTGTTCTTGATGGCGCGCTTCGACTGTATGCGCCTTCCGGAATTATGGATTATATGACGGGGCAGTATTTCATATCGAAAATAGATACTCCTTTGTCAGGAACAGTTCTAAGTTTTTCAGAGTATCAGGATTTTTTGGCCCTCGCAGTAGAGTTTACAGTGCATGACGCCATAACGACCGTTTTGGATTTGGACAATGATCTGACGGAAAAGATCATGGGTGAAAAGCTAAGCGGGCAAGACATGTCCATATCGGATGGCGCGGTCATCCAGGCTGTTTACAGACTTGTATCCGCGCCGGGCCAGTCGATTCCATCGGAATTTATGCGAAGAAATATGATGCGTGAGGTTATGTATTATATCCTTTGCGGTTCCTGCGGCAAACAACTTCTCCAAAGCATCGCGGCTGGACAGGCAAAAGAAATGTATGAGGCGAACAGCTGGATTAAAGAAAATTTTCGGGATGCGTTTACAATAGAGAATCTGGCGGAACAGAGGAATATGAGCGTCTCTCTTTTTCATCAGAAGTTTAAGCGCGCTGTCGGCATGGGCCCTGTGCAATGCCAGAAAAAACTGCGGCTTACAGAAGTCAGACGGCTCATGCTGGATGAAGGGAAAAATGTGACGGAAGCCGCCATTGAGGTGGGATACGAAAGCCTGTCGCAATGCATCAGGGATTATCGGAAAATGTTCGGCAGCGCTCCTAAAGAGGATATTTTGAATATTCAGAAGCAACTGAAGAAATAAGCAAATTTTTTGAAGAAACAGGCAAGCGGCGCGAGAGAACTCTCTGATATGCCATACATGGTTGACGCCCAAAAGCATTTTCACATCAATGTATTCATATGGAGGGTTTTTACAATGATATTGACTGATGAAACATGTGATAAGCTGTGCGCTGCGGCAAGAGAAAAAAGCAAAGAAATCTGAATAGATATCAGTTTTGCAATCAGTGATGAAAATGGGCTTCCAAGGGCATACCGCAGATATGGCGAAGCATTGGTGCTCAGCATCGCTCTTGTGCCCGGAAAGGCGTACACGGCTGCCGTGACGCAGTGCAGGACAAAGGATGTCGCCATGTATGCCGCGGAAAAAGGCGCTCTCATGGCGATTCAGACGAATGACCCCAGAATTACCCTTGTGGCGGGCGGATATCCGTTGTTTGCAAATGGGAAAATCGCGGGCGGCATCGGAGTCGGCGGCGGAACGGAAGAACAGGATTGCGAAATTGCCGAATATGTCCTCTCCATATTTGAAAGGCTCATCAAGTGATGCCGTCCATATGATGATAGCTTGCAGCATAATAAAACCGGGCGTACGCCGTTTTGACGATACGCCCGGTTTTTTATTGTATCATGTTGCAAAAGAGCGCTTTGTCTATTTTTTGCTTTGCAAATTCAATCTTTTTGCAATGACATTTGCAACATGGATGGTGAATTCCTGCTCGTTGAGCGTTTGTTTTTCCGCAGGCGAGACCACCAGTTCAGGCTTGTTCATGTATTCTTTTCTGGGGGTAATTTCATAAGCCGGCGGGAAGCTGTCGCTGAAATACATGTCCTGGAACCCGGAAAATTTGAGACTGTGCGCCGTGGCGTCAAGTACGGCGCGTTCATCTTTGGCAATGCGCCCCTGAGCGACGGCCAGGCGCAGTCCGGCGAGACATTCGCCGCCCTGGGTGCAGGATATGTGTCCGTGGCGATTGGCGAGCAGCATGGCGTCCATAATGTCCTGTTCTTCGACATGCACCACCTGGAACGCCTCTTCGCCGCCGATTTCTTTAAATTTTTCAGCAAGATACCGCACACGCGGAAAAGAAACCGGATTGCCGATCATCGCGGCCTGCGCCACGCTGGGCGTGACCGCTACCGGCTCAAAGCGGCGTTTTGCCGGGTCGCTTTCCTCATAATACCGAAAGACCGGGTCGGCATGCGTGGACTGAACCCCAAACAGACGTGGAAGAGAAGCAATGATGCCAAGGGCATGCATTTTCAAAAAGCCGTTCATGATGGCGGTGATGTTCCCGGCATTGCCCACGGGCACGAACAGGCAGATATGGCGCATATCCCAGTCGTGCCACTGCGCGACTTCGTAGGCATACGATTCCTGACCCAAAATGCGCCAGGCGTTTTTGGAATTGAGAAGCGCAACGCGATAAGTTTCCGCAAGGTGTTCGACAACTTTCATACAGTCGTCAAATACGCCGGGAAGCTCCAGCACCGTGGCGCCGCTTCCCAGAGGCTGGGAAAGCTGCTGGGGCGTAACTTTGCCGTGCGGCAGCAGGACCACGGATTTCACCGGCCCGCCCGCATATGCGGCGTAGAGCGCGGCCGCGGCGGACGTGTCGCCGGTTGAGGCGCAGACTGTGAGCACCTCATCCCACTTGTTGCGGCGGACAAGGGCCTGGAGATAGCTGAAAGCGCAGGCCATGCCGCGATCTTTGAAAGAGGCGCTGGGATTTTGGCCTTCATTTTTAAAGGCGAACTGCCGTCCGACCAGAGCCGCGAGCGACGCGGGCGCGTCCACTATGGGGGTATTGCCTTCGCCAAGGTATAAGATATCCTGTTCCTCAAGCACAGGCGCAATTAATTCATAGAAACGGAAAATGCCGCGCAATGCGGTGCGTTTGGATGCGGCCCGGGAGTCGAAAAGCGCGCGCCATTCCTGGGCCGGCGTTTTTTTCAGGGCGTCAAAATCCAGATTTTCCAGAAGAAAGACGCCGCCGCATTTGGGGCAGGTGTAGTGCAGCTCTTCAATGCCATAACGCGCGCCGCAGGAAAGGCAGACGTATTCAAGACGGCAGCGCAGTTTAGGAAACGACATATTCATTTGGGAACCTCATTTTTTTTCTTTTGCCAGGGCTTTTCTTCGCCTTTCAGCAGACGCGCGATATTGGCCCGGTGGCTGAAGAACACCAGACACATGATGACCAGGGACGGAATGACATAGCGGGTGTCCCCCATGAAATATTGGACAATGGGCAACATGACCACGAGCACCAGGGAGCCCAGGGACACAAATCCGGAAAGCCGGATTACGAGAAGACAGACAATCGCGGAAATGACCAGTTCTATCGGCGTAATGACCAGAAAGATGCCTACGGTCGCCGCCACGGCCTTGCCGCCATGGAAACGGAGAAATACGGAATAAAGATGCCCAAGAATGGCGCACAGCCCCGCGGCGCCGACCATAAGAGGCGGCTGCTTGAGGACGTGAGCCATGACGGCCACGGCAAGCGCGCCTTTGGCCGCATCAAGGACAAGTGTCGCGACTCCCCATTTAAAGCCGCACAGGCGCGCGACGTTTGTCGCGCCCACATTGCCGCTTCCGCCTTTTCTTGGGTCAATGCCGCAGGCAAGACGCGCGATGAGCAGCCCGAAAGGGATGGAGCCGGCCAGATAGGAACATAAAAGCCAAAGATATTGCATGATGTTTTCCCTTGCAATTTTGGAGATATGCCTTCTGTGGCTTTTGGGCTATATCATGCGCTTCCCTGCGCTGTAAATGCGCGAATGCGGATGAATACGGACCGGCGTCAACGCAATGGCCGGGCAAGCGACGTTACTTGCCCGGCCGATATATCAGTGCCTTTTGCGGCAAACCCGTCGGATATGGCCTTAATCCGCCAGAATATAATTGCCGGGGTAGGCTATCTGGAGGTTGTCGCTTTGACGCTCCGCTTCTTTAAGCGAAGAGAACGGACCAATTTGGACGCGCCAGAAGTGGACGTAATCCGAATAGTAGGAGCGGGCTTTCATGCCTTTTGCGCGAATGCTTTTCAGGAGTTTGTCGGCGTTGGCGCGCACGGAAAAAGCGCCGACCTGCACGTAGAACGTGCCCTTCATATCGCCGTTTTTAATGCTGGGAACGACATCGACGCTTTCTATTCGCACCCGCGCCGTGCCTGTTCCGATCATGCCGATTTGGCTTGCGGCTGACTGCGAGAGGTCGATAATCCGGTTTGCCACAAAGGGCCCGCGGTCATTGATTCGGACAATGGCTTTTTTGTTGTTTTGAAGATTGGTGACCCGCACTTTGGTGCCAAAAGGCAGAATGCGATGCGCCGCGGTCATGGCATACATGTTGTATCTTTCGCCATTGGCTGTTTTTTTGCCGTGGAAATCCTTTCCATACCAGGATGCGATGCCTTCTTCAATAAAGCCGCTGCCGGAGAGCAGCGGATGGTATGTTTGCCCCATTACCGTGTAGGGTTTTCCTCTGCCCGATTGAGACTGAATAACGCCCTCTTCTCCGCGAACGTTGCTTTTGCCTGCGCAGCCAGCGAGAAAAAGGCACAGCATGAAGGAAAGAAGGAGAATGTGTTTTTGCATGGAGGGATGGCTCATATTTTGTCCCTGCCGTCAGTTTTTTTGAAGTTGCGGGGAAAACACGCGCGCCGCGCGTCGGCGCTGTTTTTCAGCAAAAAAGTTTTTGAATATGGCGCGCGGGTTCGGGCAACCGGCGGCGGGCCTGGAGCATATCCTAGCCCGTCGCCGGATGAGTAAAAAAGATTGCCGTTATTCGTCGCCGGCCTGTACTTCGTCTTCCAGAGTGTCGGCGCGCTTGAGAAGCTGTTCAAGCTGTATATCCGCGCCAATAACGCCGGTTATGTTGTCATAGTCGTCCGTAATCGGCGCGGACACGGAAAAGATGAGCTTTTCAGTCAGCATGGATTTTTGAATGTCGGTGACATGAAGGCTTCCGGTTTTTATGGGATAGACAAACCATTCGCGCGAGGAAAAATCATAACCGATAGGCAGTTGTTTGTATTTTTCTCTGTAAATCGGGTCTGTTATGGCGGAAGCGAGCAGTTTGCCCTGGGCGTCTGTAAGATACAGATACTGGATAAACGGGTATTCGCGTACGAATTCATCCAGCCATTCGTATGATTCGTTGCTTGAAGGCGTACACAGGCAATGGTGGTTTTCCGCGACCTTGGCGATGAGATACCCGGCAAGATCATTGGCCATTTTTTTAAGGTTGTCGAATTCGGAAACCAGCAGTTCGGGCAGATACCGTTTGACGAGCGTCATCATTTCTTTTTGCGAGAAAGATGTAGTGCGTCCTTCTTCATAAGCCTGAATAATGCGGTCATAGATTTTGCCTACGCCGGGATGCTTTTTGGTGACCTTGCGCTCTTCCGGCAGGTTGAGATGCTGGTTTATCCAGCAGGCCACGCCCGCGCGGCCGCATTTGTCCGTGATGATGACGGACACGGGACGGTTCAGCAGCAGTTCAGTGTCGAACACATTGTAGATTTCCTGGTTTTTGATGAGTCCGTCCGCATGAATGCCTGCGCCTGTGGCGTTGAACTCGCGTCCGGCAAACGGATAGTTGTCCGGAATGCGGTATCCAAGCTCTTTTTCAAAATATTGCGCTATTTCCGTGATCACTCTGGTATCCGCCGCGTCGTCGTCGCCGGTAAGGCCGATATAGTCGATGACAAGGGCTTCCACCGGCGTGTTGCCCGTGCGCTCTCCAAATCCGAGCAGGGTGGCGCTGATGCCGGAACAGCCATACAGCCATGCCGTAACGCCGTTGATAAGCGTTTTGTGGTAATCGTTATGTCCATGCCATTCAAGCCATTCGCCCGGCACCCCGGCGTCGTCCGTAAAAGCGCGCACCAGACGCCCCACGGAACGCGGCAGAGTTGCGCCCGGATAGGGAACGCCGTTGCCCATGGTGTCGCAGAGCCGGATTTTGACGGGCAAGCCGCTTTCTTCGGATAGCGCCATAAGACGTTGGGCGAAGGGAATGGGAAAACCATACACGTCGGCGCGGGTAAGGTCTTCAAAGTGGCAGCGCGGAGAAATGCCGTATTCAAGGGCTTTCTCAACCACAGCCGTATAATGATCCATGGCTTTTTGCCGGTCCCATCCCATTTTCATGTACAGATGATAATCGGAAACGCTGGTCAAGATGCCGACTTCCTTAAATTCCATATCCCGGGCGATTTTGAGATCATCAAGATTGGCTCTGATCCACCCGGTCACCTCCGGATAGCGGTATCCCTTGGCCCGGCAGATATCGATGGCTTTACGGTCTTTTTCGGAATACATGAAAAATTCTGAAGAGCGAATCAGGCCGCTTTTCCCGCCAAGCTTGTGGAGCAGTTCGAAAATATGTTCAATCTGCTTGAGCGTGTATGGGGTTCGGGCCTGTTGTCCGTCTCTGAGCGTGGTGTCGGTGATGAACATGGGATCCGCCGCTCTGGGCAATATATACACATCATCGAAGAAGACGCGGCTTATTTTGCTGTAGGGAAAGATATCGCGGTGCAGTTCGGGATTGTCCCGATTGACCAGCGCATAGCTGGTTACGGATTTTTTGGGATGGAGCAGGGACATATCGTGGTATTCTCCTTAATGGGGCAAGAAGTTTTGATGCGCGGCGTTTCTGCAATCGGCCCAGCCGGCCGCATTTTTGTTGCGAACAGAAAACGGCGCATGCTGCCGAAGCGGCCCGGAAAGGCGTTTGTGCGCGCCTTGAGCCGGCCGGTTACTGTATTTTTTTAAATTCAAGCTGCTGAAATCGCCGGTGTAAAACGCGGCGTCCGGGCAAGGGACGCTGTTGGAGCGCATTTTTGTTTGTCGGGGCGGGACGGTAAACCCGATGCGGCGTTTTTCAGAAAAATGTTTATATGCGATTGTACCGGGCCGAACATGCTCTTAAATTTTTCGCCTCTGCCAGAGCGGACAAAAATTGCCGGTACTGCGGACCAAATGCGCGTTCAACAAGCAAGGCCTGATCGCGAACCATCGCCGCCACCATGGTGTTGGCGTTTTTGCCCTGGTATATGAGGCACATAAGTTCGCGCGCCTCTTTTGTGAGATTTTCCAGATTGCGCATAATATCGGGCAAACTCGAAAATGCGGCTTCCAGAATAGGGAGAATGCGTTTTCCGGAGTTGAGAACAATGTCCGCCTTGGGCTTTTTTTCCGGCGCATCGATTTCGCAGTTGGACAGCCAGGCGTGCGCCGCCGGAAGATATACGGCTCCCATATACGCTATTTCCTTGAGCCGGACAGTTTCATGAAATATTGCGCCGATAGCCAGGTCCAGAAACACGGCCGGATGGGTGAACGCATTGCCGTTTTGCGCGGAATGATATCGCGACAGATGGTGAGCTGTGTCTTTCATCTGCCAGAGCGGCCCCCGGTTGCGCTGCCGTCCAAGCAGGTCTTCAAGAATGGGCCAGCAAATGTCCGAAGTCAGGCGATACCGGCGAAACTGATTTGATATCTGGGACATGGACTCGCAAAAATCGCGCAGAAGCAGATAGTACAATCTGTCCACTACGGCGGCTCGTAATAATCTGGGCATGATAGCAAGCTGTCCTTGTGCTGTACGCGTTCCCTGGCTGACTTTTTGTACTTTTTTTGTCAATATACCTTTTTTTCTCTCAAAATAAAAGAGCGGGATTGTTCCGATATTTCAGGCTGTTCCAGGCCGTTGCGGGCGCGCGTTTTTTTGATGATGCGGATGCGCCGCGCCTGGACAGAATGCGGCCCGATATGGCGCGGTGTGGAAGTCGATGCGTAAGGCGGCGAGGCCGGTTTGTCCGGAACAGGCGCGAAAAGGGTGATGCAAAAACAAAAAGAGGCGTAAGAAAAGACGCGGCGCGGGGGCATGCCATATCCGCATTTTTTGCCGTTATGCCAAAAAAGTACGGCCAAACGGTTTGTTCCGGCATGCCGTTTTAAAGAACTTATTAAGCAAGGCGTCGCCGTCAATATTCCGGCGCTCCTATTCGGACGCTTCTTTCAGCAAGGCGCGGGCTACGTTTTCATCGTACAGCCGCATGGGGTCCGCGGCGTTGTTCATGGCGTACATGGATGCGGCGGCCTGTATCACGCCAAGAGGCATCCACCCATGCCTTTCCCATATTTCAGGATGGTCCCGTTGCCAAAGCCGGAACTCCAGTTCGCCGTTTTTTTCGCGGACATAGACTCTGGCGCTGATATCGTCCGGGTTGGGATGGTAATACAGTCCTAAAGCATCGCGCATGGGGCATTCCTTTTGATCCGGAACGGATGTTCATGTTGTAAAGAGCACGTCTGCGGCTACAGCCATATCTTTGAAGCGATGCGGCGTTCTCTTTGCCTGTGCATATTATGATTGCGTTTGGGCGTCTTTGGCCATGGAATCTTTTACTGTGAGCAAAAAGGCAAGCATTGGGTTGCGCCGGGCGCATTCTTCTTTATGGCGCCGCGCTTTTGCCGTGTTGCGCGCGTGTTCATACAGCAGATACAGGCGCAGATGCGCCTGCCAGTCCGATTCCGCGTCGCGTGCGGTCGCGTTCAGGTAGCAGACGAGCGCCTTGTCGAATTCTCCTCTCCCTTCATGGAATAATCCTTTCCATACGCAGGGCAGAGAGTGTTCAGAAAAATGGCGCAGCATGAGATCAATTCTTTGTTCGGATTCAGGCGACATGCCCGGATGTTTGGCAAGCTCGGCGTGGGCCTGAATAATGGCCTCCACATCGTCCGCATCCGTCATTTGGGTCATAAGAAGCGCCGCCGCTTCTTTTGCGAGCCGCTCTTTTTGGAGCGGATTTTCAGCGGCGGCCCTGGATGATCCGGCGTTTTCCGGTCCGCGGATCAGGCAGGGATACGGAATTCTGCGCGCCAGAATCGCGGCGCGGGCGGCGCGCATCCAGAACAGCCTGCTGGTCATGCCCCAGGGCTGCATGGCTTCGTACTTTCCTGCATCTTCCCATACCTGTTTACGGAACAGGAGGGATTCCGGGAAAATATCGCGGTCAGCCGGATATTTCCAGGAATATTCTTCTGTTTTGACAGGCGCGCCTGACGCGCCGTCAGGCTGCACATAGCTGTAAATGACATTTATTTCCGGATGGCGGCCGCATTCTTCAAGCGCCAGGCGCAGAAAATCCGCGCGCGGCCTGTCTTCATTTTCCAGGAGGAAAATCCAGATCCCCCGCGCGGCGTCAATGCCCGCATTGCGCGCTTCGGCAATGGAGTCTTTTGCGGCGTGCAAGACGCGCGTTTGAATTTCCGGATGCTCGCGGCGAAATATTTCCAGTTCGTGCGTCATATCGGCCGCATCGCCGCTGTTTACAAGAATCAGCTCAAAAGCGGCATTGTCCTGATTTCGGACTTGACCGAACATCTCGGCCAGGGCTGTAAGCCGTGACGGATTGTCGGAGTGTACGCGCATAACCACGGAAACCAGGGGGCGGCTTTGCGCCGTATCGTGTTCAGGTCGCTTCGCACGCCGTTTTTCATGCAGCATGTGTAAAAAACGGGCCAAGTCCGCGCTTTTGGCGTCCCAGGAAAGATGCTGTCTGGCAAAAGCATGCATGGCGGAGCGCATCTGCGGCTCCTGTTCCACGCTTCGGGCAAGATCCGCGACGGCTTCCATGGCGATGGGGCTGTCATCCTGGGGAAAGGTTCTGATAAAGGGGCTGTTTTCCGGAATGTCCACGTCCTTTGAAGAAAGAATGAACGGGAGTCCCTGAAGGCAGTATTCCCGGTGTTTAAGCGACGTTGTTTCCGTGAAGCCTATACGGTGAACGCCCAATGTCCCGACGCCGACATGGCACCGGCATGCAAGGCTATGCAATTGCGCATGGTCAAGAGGTCCGTGAAAAATGACGCTGTGTTCAAGATGAAGCGTTTTGGTCAGAGCTATGAGTTCATCAAGAACGACGCCGTTTCCGGCAAGGTGCAATATGAAGCGTTCCTTGCCCGAGTAGAGGGCCATGCCGTGCAGGAGCCGGTCGATGCCGTGCCATGCGCTGAAATTGGCGGCGCATATCAGGTGTATGGCGTCTTTGGGGAGGTCGAATTCAAGCAGGGGCACGGAGTTGGGGTCGATGCCGTTGCCAAGGGCCAGACAGGGAATCGGGCCGCCTTCGGCCCTGTTGCTTTCAAAGGCGGCTATTTCCTGGGTTACGCCCACGCATCCGGCGGCCATTCCCAGAATTTTCGGCCCGAAGAGAAGGTCGTCTTCGCGCTCTTTGCCTTCCAGTTCGCCTGGTTCAATGGTGTGATGTTCAAATACGACCCGGTCTCCATAGCGTTCCATGAATTTTACAGTGTATTGATTGAAGGCGAAATAGCGCAGATAGACCATATCAGGTTGCAGCGTTTCCACGATATTGGCGCAGGCCGCAAAAAAAATCCGGGGCTCCCAGGGGATGCGCGGGTATTGAAAGACGAAGCGTCCGTATCGTCCGCCGGGCGGCCCCATGACGATGCCGCGCGTGTCCGGATTCAGACGCCGCATGGATTGGATTTGCTGATCAAATTTACGTAACAGGTGGGGCAGATGGGGGCTGAGAAATGCGATGTATGCCAATTTCATGATTTCTTCCTTAAGAGCGGGCGTCGGTTCACGGCATCGTGAAAACAGTTGGGCCTGCGCATATCGTTTGGGCTCTGGCGGCAAATTCGCGTAGACAGAACAGTTCAGGCAGAAAAGAAGCGGATTTTTTTGCCGTTGATTTTCTGCGGCAGATATATCTGTTCGGACAGTTCGCACTCAAGCCGGTTCAGATAGGGCGCATCATGCATGCGCGCGACCTCAATCCCCCATTCAGGCGACAGGCGTTCCATAATGTTCAGCGCGCCCTCGACGCTGGACTCCCTGCAGTTTTTCAGAGAAGAAAGCGCCCTGCAGACGCGCAATGCGGAAAACGTCAGCGCGTTACGGTACGCGGGCGAGGAGTCAGGCTGGGTTTTGCAAAGGACATGGCATGTCGCGGCCTGTTTAAGGGCGAAATGCGTCTCTTTAAGAAAGGCGATGGAGAGCTCCAAGTCCTGTTCCGCGAGATTGCCGGCCGCGCTCAGGCAGCCCGCCGCATGGGAAAGCCATGCGCCTTCGCGATGGGATTTTTCAATCATGCCTTCTCTTAGCCGGAGTCCTATGCGCCGGTGGACAATGGCGTCGTATTTGAACTGGTTTGGTTTGTTTGCGGACATGCTTCCGGGATGCTGTCTGTACAGGGCCGCGCCGTTTGGATTGTGCGTCAGCGCAAATCCGGCCGCGACGCAGCGCACCCAGTAGTCATAGTCTTCGCATGCCTTAAGCGAGATATCGAAATAGCCCGTCGCTTTCGCCGCCTTGCGCCGCAGCATGTAGGCGTGAACAGGGGCTATGTTGAAATTGCAAAGATAGATCTCATAGTTGTTGCGGACAAGCGGCAGTACGCCGGCCAACTCAAGAGGACCGTCCGGGGTTTCAGAGCGGACAAGATTGTTGGGGCAAACGCAGAGGGACGCATCCGGCTGGCGCTCCAGCGCGGCGCACTGCGAGGCGAGCGTGCCCGGCGCAAGAAGGTCGTCCGCGTCCAGCGCAACGATATACTCGCAGGAGGCCATGTCCAGAGCGGTGTTTCTGGCCGCGGACAGGCCCTGGTTGGGCTGACGCGCATACCGGATATGCCGGGCGTAACGCGCCGCAACCGCGGGCGTTTCATCCGTGGAGCCGTCATCAACGACAATGATTTCCACAGCGACGCCCTCTTGCTCCAGAGCGCATTCGATGCATGCGGGCAAATAGCGCGCATAATTGTACGCCGGGATAAGCACG